>JAEUOM010000242.1 GCA_016788495.1 Accumulibacter sp. | reverse complement strand
CATTCTGCAGGTTCTCGAGAGATTTTCGGGCGAGCAGGCAGTCGCGCTGCAGTCGCTTCGCGGCCGCGTCCTGTTCCTCCTGCTTGCGGGCAGCGGCATCCCGTTCGATCTGCCGCTGGCGAAACTCCGTTTCCTTCTCCTGCCACGTCTTGCCGGCCGGCCTGCCGCCATCGGCGGCACTGGCCGGGGCTGCTTGCGGCTGCCCTTGCGCTGTCGGTGGCTGCCGGGGTTTCGCCGCCTGCTGTCCCGGTGGCGGCAACTCCGAGAAGTGGGTCACGCCCTTCTCGTCGACCCACTTGTAAACCTCGCCACCCGATACCGCCGTGGTCACGACCAGCAGGGCGAAGAACAGGACTTGCGGATACATCCATCACCTCTCTGGCGACCCGGATGGCAGGAAGGCGGCCATCACCGTTGGCGGCGACGAGCCCAACGACAGGACCGCCACGTCGCGGGAATCCTCCGGCGCAACGGCAAGGCGCCCGGAGTGGCGGTGCCGCATCCGACACCCGGAAAAATCTTTGCGGCCATGAGCAGCATAGAATCGCCCGGTAGCGGCGTCAAGTCGCTCTGGACGGACGCAGATCGGCCGTATGGCGGACGTTTCCCGGGGTGCGACAACGTGTCTCGTCGGTGCCGCCGCGTTGCAGCAGGGGCCTGCACTGCGCCTTCCGGCATCGCCCCCGACGGCCGGCCGCTCTTGATCGAGGTCAAATTTTCCCGGGTCCGATCGGCACTAGATTGCGCACCGCGCAGCTTCCTGCGCGATGAACTGGAGGGTTTACCGAATGAGCGCATCATTCAGTACGTCATCGGCACGCAACGTCTTCTACGGTGGAACGGCGTTCTTCGTGCTGCTCTTTGCCGCGCTGGCATTCCAGTCGGAGTCGGAGACGCCGAAACGCGACCGCCGCGAAATGCTGGCAGCCAATCCGCAGATCGCTGCCGGCAAAAGGATCTGGGAAGACAACAACTGCATCGGTTGCCACTCGCTGCTCGGAGAAGGCGCCTACTTCGCGCCGGAACTCGGCAACGTCGTCGATCGCTTCGGCGGTGGCGAGGAGGGCAAGGCTGCGGTCAAGGCCTTCATCCAGAGCCGTCCGCCGGAGGGCATCAGCGGCCGCCGTTCGATGCCGCAGTTCAACCTGGGCGAGAAGCAGTTGAACGAGATCGCTGACTTCCTCGAATACGCGTCGAAGATCGACACCGCCAAGTGGCCGCCGAACATCCAGGGCTGAGACGGAAAGGAAACGGACATGCAATACCAATCGCAAGCGGTTGCCAAACCGTACTTCATCGCCGCGCTGGGTCTCTTCGTCGCGCAGGTCCTGTTTGGCCTGATCATGGGGCTGCAGTACGTGGTCGGCGATTTCCTGTTCCCGCACATCCCGTTCAACGTCGCCCGCATGGTGCACACCAACGCGCTGATCGTCTGGTTGCTGATGGGCTTCATGGGCGCCACCTACTATCTCGTGCCCGAAGAGTCGGAAAGCGAGTTGCACAGCCCGAAGCTGGCGCTGGCTCTGTTCTGGATCTTCCTCGTCGCTGCCGCGCTGACGGTCGTCGGATACCTTGCCGTGCCCTACGCGACGCTGGCGCAGATCACCGGCAACGACCTGCTGCCGACGATCGGCCGCGAGTTCCTCGAACAGCCGACGATTACCAAGGTCGGCATCGTCGTCGTCGCGCTCGGCTTCCTGTACAACATCACGCGGACCGTACTCAAGGGGCGCAAGACGGCGATCAGCAGCGTGCTGCTGCTCGGCCTGTGGGGTCTGGCGCTGTTCTTCCTGTTCTCCTTCTACAACCCGCACAACCTGGTCAAGGACAAGTTCTACTGGTGGTTCGTCGTCCATCTGTGGGTTGAAGGCGTCTGGGAACTGATCCTCGCCGCCATTCTCGGCTTCGTGCTGATCAAGATCACCGGCGTCGATCGCGAGGTCATCGACAAGTGGATCTACGTCATCATCACGCTGGCGCTGGTCACCGGCATCATCGGCACCGGGCACCACTTCTACTGGATCGGAACGCCGGAGTTCTGGCAACTCTGGGGCGGTGTCTTTTCCGCACTCGAACCGGTCCCGTTCTTCGCCATGACGCTGTTTGCCTTCAACATGGTGAACCGGCGCCGCCGCGAGCACCCGAACAAGGCAGCGACACTGTGGGCGCTCGGCACCGGCGTGATGGCCTTCCTCGGTGCCGGCGTCTGGGGTTTCCTGCACACGCTGGCGCCGGTGAACTATTACACGCACGGCACGCAGGTCACTGCGGCGCATGGCCACATGGCCTTCTACGGTGCCTATGTCATGGTCGTGCTGACGATCATCTCCTATGCCATGCCGCAGATGCGCGGCCGCGCGGCAAACTCGAACGCATCGCAGGTCGTCGAGATGTGGGGCTTCTGGCTGATGACGGTGGCGATGGTCTTCATCACGCTGTTCCTCACTGGCGCCGGCATCCTGCAGGTCTGGCTGCAGCGCGTTTCGGCCACGCCGTCGCCGTTCATGGTCGTGCAGGAGCAGGTCGCGCTGTTCTACTGGATGCGCGAGTGGGCCGGCGTCGTCTTCCTGGCCGGGCTGTTGGCGTACCTCGCCAGCTTCTTCGTCAAGGGCAGGGAGAACGCAGTGGCCTGAGTCCCGGCGGCCCGCAAGCCAGGGAACGGCCGGCCAGGGCCGGTCCCTGCCATTCCAGCCAGCATGACGGATCACGCAATGAACGCCTGCAGTCCGGCCGATAAGGCCATCGAAATCCCGTACTACGAGCCGATCGGACAGGAGGTCGCGCTGTTCGAACATGCCTGGCGCAATCGCCTGCCGCTGCTGCTGAAGGGGCCGACGGGCGTCGGCAAGACGCGTTTCGTCGAATTCATGGCAGCCAGTCTGGGTCTGCCGCTGTTCACCGTTTCCTGTCACGACGACCTCGCTGCCGCCGACCTGATCGGCCGCCACCTGATCGAAGCGGGCGAGACGCGCTGGTGCGACGGCCCGCTGACGCGCGCCGTTCGCGCCGGCGGCATCTGCTATCTCGACGAGGTGGTCGAGGCACGCAAGGACACCACCGTCGTCATCCATCCGCTCGCCGACCATCGGCGCGAGCTGCCGATCGACCGAACCGGCGAGATTCTGCCGGCGCCGCCGTCCTTCATGCTGGTCGTTTCCTACAACCCCGGCTACCAGAACCTGTTGAAGGGCATGAAGCCCTCGACGCGCCAGCGCTTCGTCAGCCTGCGCTTCGACTTCCCGGCGGCGCTGCGCGAGGTGGCGATCGTCGCCCGCGAGAGCGGTTGCGCGACGTTCGTCGCCCGGCAGCTGGTCGAGCTCGGCAACCGCCTGCGCGCGCTGAAGGACATCGACCTCGATGAAGTCGCCAGCACCCGCCTGCTGGTCTATGCCGGCAAGCTGATGCGGTCCGGGATGAGCGCGACGGATGCCTGCCGCGCCGCACTCGTCGAATCATTGACCGACGACGAGGAGACCGCCGCGGCGCTGATGGAAGTCGTCGCCATCAGCTTCGGCGACTGAACGCAACCGACGCATGCTCAATCTCGGGGAGACGCCAGACCGGCTGCAGGCGAAGCGCATCGCCGCACAGATCGGCTTCTTCCTTCTCTTTGCGCTGGCGCCGGTGTTCGACATCTTGCGCATCGATCTCGTCGCGGGTCACGCGGTGATCCTGGGAATGGAATGGCGTCTCGGCATCGATGCCTTTCTCGCCGGTGGCATCGGTGCCGGCGAGATGGCGGCCAACCTGTTCCTGCGTCTATTCCTGCCGCTTGCCGCTGCCGCCGGGCTCCTGCTCCTCGTCGCCTGGCGCTGGGGACGTCTCTACTGTGGCTGGCTGTGTCCGCACTTCGCGGTCGTCGAGACGATCAACGACCTGATGCGCCGTGCCACCGGCAAGCCCTCGCTCTGGGATCGCCAGGCTCTGCCGGCGTGCCATGCGGACGGTTCGCCGATCTCGCGCGATCGCGCGTGGTGGCTGGTGCTGCTGCCGACTGCCGTCATCGTCGGCTTCGTCTGGGCCGTCGTCCTGCTCGGTTACCTGCTGCCGCCGGTCGAGGTCTATGGCAACCTGATCGCCCTCTCGCCGACGCGCAGCCAGGCGCTGTTCATCAGCGTTGCCACGGCCGTGTTGACCGCCGAGTTTCTCCTCGCTCGCCACCTCTTCTGTCGCTTCGGCTGCGCCGTCGGCGTGTTCCAGAGCCTCCTCTGGATGGCGAATCGCGACGCCATGGTGGTCGGCTTCGCGCGCCGCCGCGCTGCCCACTGCGCCGACTGCTACGCCGCCGACGGCCCCGGCCATGCCGTCTGCGAGGGCGTTTGCCCGATGCGCCTGCGGCCGCGACTCGCCAAACGCAAGATGTTTACCTGCACGCAGTGCGGCCAGTGCCTGACCGCGTGCGCCACCGTCGAAATGGGGCGCGGACGCGAGCCGCTGCTGCGCTGGATCGAAGACGAGGCCGCGCGGCAGAACGAGGCGCCGGTGAGCCTCATCGGCCGCCGCGATGAAGCACCGGCAGCTGCGCGCGGAGAGGATTGATGGAAGAGTGGATCGGCGGCATCTGGGACCGCTTCATCACGCGCGTGACACGCCGCGAGCACCCCGAGGCCGCGGTGTCGCTGCGCGAGGTCGAGCGGAGCGTCGGCGTCTTCTACCGCGCCTTCGGCGGCAGCACCGGGGTGCGCATCGTCGCTGCCAGCGAGGAGCGCCACGGCGCCCGGCGACGGCTGATCGAGCGCATCGCCGGCAGCGGCGAGAAGCGTGCGCGGGCATCGGTCGACGCGGAAACATTGCGCCTGCCCGAAATGATTGCCCTCTTCGCCGAGCGCCAACTGAACCGCGATCTCTACCTCTGGCTCGCCCTTCTCGCCGCGAGCGATGCTGCGGACTGCGACGACGACTGGTTCGTGCGCAATCAGCGTCTGAGCAGCGGGTTGCTGCGGCGGCAGCCGGCGCTGGTGCCGCGCTACCGGCGTCTCGTCGAAGCCGTGCTCGCGACGCGTCCGCTGCCGGCGACGCTGCGCGGCGACGAGGCGGCCTGCGAGTTGGCGATCCGCACCGCACTGCAGCATCCCGGCAGCGTGGCCAGCCTGCCGTCGTGTCGCCGGCCGCCCGTGCCGGTGCCGCTCTGGCTGCACACACCGCCGCCGACCGGCGCCGCCGGCGCACGGCCTCAGGGAGCAGTGGCAGGCAGCGCCGGCGGCAGCCGCCCGCGCCCCGGCGACGGCAAGCGCCGTGCTGCCGAGCGGGTCACCATGCCCGAGCGCAAGTCACCCTTCCTGCTCCCTTTCCGTGCCGAAAGCCTGCTCTCATGGGCGGAATTCGTGCGGGTCAATCGCGACATCGACGATGATGAGGATCCGGATGGCGCTCGCGCAGCCGATGACCTCGACAGGCTCACACTGGCCGATGATGCCGGCGCCAATCCCGCGTCGCGCATCCGTTTCGACCTCGACCTGCCGGCAGGCGCCGAGGACGAGCTCATTCTCGACGACGGCATCCTGTTGCCGGAATGGGACTGGCGGCGTCGGGCGCTGCGCCCGGACTACTGTCGGCTGCAGACGATGCGGGCACGCGACGCGGCGGCGGTACCGCTGCCGCCACACCTGCGCCCGACCGCAGTGCGCATCCGCCGCCAGCTTGCCTGCCTCGCGCCGGCGCGCAGCTGGCTGAAGGCGCAGCCGGACGGCGAAGAGATCGATCTCGACGCCTGCGTGCGCGGGCATGCCGATCGCGTCGCCGGCATCACTGCTTCGCTTCCGGCCAGCTTCCGCGCGCTGCAGCGCCACGAGCGCGACCTCGTCTGCCTCGTGCTCGCCGATCTCTCGCTGTCCACCGACGCCTGGGTCAGCGACACGCACCGCGTCATCGACGTCATCCGCGACGGCATGCTGCTCTTCGGCGAGGCGCTCACAGCCACTGGTGACCGTTTCGCGATGTACGGTTTTTCGTCGCTCAAGCGCAGCCTGGTGCGCTTCCACGAGATCAAGACCTTCGACGAGCGCTTCGACAATGCCGTGCGCGGGCGCATCACGGCGATCAGGCCGGGCTACTACACGCGCCTTGGCGCGGCTCTGCGGCGGGCAACGACCCTGCTCGCCGGGCAGCCGGCGAGGTTGCGGCCGCTGCTCATCGTTTCCGACGGCAAACCGCACGACATCGACCACTACGAGGGGCGCTACGCTATCGAGGATACACGGATGGCGGTCATCGAGGCACGCCGACAGGGAATCGAGCCCTTCTGCATCACCATCGACCATGCCGGCGAGGACTACCTGCCGCACCTGTTCGGGCCCACCGGCCATACCGTCGTCAAGCGGCCGGAGGAACTGGCGTTCCGACTGCCCCGGCTGTATGCGCAGCTGACGCGCTGAGGGGTTGCGCGGAGAGGTCGCCAGCCGGCCTCGATGGCTGGCGCCAGTCAGCGGGCGAGGCAAGCTGTCCGACGGGCGGCGGGGCGCAGCCGGTTCTCCGCGGACGTCATCGGCGCGACGACCGACTGCGCGGGCGATCGCCCCGGCTGCCGGACATCGGCCCAGGCATCGACCGCGTCGCTGCCGGCCTTCATGACGGCGGGCGCCTGGCCGGTTGCCGAAGCACGCGTGACAGTGCCGCGCCACGGTCGCCGCGGTTGCGTGCCGCCAGCTTGCGTTGCAGCGTCCGCCGATGCATGCCGAGTGCCCGCGCCGCGCGCGAGATGTTGCCGTCGCAGTCGCGGAGGGTCTTGAGGATATGGCGCCATTCGACGTCATCGAGGGTGTGCTGTCTTCCGCGCAGCGCAAGCGAAGGCTGCTCGCCGTCCGCGTCTGCGGCGGCAACACAACCGAGGGTCGCCAGGATCTCGTCGATGTGGACGGGCTTTGCGAGGTAGTGATGGGCACCGAGCTTGATTGCTTCGATCGCCGTGGCGATGCTGGCGAAGCCGGTCAGCAGGCAGATGCGCGTTGCCGAGCACAGCGCACGCAGTGGCCGGATCAACGGCAGCGCCGAGTCGCTGCCCAGCTTCAGGTCGAGGATGACGAAGTGGGGCGCCACTTCCCGGGCGGCAAGCAGCGCTTGCGCTGCCGTCGTCACCAGAGTCACATCGAAACCCCGTGAACGCAGGCCCCGCGTCAGGACGCGGGAGAAGGCCGGATCGTCCTCGACCACCAGAAAACGGCTCCCGCCTGTCTGCATCGTCACCACGACCCCGCCATCGAACGTGTGCCGAGCATAGCGACCAAGAGGCTGCCGGAGAAGACGACAGATTGCCGCGCGACGCGATGTCACACGGCAACCGGAACCTCGTCTCCCATGTCGATCGTCGCCGGGTCGGCCGACCTCATGGTGTGATGCGGCCATCCGGATCCGCCGGATGGCTGCGCCGATCGCCAGCCGGATGCTGTGCGAGGTGCCCAGGATCGTAGCGGACCGTTTCTCCAACGCCGGTGCGCCACGCCGGCGTGGCGGACGACGCATTGTTCTCGAAGGCTTGCCGAGTGCAGGGTAGGCAAGCCCGCGACGATCCGCCGCGGCCGGCAAGGCCCTAACGGTGCTCGCCCGGCGGACGGCGTTGCGGGCGGTTGCGCCGCGACCAGCCGAGACCGGCGAGCGACAGACCGACGAGCAGTGCCGAAGCGGGCTCCGGCACAGAACCCGCTTCGGCGGTGATGCGCACGTTGTCGAGCGCGGCGCCGTAGCAGCAGGCGCCGTTGAGTGCCGAGAAGCTCAGCGTCGTCTGCGCCGTGTCGGCAGTGAACTGGAAGCTGTAGTCCAGCCAGCCCATGTTCGATCGTGACTTGCCGCTCTGGTCGAACGAGAACTGGCCGTCCTCGTCGCCGGCGACGACTTTCAACAGCTTCGGTGCCGGATCGCCGTCGGTGTTGCCGGCCATCGCGAACTGGACCGTGTACAACCAGCCGACCTGGGTGTCGAAAGTCTGGCGGATCGTGCCGAGTGTGTCGCCGGCGAGGTCGATGCTGCGGTTCCCCTGGGCTGCCTGCCAGTAGGTGCCGATGTAGTCGATGTTGCCGCCGCTGACCGTCCAGCCGGTGATCTGGCTGTTGTTGAGTCCGAGGGTGGTAAACGTGCCCGGGTCGAGCGAAGCGGTTTCGAAGCTGCCGTTCTGGAAGGGCGCAGCGTGTGCCAGAGCGCCGGCCGACAGGGCGCCGAGCAGGGTCAGCAGACGGGCGATTGAACCTGTGGTCATCGTGAATCTTCCTTGGTCATTTGTCGGGGAAATCGGGGCCGGTACGCGTTGCCAGCCGAGGCCATGGCTGAAGCATGCGGCCTCTCGCCGTCGATCGCCGTGCGAAAGCGCACAGCGATGCTCCTGTTGTCGGCGGCGGGCCTGCGGCTCAGCCGCTGCCGATGCCGGCGGCGAGGAAGTCCATCAGCACCCGGACACGGTGTGGCACCTGGCGATTGCTGGGGAGGATGGCGTGGATGCCGAAGCCGGGAACGGGAAACCCGGTCAGGATGGGCTCGACACGCCCGGCAGCGACGAAGCCCTCGACGATGAAATCGGGCTGCAGGCTGATCCCCATCCCCTGTGCCGCCGCTTCGCCCAGCACCTCGCCGTTGTTCGCCTGGATGCGGCTGCGCACGGGAAAACTCTGCAGCTTGCCGGCGACGACAAAGGGCCAGCTGTGTACGGTGCCGCCGCCGGTATAACCCAGGCATTCGTGATCGATCAGTTCCGCGGGATGTCGCGGCCGGCCGTGGCGGGCGAGATAGGCGGGTGCGGCGACCACCTGCATGCCGCCGGTGCCGATGCGCCGCGCCACATCACCGTCATCGAGGCAGCGCGTGATGCGGATCGCCAGATCGATGCCTTCCTCGATCAGGTTCACCCGGCGGTCGGTGTAGTCCATGTCGAGGCCGACGTGCGGATGGCGCTGCGAGAACTCCAGCAGCAGTGGCGCCAGCCGTTTGAGTCCGAAGCTGAGCGGCAGGCTCAGGCGGATGTGGCCGCGCGGCGCGACGCGCTCTTCGGCGATGTCCGTCTCTGCCGCTTCGACGAGATGCAGGATCAGCCGGCACTTTTCCAGGTAGGCGCTGCCGGCCGAGGTCAGCGACAGTCGACGCGTGCTGCGCAACAGCAGCCTGGTGGCGAGATGCGCCTCGAGTGCGGCAACCTGCCGCGTCACCACCGAGCGCGCGACGCCGAGTTGCTGCGCCACGGCCGCGAAGCTGCCGAGTTCGGCGACGCGCACGAAGAGCTTCATGCCCTCGAGTCGGTCCATTGTTGCTCCATGAGCAATGATGATTTGCACATTGTCGTCTATCTCGATCCCGGAAGAAGGCCTAGAGTTCGGCCATCGCATGCCGAGTCGACACCATGATCCCGAGCCCAACACAACCTGCATTGTTCGTACCGCACGGCGCGCCCGCCTTCGCGCTGCGCCCGGGCGCCGCCGGCGCGGCCATCGCCGCGCGCGCCCGCAGCCTTTCTGCTGCGCGCGCGATCATCATCGTCAGCGCCCACTGGGACACCGTCGCACCGACGGTCGGCTTTGCCGACCGTCCGCCGACGCTGCACGATTTCCATGGCTTTCCGGCGGCACTGTACGATTTGCGCTATCCCGCCACCGGTTCCCGCGCGGCGGCAGAACAGGTCGTCGCGGCCATTCACGCCGTTGGGCTGGCGGTCGAACGGGCGCCTGACCGCGGCCTCGACCATGGCGCCTGGATTCCTCTCCGGTTGATGTTTCCGGAAGCCGAAGTGCCGGTCGTCCCGCTGTCGATCCAGAGCCACGGCGGACCACGGCAGGCCTGGCAGCTTGGCCGGGCGCTGGCGCCGCTGGCCGGGCAGGGCTTCCTGGTCATCGGCTCCGGCAACGTCACGCACAACCTGCGCGACTACCGGCAGGCGGCGCACGGCGGCGGCCCGATCCCGGCCTACGTCCGGCAGTTCCCGAGCTGGCTGGCGGATCGCCTGCTGGCCGGCGACACGGCGGCCGTCCTCCATTACCGCCGCCGGGCGCCGGGCGCGGTTGCCGCGCACCCGAGCGATGAGCACCTGTTGCCGCTGTTCGTCGCCCTTGGGGCGGGTGGCGATTCGCCGCGAGTCGAACGTTTTCACGCCGGCATCGACAATTGCGTCATCGCCATGGACGCCTATTGCTTTGCTCCCTCGATGCCGTTGCGCGGCGCGCAGCGGTCGATCGGCTGCCTCGATGAGACTGGCGCCGGCACAGGCACCAAGGGCGGGCGTGCCGCTGCCGGTAGCGACAGCCGCGAGTCGGCCACGGCTGGGTTGGCGGGCGGCGCGACCGCCACCGCGACCACTGATCAATGAGAAGCGCTTCGCCGCTGCCACCACAGGAGAAGCCCATGTTGCAGATACGCAAGGCGGAAGATCGCGGCCACGCCGACCACGGCTGGCTGCAAAGCCATCACTCGTTCTCGTTCGCCGACTACCACGACCCGGCGCACATGGGCTGGGGCAACCTGCGCGTCCTCAACGACGACCTGATTGCCGTCGGCGGCGGCTTCGGCATGCACGGCCACCGCGACATGGAAATCGTCACCTATGTCACCGCCGGACTGCTTGGGCACAGGGACAGCCTCGGCAACGGCACCGACATCGCGCCGGGGGACGTGCAGCGCATGAGCGCTGGGCGGGGTGTCCGCCACAGCGAGTTCAACCACGCGCCGGATCAGGCCACCCATCTCCTGCAGATCTGGATCGAGCCGCGCCGCGAGGGAATCGAACCGGGCTACGAGCAGCGGCACTTCCCGGCCAGCGAGAAGCGCGGCAGCCTGCGCCTGATCGCTTCGCCGGACGGCGCTGCCGGTTCGCTGACCATCCATGCCGATGCCGCCATCCACGCCGGGCTTTTCGACGGCGCCGAATCGGCGCGCCTGCCGCTCGACCGGACACGCAAGGCCTACGTGCACCTCGTCCGCGGCAGCCTGGTCGTCAATGGCCAACTGCTGCACGGCGGTGATGCCGCCCTGCTGGCCGATGAAGAGCATCTCGAACTCGGCGGCGGGGACGACGCCGAGGTGCTTGTTTTCGATCTCGCCCCCTGATCACCCAACCATCACAAGGAGTTCGCCGATGAGCACGATAGCCGTTGTCTTCCATTCCGGTTACGGCCACACACAGCGCATGGCGCAGGCGGTCGCCGCGGGCGCCGCAGCCGAACTGATCACCATCGACGCCGAAGGCAACCTGCCGGCGGGCGCCTGGGAAAGCCTCGCCGCCGCCGACGCCATCATCATGGGCTGCCCGACCTACATGGGCAGCGTCAGCTGGCAGTTCAAGAAGTTCGCCGATGCGTCGAGCAAGCCGTGGTTCACACAGGCGTGGAAGGACAAGATCTTCGCCGGTTTCACCAACAGCGCGACGATGAACGGTGACAAGCTGTCGACCCTGCACTATCTGTTCACGCTGGCGATGCAGCACGGCGGCATCTGGGTCGGGACGGGGATGATGCCCGCCAACACCAAGGCCGCGCAGCGCAACGACCTCAACTACGTCGGTTCCTTCAGCGGCGCCATGGCCACTTCACCAGCCGACAGCAGCCCGGACGAGATGCTGCCCGGAGACCTCGAGACCGCTCGCCTGTTCGGGCAGCGTGTCGCGGAACTCACTGCACGCTGCCGCGGCTGACGGGCAGCGAACGCAGGCGGGTAGCCGGTCTTCCTTCGGTCGTTCCCCGTCTCCCGCGAGCGGGAGACGGGTGGCGGATGCGGGAAAAGCCATGCCCGCTGCGCACTTGGGCCGCCGGTCCCGCAGCCGCGTGGCTGGACCCTGGGTATCCCGTTTCTGTAGCCGTCCTCGCGCCACGTCGACGTCGATTTGGCGGGCGAGCAGCCGCTGCACCCGCTGCACGACGTGCACGTCGATGCCGGCTTTCTGGCTGATGAAGAGCACCTGGCTCTGGGCGGAGGAGACGGCGCCGAGATGCTTGTTTTCGATCTCGCCCCCTCGATGTTGTAAGGATTCGTCGACCAGTCCGTCCAATGATCGGACCACGCTGCCGCGAATGGTTCATCGACCCATTTGACCGATCGAGAAGGAGTCTCACCATGCACCAGAACGACACCACCCGCCACGCTTCCGCTGCCGCCCTTGCTCTGGCCCTGGGCGCTGCCCTGAACTTTGCGGCCGCGCCGGCGATCGCCGCCGATGCGGCCAAGGAGAAGTGCTACGGCGTCGCCATGAAGGGCAAGAATGACTGCAAGGCCGGGGCCGGCACCTCGTGCGCGGGCAGCTCGACGAAGGACTACCAGGGCAATGCCTGGACCTACGTCCCCGCGGGCACCTGCGAGAAGACGGCGTCACCGACCTCGCCGACCGGCATGGGGCAGCTCAAGGAATTCAAGGAGAAGAAGGCCTGAGCGGCCGATCCGGGTTCCGCGGGGCCTCTTCGTGGGTGACGTGGGCAAGCCACGGCCGGCGTTTGCCACCGCTCGCTGCGGAGAGGCCTCGCTGCCCGCCGCAGCGGGCCTCGGGCTCAAGCCCGAGCACTTCGGCGACGTGCTTGAAACGAAGCCGGCGCTCGGTTTCTTCGAGATCCATGCCGAGAACTACATGGTGCCGGGCGGCCCCTTCCACCATTACCTCGGCCGCATCCGCTCCGACCATGCGCTGTCGATCCACGGCGTCGGCCTGTCGATCGGCGGTGAGGCGCCGCTCGACGAAGTCCACCTCGACCGGTTGGCCGCGCTGATCGACCGTTACCAGCCGGAATCATTCTCCGAGCACCTGGCTTGGTCGTCGCACGCCGGCACGTTCTACAACGATCTGCTGCCGGCACCGTTCAATGCGGCGACGCTGCGGCGTGTCTGCGAGCACATCGACCGCGTGCAGAGCCGCCTGCGGCGCCGCATGCTGCTCGAGAACCCTGCCACCTACGTCGAGTTTGCCGCCTCCGACCGTGACGAGGCCACGTTCATCGGCGAAGTCGTCGCATGCACCGGTTGCGGCCTCCTGCTCGACCTGAACAACGCCTACGTCTCGTGCACCAACCACGGACGCGACGTGCATGCCTACCTGCGCGCGCTGCCGCTGGCGGCGGTCGGCGAAATCCACCTCGCCGGTTTCGCTCGGGAGGTCGACAGCCTTGCCGCGCCGCTCCTCATCGACAGCCACGGAGCACCGGTGGCCGAAGCGGTATGGGCGCTGTATGAGGAGGCGCTGCGGCTCATCGGTCCGGTGGCGACGCTGCTCGAACGCGACAACGACCTGCCTGCTTTTCCGGTGCTGCTGGCTGAGGCGCTGCAGGCCGGCCGGAGGCTCGATGCGCGCCGTGCGCTCCACCCGCTGCGGGCGCAGGCGGCATGAGCGGCGTCGCCGACAATGCCGCATTCGCCGCCGCGCTGCTCGACCCCGGGCGGCCGGCGCCGCCCGGCCTCGTCAGCTGGAATGGCTCCGACCCGGCGCAGCGCTTCGCCGTCTACCGCAACAACGTCACCACCTCTCTGATCGACGCCTTGTCGGAGACCTTTCCGGTCGTTCGGCAACTGGTCGGCGCGACCTTCTTCCGCGCCATGGCGCGCGAGTTCGTACGCCGGTCGCCGCCGCGTTCGCCGGTGCTGGCCTGGTATGGCGATCTTTTTGCCGATTTCGTCGCCGCCTTTCCGCCCGCGGCCGGCCTGCCCTACCTGGCCGACATGGCGCGGTTGGAATACGCACGCGTGCTTGCCTTCCACGCCGCCGATGTCGCACCGGCTGCGGTGGCCGATGTCGCCGCGTGCCTCGCCGAGCCCGTGATTCTGCCGAGCTTGCGCCTGCACCTGCAGCCCTCGCTGCGGCTGATCGACTCGCCGTTTGCCATTGTTTCGCTGTGGGGTGCGCACCAAGGCGTCGGTGACCTCGCCACGATTGACCCGCTGCAACCGGAATGCGCACTGGTGCTGCGCCACGGGCTGTCGCTTGCCGTGATGACGGTGCCGCCGGCAGCCGGCCGCTTCATCGCTGCGCTGCAGTCCGGCGCAGCGCTCGGCGACGCCGTGCGGGAAGCCTCGACGGAGGACGCCCCCTTTGACCCCACGCCCGCTCTCGGCCTCCTGATCGCCCACGATCTGCTGGTCGGCGTCGGACAGTCCCCTGGACAGCAAGGAGAACAACCATGACCGCCCACGTCGACCGCTGCCTGGTGCGCCAGTCCGTCGATCTGCTCAGCCGCATTCCCGATTCGCTGATCGCCTTCCTCGCCCGCTTCGCGCTCGCTGCCACCTTCTGGTCGTCCGGCCAGACCAAGGTGCAGGGCCTGGCCATCAATTTCGTCAGCGGCGAGTTCGAGTTCGGCTGGCCACGGCTTTCCGATTCGGTGGTCGAGCTGTTTCGCGACGAGTACCGGCTGCCGCTCATTCCGCCCGAAGTGGCCGCACCGATGGCGGCCATCGCCGAACACCTCTTCCCGCTGCTGTTGCTGATCGGGCTGGCGACGCGATTTTCCGCGTTGGCGCTGCTCGCCATGACGGCGGTCATCCAGATCTTCGTTTACCCCGATGCCTATGCGCTGCACGGCACTTGGGCGGCGGGCCTGCTCTTCCTGGTTGCCAGGGGCGGCGGTGCGTTCTCGCTCGATGCGCTGATTGCTCGCCGGTGTGGCTACTCCTGCCCGGCGCGGACGGGCGCGCAAGCAGCGGCCCAACCCGGCCGACCCTGAGCGAATTCGACCCGCTGCGACGAAAACGCGTTTGGCCTCACCGTGAATCCGCCTCGCTTGGCTGTTCGCCTTGACGCAGCGGGGAACAGTCGATAGGGGTCCGCATCGGCCGGCAAAGTGCGCAGGAAGCAAACCAGATGTCGGATACCCTTGCAACCGCTCGGCAGCCGCCATGCTCTGTGCCCTCGCGGGACAGGGTAAATCATCAACAATCAATTTGTTATCGATTCTGTCCTGAATTGTGCTTTCGTTCTTTTGACGCAACCGGAACACAAGCGGCAGCCTGACGCGAGCCGCACCGGGAGAGGCAGGCACACAGGAGGAGAGACGATGGGCACGAGGAATGATCTTGCCGTGCGCGGCAACGCAGTTTCCCGCTGCGCGGAGCCGATGGGCCGGCGTCGGGTCGATGGCATGCCATCACGGCGTGGTCATGGCCCGATACCGGGTGACGGAAGCTTGCTGAACGACCACGCCGTGGACCGCGGGGCCCGGAGTGCGCGATGCGACCGACGGGAGGGGGCGCGGCCGAGGCTGCGCCAGCTGACCGTTGCCGCCGCTCTCGGCATTGCCGCTGTCCTGCCGGCCGGCAGCGCGCTGGCCGCGAACATTGACACGACCGCGGCGGTTGGGGTCGGCAGCGTCTACCCGTTCGGCATCGGCCGGAACGCCACCCCGACCTACGGCCAGACCTTCACCGCGGATCCGACGCAGACCAACCTGACGGGCTTCTCGCTGTTCCTCGACCTGCGGCGGGACAACTCTCCGGTCGGCCCGGTGCCGAACGATGGCCCGCTGAACCTGCGCGGCTACCTGGCGATCTGGGATGGCAGCAAGGCTGGCACGCTCCTGTACACTGGCGACCAGCGGACGAAGCCAGACACGGACGACCTGGTCGAGTTTGCCTTTGCGACCAACGAGTCGCTGGTCGCCGGGCAGAGCTATGTCGCGTTCCTGAGCGTGCTCGGCGAGAGCCAGGCGCAGGGCGTCACCAGCAGCGCTTTCCGCGCACCCTTGCCAGCGACCAGCAGCGTGCTCGCTGGCGGCGGCTTCGTCTACAACAACGCGGCATCGTTGAACGACTTGTTCGTTGGGGGCTGGAGCACGGCTGGTGGAGTGGACCTGTTCTTCCGGGCCAGTTTCGCCGACGGAACGGGAACTCCGGTGGTGGAGCCCGCCTCGCTGGCGCTGCTCGGCGTGGGACTGCTTGGCTTGGCATGCCGGCGCCGCTGCTCCCGCACCGGCTGATTCGCGCGCGAAGGACTGCGTCACGGTAGCGGGTCCACACCTCCAGGAGTCTGCACCGAGCGGGCCGGATCGCGGCCTGAAGGGTCTGCCGTAGCGGGCGTTGGCTGGCTGATGGCAACTTCGTGCAGCGCCGGTCGGCCGTTTCGATTCTTTCCTCTGCTCGAGCTCGCCGATCGCCCGTCCGAAGCTGGTGACACTGGCATTGGGGACGAACACACAGGACTTGCCGTTTCCCTTGCAGTGCTCCTGCACGCGCAAATGGGCGTTGTGGCTGATGCAGCCGGCCTTGCAGATGACGAGGTCGGCCGCTGCGACGATGTCGTCGATGCGCTGCAGGCCGTGTCCGAGACCGCCATCGTGGTGCAGGAACTGACCGCCGGACTGCTCGACCATGAGACGGTACGAATCGAGTGAAGCGGGACCGCCTCCGACGCAGAGCACGCGCTTGCCGGAAAGGTCGGGTTCGGCCAGCGTCGGTGGCAACGCGTCGGCTTCCTTCGCCAGCGCCTCGATCGTCTCCTCGGCGTAGAGGGTGAACTCGCGCAGACGGGCATTCTCCGCTTGCAGCCGGTCGCTGCGCTGCCCGCAGGCAGCCGCATCCGCGACGGCGTCGGCGGTTCGCAGGCGCTCGCTCTCCTGGTGCTGGGCGCGCATCTGCGCGAGGTCGGGGCGCGTGCCGGAGCCGAGTTGGCGCTGCAGCATGGGGATGTCGCAGAAGATCTCCGGTCGAGTCTGGGCAACGTGACACCATTACCTCAACTTCGCGCAGGTTGTCGGCGCGAAGTTGCTCGTCAACGACGCTCAATCGAAGAAGCGCAGGGGTCGTGCGATCGACAGGGTCGGTCTCTGTGGCACCCGCCACGGTGCGTACGCGGACTTGCTGGTTTGCCACGCTTCGCGCACCGATACGCCGCGTCTGCGTCGTTCCCGGGAGCTCGCTCGCCTCCATGGTTTCCAGAAATCGCAGCGCAACCTGTGCCGCACGCACTTCAAGCGGTGCAGGCGGAGTTGGAGTCCTGCCGGTCATGCCCGGCCCACCACGTTCTTTTTGAGACGGTCGGGCCGCCAGTGGGTGCTGTCTGTTCATGACCGATCTGAGCGAACCGAACTTGTCGCCACGATGGACGAGAGCCCGTACACCCTCCGCTCCGGGAGATGCAGGGCGCCGCCCTGGGCGAAGGCGGACCGCCGGCTCGATCGGCGCCTGAGTACGAGTTGCGAGTTCGATCAGCGCGTAGCCTGGCGAGTGTTGGGCCGTCTGCAGGCGCACAAGCGCCAGGCTCGCAGCCAGACGAGCTGCCTTTGCCCGTCGTGAGAGTCCTTCTCAGTGGCTTCCGGGTCCAATTCGACGTTGACGCTGCTTGATGAAGGCCCATATACTCTCGCCGTTGCCGCTGGACTTCTTGTCCTTCCTTCTTGGTCGGGAACGGGGTTGTCATTGGCGACCGTTGCAACAGCCAGAGCAATGTTTCGGCCGGCGACAAGGTCACCCTTGAAGGGGGCGTTTTCTGTGGCCCGGGCATGGTGTTCACCAACGTCTACAACCCACGTTCGCTAATCGAGCGTACTCACGAACATCGCAAGACAGATATCAAGAGGGGCGCCACCGCAGGTTCCAGCGGCACCATTGTCGGTGATTGTGCTTTCGTGGGAGCGGAATCCGTGATCAACAAGGATGTGGCGTCATGGCCGCTTGATGGCCGCTTGATGGCCGCTTGATGGCGGGCTTGTCTGCGAGTCATTTCGGTTGGATGAGTGAGTTCGGAGAAAGCATCCCCATTTCACTCGAACGCCATGGTGAGTTCCCCTGTAGCCAAACGGGCATCGGTATCGACTGAGCAACGGCATTCTGGAACGTCTCGATTACCAACAACTAAACCAATCCTGTGCATTTGCTGATCGTACGCATACGTGTTCCGTGTATTATGCCGGGCATGAACAGTCGTTCAACACCCGAACGGCAGGTTTTCACGTCCCGCCGCATGGAACAGCAATGGATGCGCATGCAGGGCGTCCAGATGGTTCGGTCTGGCATGCCGGAGAGTGGCGTGGCGCGCTATTTCGATGTCTCGGTGCGCGGTTTTCAAATGGGTCGCTGCATTTTGCGCTGGTGGGCAGAATGCGTTGCTCGCCCCGAGAAGGCTGCAGCGGGTGATCAGTTTGCCAACGAGTCCTGACTTGGTTTGTGACGACCATCAGTCTATTGCGGGATGTTTGGTTCAAGCGATTGGACTGCAACATTGAGCACTCGTTGGTGACGTTTAAGGAACTATCAGGCCGCCACTCCAATGATCATCGTATTGCTTCCTGCCTTTAACGAAGAGGAGTCGCTGCCGCGGCTATTGCCAAAGCTCCAGAGGACCCTGTCGAACATGGGGGAAGATCATCGGATTGTTGTCTGCGACGATGGTAGCCGGGATCGAACTCGACCTATCCTTGAGGAACACTTGCACCAGATGCCGCTCGAGATCATCCATCACAGGATCAACAGAGGCTTGGGCGAGTCGTCCCGTGACCTGTTCGAGCGGGCAAGCGAAATCGCGAACCCTGGTGATGTGGTCATTCGACTGGACTGTGACGACACTCACGAACCGGAGTTCATCCCGTTGATCGTAGACAAGGTCCGCAGTGGCTACGATGTCGTCATCGCTTCGCGTTTCGCGCCGGGCGGTGGGCAAGTGGGGGTGAACGGTTATCGGGCGTTCATCAGCCGTGCTGCCAACCTCTTCATGAAGGTTTTCTTTCCGATCGCCGGGCTGAAAGAGTACTCCTGTGGCTTCCGGGGTTACCGGGCGGAAAAGATCAAGGAGGCAATCGCTTTCTATGGCAATAACTTCATTCAGCTCAAGGGCTTGGGATTCACCTGCACGCTCGAAAAACTGGTGAAGCTGAAGCTGATCAATGCCCGGTTCGGAGAAGTTCCGTTCACGCTGCGCTATGACCAGAAGCAAAGCGCGAGCAAGATGGTCAGCAGTGTCACCACCCTGGGATACCTCGTCATGACCCTGCTTTACCACTGGCCTTGGGGCGGGTGGCGCACATCGATACGAAGGAAGCACGGCAACTGGACCATTTCCAATGACGCGCCTTGATGCGGTTCGCGCTTTTTGGGCGAGTAACCCGCTGTGGACCGGGGAGTCTGAATTCGAGCCGGGCAGCATTCCTTTCTTCGAAGAACATCGCGCGGTCTATGTCGCGGACTGCTTTGCCGGCGCTTTTGATATACGGTTCATGCCCCCCCACCGCCCTAACCGATACCGAAGCAGCCGTGGCTGAAATCGCGCGTGTGCTCAAGCCGGGCGGGACTGCGAGCGTCTCGGTCTACTACCGGAACCCGATTCTGCGTCTCTGGCCTTATCTCCGATGGATCGGTTGGCCACTGGCCAAATTCGGTGCGGGTCTCAAGGGCAGGGGGCGCGAAGGAATTTTTCTGGAAGGCAATGTCGACGAGATCGTCCGCCTTTACGACGGCGCTGACAACCCCATCGGAAAGAGTTACACGCGTGACCAATTCGTCGCCATGCTGGGCAGGCATTTCGAGGTGCGGGAAACCTATCTGCACTTTTTCCCCGCGCGGGCATTGCCCTTCAGGATACCGGCGAAGCTGCATCGTTGGCTCGACAGGCACCTGGGGTTCATGATCTACGCAACGGTACGCAAACCGTGTGCGGTTTAGTTGCCATCCTCGGCTCGGGGGATCCGCGCGAGCAACGAGAGACCGTCCTGGATCGAATGCTCGCGCGCATTGCCCACCGCGGCCCCGATGGCGAGGGCGTCGTCCATGTGGCAGGGCAGGCTTTGCTGGGGCATCGACGGTTGGCCATCATCGATCTCGAACACGGTGCGCAACCGATGCGGGCCTGCAACGGCCGGTATTCGCTCGTTTTCAACGGCGAAATCTACAACTATCTGGAACTGCGCCAGTCTCTTATCCAGCACGGTGAACATTTCGAGACGTTCTCGGATACCGAGGTGTTGTTGAAGCTCTTGATCCGCGAAGGTGCAAGCGGGATCAGCCGGCTCAACGGTATGTTTGCTTTCGTCTTCCATGATTCCGAGGGCGGCCGCTGGATTGCCGCTCGCGATCACTTCGGCATCAAGCCGCTTTACTACGCCATCCCTGATCGCGACGAACTGATCTTTGCCTCCGAAATCAAGGCATTGTTGGCGCATCCCGGGGTGGCGGTGCGGCGCGACGAAGACGCGCTGCATCAGTATCTCGCGCTGCAGTTCTGCCTCGATGACCGGACGCTGTTTGCCGGGATTCTAAAAGTCAAACCCGGCTACTACCTGACCGGTAACGGGGCCAACATCGAGCAGGAAATTCGCTATTGGGATACCAATTACCAGATCGACCACGACCACACGGAGGCTTGGTTCAATGACCAGCTTCGTTCGCTGCTCGATGACAGCATGCGCCTGCAGATTCGCTCGGACGTTCCGGTGGGCGGCTATCTGTCTGGCGGCATCGATTCCAGTCTGGTCTGCACCCTCGCGTCGCGCCATCTCGACGGGCCGATGCCGATGTTTCATGGCCGCTTCGCCGAAGGCCCGGAGTATGACGAGTCGGAGTTCGCCAGGGCGGTCGTTGGCCAGGCGAACGGGCTCTATCACGAGATCGTTCCGTCTGCGGCGGATTTCGTGGCGTGCCTGCCCACGCTGATCGCCGCGCTAGATGAACCTCTGGCGGGCCCGGGGTTGTTCCCGCAGTATATGGTCAGCAAGCTGGCCCGACAGCAGGTCAAGGTGGTACTCGGGGGACAAGGCGGTGACGAAATATTCGGTGGCTACGCGCGCTATCTCGTCGGCTATCTCGAACAGGCCCTCAAAGGTGCCATCTTCGAAACCCAGGAAGAGGGCAAGCATCTCGTCACGCTCGAATCGATCGTTCCCCATCTGGCCTTGCTCAAGCAGTACAAACCATTGCTCGCGAACTTCTGGAGCAACGGACTCTTTGACGAAATGGATGCGCGCTACTTCCATCTGATCGACCGTAGCCAGGGGCTGAACGACTTGCTTCATCCCGATGCCTTGGCTACCTTCGATCGCGAGGCGCTTTTTGCCGAGTTCCAGAAGGTTTTCAATCATCCGGATACGCGTTCCTACATCAACAAGATGACCCACTTCGACCAGAAGACACTGCTGCCGGCGCTCCTGCAGATCGAAGACCGGGTCAGCATGTCGGTCTCACTGGAGTCACGGGTTCCGCTTCTCGACTACCGCATCGTCGACCTCATCACCAGCATGCCGCCCCCACTCAAGTTCAAGGGCGGGCGGACAAAGCACATTCTCAAGAAGGCCGTTCGCGACCTGCTGCCCGCCAGCGTGCTCGGACGCAAGGACAAGATGGGTTTCCCGGTGCCATTGGCGCAATGGATGCGTGGCGGCGTCGTGCGCGACTTCGTCGGGGATGTGCTGCTCTCCCAGCGCAGCCTGCAGCGCGGCGTCTTCAGGCCGCAGGCCCTGCATGACATGCTCGACCGTCAGGGGGTTGGCGGGCGGCAGCTTTGGGGGGCGCTATCGCTGGAGCTTTGGCATGGGGCCTACATCGATGCCTGAAGGCGGGTTGAGGCTCCCTTCGCCGGAAGCCGTGCGGGAACACGTGCTGTTTTCGCTCCAGCGCTACTGGCCGTCCGGACAGCAAGCTGTTGCGGATTTGCCGGTCCGCGTGCAATCCGGCGCAGGGGTCGATCTCCCCTTGCGGTTGGTGGCGGTGAGGCTGCCGGAGTGGGGTCGTGCCTGTGGCGTAGACGGCCATATCCTGGTTCCGCGCGAGGCTTGTCATGCCGAAGGAGAATGGCAGGAGGTCGACTGGTGGCTCGCTGCGTTCCTGTTGCTGGAGGGCTGGCATGAACGCATCTGGGAAGACAGGCACGGGCCCATTCACTCCTACAGCGTCCGGCTCAAAGGTTGGGACGAGCGTGTCTGGCAGCATGCCTGGGTGAACCGCATTGCCCTGTTCCTCCGACTCTGGGCCGCGCAAGCGGGCGGCAATGCTGCGGAACCGCTGTTCGGTCCCCTGCCGGTGCCGGAAGTTCTGATGACCCACGATGTGGATGCCATCGCCAAGACCGTGTCCATTCGCATCAAGCAGGGCGCATTCAATCTGGTCAATGCCCTGCGCGCGTTGGTCAGGCGCGACTTGGGCGCTGCCGGGGCCCGGGTCGCACAGTCTTGGCGGTTTCTGTTCGGCCGCGAGGACTGGTGGACCCTCGATGCACTCCTTGGTCTGGAGCGACGCCATCATCTGCGCGCGCGCTACCATTTCTATGCTGATCGTCGGCCCAAGACGCCGAAGCGCTGGCTCTTCGATCCGGACTACGATGTCGCCAGTCCCAGCGTCAGGGGGTTCCTGCAGCGGTTGGGGGTCTCGGGCGCGGAAATCGGATTGCACCCGAGCTTTGACAGCTGGCAGACTGCCACATCCATCGGCGAGCAAAAGGCCTATCTGGAGGCTGCCGCGGAGCGCTCCTGTACCGTTTGCCGGCAACACTGGCTTCGCTTCAGCTGGCATGAAACCTGGCGGGCGCAGGACGGGGCGGGTATCCGTGAGGACACCACACTGATGTTCAATGACCGCCCGGGCTTGCGGAACGCCTCGGCTGTTGCCTGGCGCCCATGGCGCGCAGAACTGGGGGCGACGCACCAACTGTTGGCGCTGCCCACCGTTATCATGGATTCGCACTATTACGACTATCGGCCCATGACGTCGGAAGCGCGTCGGGAAGCGATGGAGCACTGGGTGACGGAATGCCGTGCGGTCTGTGGGCAGGTCGCCGTACTGTGGCATCCCCATACCCTGACGATGGACTACGGTTGGAGAGAAGGTTTTGAAGAACTCGTTGCCATGATCGCCGAGGAGCGTTGATGCCTGGATTGACCATCAGGGACCTCATGCCCCGCTTCTTGCGCAACCCTCTGTGGGGTGATCGCGAGCG
>JAEUOM010000222.1 GCA_016788495.1 Accumulibacter sp. | reverse complement strand
TTCAACGACTCGATACGGCGAAAGATTTCTTCGTGTTGTGCATCAATTTCGGGCAGATCGATCAGCAATGCTTCCGGCAGCAGTCCGGCAAGGTTGATCTCCACAGCGAGTCTCTCCTGGAAAACGGTCGATTTCGCAAGTTCATATAGTATAAAAAGGGAGCTCGCAGAATTCCAGTAAAATCAGCCCGAGTTCAGGCGAAGACGCCGTGCAGGAACCAGCCTGCCCGGCTGCGGAAAATCCATAGCCATTCGTCACGCCGGGAAATGGCGACAAAGTAGTCGCGGCAGACATCACCGAGCGCATCCGGCTCCGCCGCATCCCACCAGCCACTCTCGATTCGCTCGGGGCCGGCAAGCAGGCGCAGGGGGCCGCCGCATTGCGGCCGGCCGGCCAGCTCGCGCAAGGCCTGTGGTTGCGCCAGCAGGCACAGCGGACGCGGGCCGACAGCCGAATGGCGCAGGGCTGGGGCAAGAAACGGGCTGGGCGGCGATTTCTCTCCTGTCAGCGGCGCCGCCGCAACCCGCCGCCAGGCGTTTTCCGGCCGATGCTCGGCAACTGACGACAGCGCATGCACGCTGTCGTCGCCAAGGCGTGCCTGCAGTCGCTCAAGCAATCCTGCCATCGATTCGTCGCTGGCACCCTCGCCACGCTCGACGAACAGGCTGCGCGAATGACCGGCAAGTGCTGCTGGTGCCCCGGCCCGCAAGCCGATGCGCTCGACCGGGGCCGGCAGATGCAGCCGCTGCAGCCGCTCGCCGAGCACACGACTCATCCGCTCGGCATCACGCGTGGCGCCTGCAAAGCCAAGGGCAAGCACGGTCGCCGGCCGCTGCCTCGCGCCGCTTTCGTGCCCGAACTCGAAAACGCATTCACTGATTCCACCACCACGTGCAGCAAGCCAGCCGCACAAGGCATCGATCAGACGACGTGCAGCCCAGCCGAGTGCCGATGCTTGCTCGACCCGCATCGGCAACTCCAGTCGTTCGGCAAAAAGCTCCGGAAAGACGAAACGTTGACGGGGATCGGGCAACTCACCCAGCGCTCGCGCCAGATCAGTCACCAGCCCGGTACCCAGCCGCCGCGCCAGACCGGCGCGTGGCAAGCGCAGCAGGTCGGCAAGCGAACGCGCGCCGAAGCTGGCGAGACGTGCCTCATCCCCTGATGCAAGAGCGAGCACCGACAGCGGGAGAGCGCCGAGGCGATGCGGCAGCTCGTCGAGCGTGCAGGAGCCCCGGTCATCACCGCCGATCGCCAGCCACTGTGCGGCCAATGGTGTCGGCGCCAGTGCTGCCCGCGGCAGGTGACCCTGCTTGGCACAGCCGGCGACGACGTCCTCGAACAGCTTCGCAGCGCCACCGAACAGGCGCAGTGAGGCGGCCACTTCGAGCAACAGCATCGACTGCGCCAGGCAGCAGACCTCGGAAGTGAAACCGCCGGCCCAGCAGGCGAGCCGCTTCAAGGCTGCCTGCTCACGCTCGACGGCGCGCTCCCGAACCGCCAGAGCAGGCAGCAACGCGCGTGCCTCGGCCAGCCGCCTGCCGGCCACTACGCCCGCCGAAACCGCCGCGCGGTCAGCAACGATGACCCGCTCGCGCTCGACGATGGCGCTAGGCGACGGCAGTTCGGGGAAGACTTCGAGCGGCAGACAGGGCAGATGCAGGGCGAGCCAGAGCATGGCGCAGGCACAGCGGGCGTTGCACGGCGATCGGCAGCGGCAGCGGCTGTGCGCTGCCACGGCGCTTGAGCAGGTGGACGATGAGCTGTTCACCCTCACCTTCGAGAGCCAGCCGCAGCGGTGCCGGCGACGGCTGGCTGGCACAGGCTGCCGGACGAAAGACGAAGAGCAGTGCCTGGCTCGCCTCGGCGGCCAGTTGCAGGCGACGCAGCGAGGTGGCTTGGACCTCCGGCAGCCAGACGACGATGGCACCGACTCCGTCGGCCGCCAGCGAGCGTTCGCAGGCCCAGGCGGCATCGCGACCGGGAGCGCTGGCAACCAGCAGGCGCGAGAGATCGACTCCCCCCGCCTGCAATGCCGGGGCATAAAGCAGATAGGGCGGGGCAATGCAGACCAGCCAAGCCAGTTCGTCACGCGAGAGCCGGGCCAGCGCCGGCAGCAGCAGGCTCAGCTCGCCGACGCCGCGACGCAGCGGCAGGAGTTCGGTCAAACCGCCACGCGGCCAGCCGCCACCGGGCAACTCGCGGTCGAGATCGGCGAAGCCCGTCGGTACACCGGGCAGCGCTGCCCTGGCCAGCGCATCGCCCCGCCAGACATCGGGACGTTCGAGGATCTGCGCCAGCGTGGTCGATGACGACATGGTCAAATCCGGTCGGCAGCCGGTGCGCTTGTCAGATCGTCTCGCCGCTGCGGATCAAGCCGACGGCGATGCCTTCGATGACCAGTGCCCGCCGCTCCGGATCGACGACGATCGGCGTGAAATCGGGGTTTTCGGCGATCAGCTCGACGATGCCGTCGCGCTGCCGGAAGCGCTTGACCGTCACCTCGTCATCGAGCCGGGCGACGACGATCTGACCGTTGCGTGCCTCGCTGCTGCGGTGTACGGCAAGCAGGTCGCCATCGAGAATGCCGGCATCGATCATCGACAGGCCGCGCACCCGCAGGAGGAAATCGGCACGCGGCGAGAACAGCCCGGCATCGAGCGTGTAACGGCGCTGCACGTTCTCGACGGCGAGTATCGGGCTACCGGCGGCGACACTGCCGATCAACGGCAGGCCGAGCTGTTCGACCAGGCGGATGCCGCGCGCCGAGCCCGGCTCGAGGGTGATCAGACCCTTTCTGGCAAGCGCCCGCAGATGCTCCTCGGCCGCGTTGTGCGAGGCGAAACCAAAGGCGGTGGCGATCTCCGCCCGCGTCGGCGGCGCGCCGAAGTTCTCCAGCGCGTTGCGAATGAATTCGAGTATTTCCTGCTGCCGCGTTGTAATCCTGAGCATGATCGGCACCCTCTGTTGGCATGACTGTATTTTTGTACAGCCACAAGAAAAAAGCAAGCGAGCCGTCAGGACGAAGGAACGAAGCGTGGTGCTTGACCCGCGCTCGCCTTTCTTACCACAATCGCCTCCTTCCCTCCCACCCTGCGAGACCAGCGATGATCGACCAGCCTGTCGAAGACTTCAGCCTGCCGGCCAGCGGCGGCCGGACCTTCACCCTCTCCGCCTGCCGCGGCAGCACCGTGATCCTCTATTTCTACCCCAAGGACAGTACACCCGGCTGTACCAGCGAGGCACAGCAGTTCCGTGACCTGCACCCGCAGTTCGTCGCTGCCGGCGCGATCATCGCCGGCGTGTCACGCGACAGCCTCAGGTCGCACGAGAATTTCACGGCGAAACAGGATCTGCCTTTCATCCTCATCAGCGACAGCGACGAGGTGCTCTGCAACCGCTTCGCGGTGATCCGGATGAAGTCGATGTACGGCAAGCAGGTGCGCGGCATCGAGCGCAGCACCTTCGTCATCGATGGCAACGGCGTCCTGCGGCGCGAGTGGCGTGGCGTCCGGGTGGCCGGGCACGCGCAGGAAGTGCTCGACTTCGTCAGCCACCTCTGAAGCGCCCGACCACCGCTGCGCTCATTCCGGAGGATCACCGACATGTCCCGCAGAAATCCCGTCGACAGCAATCCCGTGCCTGCCGCCACGCGGAAGCTCTTCGTCCTCGACACCAATGTGCTGATGCACGACCCGACCTGTCTGTACCGCTTCCAGGAACATGACGTGTTTCTGCCGATCATGACCCTCGAGGAACTCGACAGCCACAAGAAAGGCATGTCGGAGATCGCCCGCAATGCCCGCCAAGTGACGCGCACCCTCGACGAAATCGTCAACAGCACGGCCGCCGCGATCGATCTGGGCATCGCTCTCGACGGCGCTTCGCGCCAGCTGGCAAGTGGCCGCCTCTTCCTGCAGACGGAAGCGATCTCCGGCGAACTGCCGGCGGGACTGCCGACGGCGAAAGCCGACAACCAGATCCTGGGCGTCGTCATCCACCTCCGGAACCGCCACCCCGAACAACCGGTGATCCTCGTCTCCAAGGACATCAACATGCGCATCAAGGCGCGTGCACTGGGATTGCAGGCGCAGGACTATTTCAACGACAAGGTGCTCGAAGACACCGACCTGCTGTACACCGGCATGCGCGAGCTGCCCGCCGACTTCTGGGACGAGCACGAGCAGGACATGGTGTCGCGCAGCCGGGACGGGCGAACGCGCTATCGCATCAGCGGTCCGCTGTGCCCGCAGTTCCTGGTCAACCAGTTCCTCTACCAGGAAGGCGAACGCCCGCTGCAGGCGGTCGTCCGCTCGCTCGCCGGGACGACAGCCGAACTCGAGACGCTGATCGACTACACGCATTCGAGGAACGGCGTCTGGGGAATCACGGCGCGCAATCGCGAGCAGAACTTCGCTCTCAATGCACTGATGAACCCGGAAGTGGATTTCGTCACCCTGCTCGGCCAGGCCGGTACCGGCAAGACCCTGCTGACGCTGGCTGCCGGCCTGACGCAGGTGCTCGACGACAAGCGCTACGGCGAAATCATCGTCACCCGCGTGACGGTGCCGGTCGGCGAGGACATCGGTTTCCTGCCGGGCACCGAGGAAGAGAAGATGGGACCGTGGATGGGCGCCCTCGAGGACAATCTCGAGGTACTCAACCGGGGCGACGAGCAGGCCGGCGACTGGGGCCGGGCAGCCACGCGCGACCTGATCCACCACCGCATCCGGATCAAGTCGCTCAACTTCATGCGCGGCCGCACCTTCCTCAACCGGTACCTGATCATCGACGAGGCACAGAACCTGACGCCGAAGCAGATGAAGACACTGATCACCCGTGCCGGCCCCGGGACCAAGGTGATCTGCCTCGGCAACATCGCGCAGATCGACACGCCCTACCTCAGCGAAGGCAGTTCCGGCCTGAGCTACGTCGTCGACCGCTTCAAGGGCTGGGAACATGCCGGCCACGTCACCCTGCAACGCGGCGAGCGCTCGCGCCTCGCCGATTACGCGGGTGAAGTGCTATAATCGCCGGCGAATTGGGCCGTGTCTGGTGACACGGCCCAGCCGTTTGTGGCCACCGATCGCTGCCCCCGAGTGCGGCCGGCAGCGGTCTGGCGCCTGCCGGAGAGTCGATTGAAACGACGCGATTTCCTTGCTGCTTCTGCGCTGATTTCACTGCTGGCACCTGCGCCGGCTCTCGCCGCCAGGAAGGAAAAGAGCAACAAGCCAGGCAGCAAGCCAAGCAGCAAGCCAACTGGCGAATCGGCCAGCCGCAGCAGGCGCGAGATGAGAGCGGACAACCGCGGTCGCTCGCGCGGCAGACAGAACTACCGCCCGGTCGCAGAACAACCGGCTGCCGCCCCCGCGGCCGTTGCCAGTTCGCCGGCGGCGACCAACGAACAGACCTACAACGCCATCGCGCTGCCGGACGAGCCACAACCGCAGTGGCGGACCTACGACGTCACCTCGCTGATCACGCTCAACCACGTCAAGGGCAGGGTGCGCCTCTGGCTGCCGCTGGCGCAATATCGCGACAACCCCTGGCAACGGACGCTCGGGCACGACTGGCGAGGCAACTTCGACAGCGCTGGCGTCTACCGCGAGCCGGCGGCCGACCTGGAAGTCTTCTACGCCGACTGGAAGGATGTTGCGGCGACACCGAAGCTGCAACTGGTCAGCCAGGTGGCCAAACGCGACCGCAACTTCGACATCACCCGCCGCGGCGGCGTCGCCGAGCGCGGCGAGGTATTGCGCCGCTGCCTGCAGTCGAGCAACCTGGTGCCCACCGACGGCATCGTACGGCGTACCGCCGAGACCGCGGTCGGTCGAATCAAGGATCCGGTGGCCCAGGGCAAGGCGATCTACGACTGGGTGATCGAGAACACCACCTACGATCCGGTGCCGGCCGGCATCGGCCGCGGCGACGTCGAGGCGATGCTCGACAGCGGGCGGCTGAGTGGCGGCAGTGCCGACATCGCCCTGCTCTTCGTTGCCCTGTGCCGTTCGATCGGCATCCCGGCGCGGCCGGTCTTCGGGTTGCGCATCGACGGTTCCCGACTCTTTTCCGGGCTTGGCGCAACCGGCAACCTTGGCACCGGGCAGCACTGCCGCGCCGAGTTCTACACCCCGGGTTATGGCTGGATCCCGGTCGACCCCGGCGATGTGCGCAAGGCCATCCGCGACGAGAACCTGGGCTACGGCGACCCGAAACTGGTCGTCCTGCGCAAGCTGCTGTTCGGTTTCTGGGAGCGCAACTGGCTGGCGCTCAATACCGCGCAGGATATCCAGCTGCACGGTGCCACCGGCGCTCCCCTGCCCTTCCTGGTACTGCCGCAGATCGAGGCTGGCGGCCAGCGCTTCGACAGCAGCGACAGCCAGCGCTGCAGCTACACGGTCACCTCCAGCCGCGTCGACGGCTGAAGCGACGTTACCGCTGCCGGCGCTCTCAAGAAACAAAATCGCAGGTGCTTGTTTCTTGTAGAACACCTTGCGCGCAATCCGCGGGGTTGGGTTGCTCAGAGGTTGTGAATAAATCTACTGCGCGACCGATCTGCGGCGTTGCTCACTCGCTCACTCCTCGCCTATCCATCCGATATGTCTCGTCGTTCGCGCGCTCGCGCCTTGCATCTCGGCCTGCTCGCGACGATTTCTTCACAACCTCTCAGTACGATCCCGGGCTGGCAAAGCTCTCGAAACGCGTGTACTCGCCGAGGAAGGTCAGGCGCACGGTGCCGATCGGACCGTTGCGCTGCTTGCCGATGATGACCTCGGCGACGCCCTTTTCCGGCGTGTCCGGGTTATAGACCTCGTCGCGATAGATGAACATGATCACGTCGGCATCCTGCTCGATCGCTCCGGATTCGCGCAGGTCGGACATCACCGGGCGCTTGTTCGGCCGCTGTTCGAGCGAGCGGTTGAGCTGCGACAGGGCCATCAGCGGCACACCGAGTTCCTTCGCCAACCCCTTGAGAGAACGCGAGATCTCGGAGATCTCGGTGGCCCGGTTCTCGCCATGCGAGGTCGCCGACATCAACTGCAGGTAGTCGATGACGATCAGCCCGAGCTGGCCGCACTGACGGTAGAGGCGGCGCGCGCGCGCGCGCAGGTCGATCGGATTGAGCGCCGGCGTCTCGTCGATGTAGATCGGTGCTTCGTGCATGCGACCCAGGGCAAATGACAGGCGCGACCATTCATCGTCGTTCAAGCGCCCGGTACGGACGCGGTGTGCGTCGAGACGACCGACCGAGCAGAGCATGCGCATCGCCAGCTGGGTGCCGCCCATTTCCATCGAGAAGATCGCCACCGGCAGCCCGACCTCTAGCGCCACGTGCTCGGCAATGTTCATCGCGAACGACGTCTTGCCCATCGACGGCCGGCCGGCGACGATCAGCAGATCGCCGCTCTGCAGGCCGGAGGTCTTGCCGTCGAGATCGTGGTAACCGGTAGGCACGCCGGTGATGTCGGACGGGTTGTCGCGATCGTGCAGTTCCTGGATCCGTTCGACAACCTGTGTCAGCAGGGGATTGATATGGACGAAGCCGGTCTGATGACGGAAGCCGCCCTCGGCAATGGCAAACACCTTCGCCTCAGCTTCGTCGAGCAGGGTTTTCGCGTCGCGGCCGAGCGGGTTGAGCGCGCTGCCGGCAATCTCGTCGCCGGCGGTCACCAGCTGGCGCAGGATCGCGCGCTCGCGGACGATCTCGGCATAGCGGCGGATGTTTGCCGCCGACGGCGTGTTCGCCGCCAGTTCGCCGAGGTAGGCCAGGCCACCGGTCGCCTGGCCCTCGCCGGCGAGGTCGAGACTCTCGGCGACGGTTACCGCGTCGGCCGGCTTGCCACCTTCGAGCAGCTTGCGCATCTGGCGATAGATGCGCCGGTGCTCGTCGCGGTAGAAATCGCCTTCGCCGACCAGGTCAGCGATCCGGTCGAAGGCCGCGTTGTCGAGCAGCAGGCCACCGAGGACCGATTGCTCGGCTTCCAGCGAATGGGGCGGCACACGCAGTTCCGACAGCACGGAGTCAGGCTGCGGGCCGCTCCCCCGCCGCGGGTTGCGCCCGGCAGGGCGGTGTGGCCGGTCATCGGGGCTCATTGGATCGGACGAACTGGCCATCGGGAATCCGCAACGGAAGGAAGGAGCAGGATCACGAGTTTAGCGCGCTGGCGCCGGATCCAGTGCCCAGAAGCAGAAAAGCCTTGCCATCAGGCAAGGCTCCTCGTCGACCACAGGCAACCGGCCTGCCGGGCTGCCCTAGATCTTCGCCTGTTCGATGACCACGGCGACCGTGATCGTCGCCAGCACGTCGCCGTGCAGCGCCACTTCCAGCGGTGTCTCGCCAATCGTCTTCAGTGGTCCGCCAGGCATGCGTACGGCCGACTTCTCGATCTCGAAGCCCTGCGCGCGCAGGCCGTCGGCAATGTCGAAGTTGGTCACCGAACCAAACAGGCGACCATCGACACCAGCCTTGCGCTCGATGCGCACGACGACACCCGCGAGTTTCTCGGCATAGGCCTGCGCGTCGGCCAGCTTCGCCGCTGCCGCCTGCTCGAGTTCGGCCCGCTTCGCTTCGAACTCCTGCAGCGCCGCCGGCGTCGCGCGCCTGGCCTTGCCGGTCGGGATCAGGAAGTTGCGCGCGTAGCCGTCCTTCACCTTGAGCAGG
>JAEUOM010000215.1 GCA_016788495.1 Accumulibacter sp. | reverse complement strand
ATGCCGAAATCGGCGACCCGGCGACCCGGTTGGCGCGACGCACTGCTGCTCGTCGGCGGCTACGTTGCCCTCGACTGGGCGAGTCACATCCACCGCCTGCACGGACTCGATGTCACGCCATGGAGTCCGGCGCCGGCGCTTGGCCTGCTCTTCCTCGCCCGTTTCCGCGGCCGCGTCGCGCCACTGCTGGCGCTCGCGATATTCATCAGCGACGCCTGGGTACGCGCACCGCAGCTTCCCTGGCTGCTCGCCTGCGGCCAGGCGCTGCAACTGACCGCCGGCTACTGGCTGATCGCCGAAGTCCTGCGGCGCCGGATCGGCAGCAAGGGAGTCTTCGCCAACCGGCCGGGGTTGATCACCTGGGTGACGATCATCGTCGCCGGCACCCTGCTCAACAGCCTGCTGCTGATCGGAGGGCTGACCCTCAGCGGCTACCTGCCGAAGGCGGCCGCAGGCGAGACGCTGCGGGCGCACTGGCTGGCCGACGTCACCGGCATCCTGATCTCGATGCCGCTGCTCGCGATGCTGCTCGACGAGCGCAGCCGTGGCCGCCTGCGCCAACTTCTGCTCGGTCGCGAATCGCTCAGCCTGCTGACCACCGGCGGCGTTCTCGTGCTCACCTTCTTCGCCGGCGAGATGAGCGAGCTGCGCTACTTCCCGGCCCTCTTCCTGCCGATCGCCTGGGCTGCCGCTCGCCAGGGGCTCGCCGGTGCGGTGCTGACGATCGGCCTGACGCAGATCGGCGTCGTCGTCGGCACCTACCTGCTCGGTCTCTCGCCGCTGGCGCTGATCGAACTCGAGGTGCTGATCCTGGTGCTCGCCCTGTCGGGCTTCTTCATCGGCGTCGTCGTCGACGAGAAGCAACGGGTGAGTGCCGAACTGCAGCAGACACTGCGGCTGGCAGCGGCGGGCGAGATGGCGGGGGCGCTGTCACACGAGCTGCACCAACCGCTGACGGCGCTGCTCGCCTACACGCGCGCCTGCCAGCAGCTGCTCGCGCAGGGCGAAAGGGGCGACCGGCTGCGCGACGTCATCGATCGCGTCGTCGCCGAATCGCAACGCGCCGCCGACGTCGTCAGCCGCCTGCGCGATTTCTTCCGTACCGGCACCACGCGGCTCGAGCGGATCTGGCTGCGCGAGCTGCTGTCTTCGGCAGCCGCCCGCTTTGCCACCCAGGCGCGGCAGCAGGGCATCGAACTGTCGCTGCTGCCGGCACCGCCCTGTGCCCTGTTCGCCGACCGGCTGCAGCTCGAGGTGGTGCTGCGCAACCTGCTCGCCAATGCCTTCGAGGCGGCTGCCGAAAGACCGCCGGCGGAGAGACTGGTGCGCCTGTCGGCAGAGCAGGAAGGCGCTGTGCGTGTCTGCATCACCGTCGAGGACAGCGGTCCGGGAGTCACCGACCAGATGGCGGAGCATCTTTTCGAAGCATTCCAGTCATCGAAGGCCAGCGGCCTCGGACTGGGACTGGCGATCAGCCGGGCGATCGTCGAGGCGCACGGCGGCGCCCTGTGGGCCGAGGTCGCCGACCGCGGCCTGTTCCGCCTGACGCTGCCGATCGAGGAGGCAACGAGCGATGCCGCATAGAAGCAATACCGTCTTCATCGTCGAGGACGACCCGTCGGTGCGCGACGCGCTGGCACTCCTGCTCGGCCTGAACGGTCTCTCGGTGGTGCTCTTTGCCGACGCCGAGAGCTTCCTGGCGGCGCGCCGTCCCGACTGGTACGGCTGCCTGCTGGTCGACATCCGCATGCCGGGGATGGACGGCCTGACGCTGCAGAAGCGCCTGCGCGAGAGCGGCTCGTGGCTGCCGGTGATCGTCATGACCGGCCACGGCGACGTCGAATCGGCGCGCCAGGCCTTCCGCAGCGAGGCCGTCGACTTCCTCGAGAAGCCGATCGATCACAGCCGGCTGCTGTCGGCGATCGAGGACGCGTTCGCGCGACAGCATCTGCGCCAGGACGATGCCGAACGCGACACGGCCGTCGCCAACCTGCTGCAGACGCTGACCCCGCGCGAGCGCGAGGTCATGGCGCAGGTGGTCGCCGGCCGGCACAATCGCGAGATCGCGCGCCAGCTGGCGATCAGTCCGCGCACCGTCGAGGTGCACAAGGCGCGACTGTTGGCCAAGCTGCAGGTCGGAAGCATCGCCGACCTCGTCCGCCTGAGCCTGCACGCGGGCGAGAAGGATCGCCGCTGATTCCCGGCCGGCGCGGCCGGCGCCGCCGACTGCCCGCTGCGGCAGACAGCCTGCGTCGCGCGCGACTAGTCGTCGATCGCGTGCATCCGCTGCACGACCGCCGCCAGGACGGCCGTCGACCAGCCGAACATCAGCATGCCGGTCATCGCCTCGAAACCACCGAAGCCGGCCCAGCCATCGGGCAGCTTGCGCACACCGACGCCGAGCGTCGTGTAGTACTCCATCGAGTAGTACATCGCGACTTCGGTGCTCGGAACGAGGTCGAGCAGCCGGAAGGCGACCGCCCAGACGACGATGCCGGAGAAATGGGTCAGCACCATCACACCGACGATGCCGATGGTGAATAGCGTGCGCGCACCGCGGTCCCGCTCCCGTTTCAGCAGCGGCTTGCCGAAGCGCTCGAAGCTGTTGCGCACCAGGCCCATGCCGACGCCGTGCAGGGCGACGGTCAGCGCCATCGGCACGAGCGCCGCCAGGATCTGCGTCAGATACTCGAGATCGACCATCCCCGTCCGCGACCTCCGCTGCAATCCATCACGCGCAAAACCGGTGGTGGCCACCGGCAGCAGGCGGCTGCCGGCGTGTCGCCGGTCACGGCGCCGCCGCTGGCCCCGCTCAGTTGGCGGGCGTTTCCTTTTCCTTCGCTTCCTTCGCCGGCCTGGGCGGGGCGTAGGCATCGTACTCCGTCTGCATCCGCCGCAGCTTGAGCACGCCATGGAAGACCGTCACCAGCATGGCGATCACCAGCAGCGAGGCGAAGCTCTTCTCGAGGTCGAATGCCCCCTGCCGGTTGGCGACCGTGGCGGCGACGATGAGTGCGACGATGCCGATGTTGATGGCCCAGTTGAGCGGCCGCGACACGACGAAGTGCAGGGTTCCCATGCCGGCGAGCTGATAGAGCATGAACGGCAGGATGGCGACCGCCGGGATCAGTTCCGAGGCGCCGAGCGACACGTTCACGGCGCCGGGCGCCATGGCGTGCAGCAGGCGGCTGTTCGCCAGTTCGTGGAACAGCGACGGGATGGCGCAGAGGATCGGCACGACCGAGAGCAGTTCAAGAATCAGCGCGCCGCTCCAGGTGCCGATGCGCGACGAATGATCCGACCCCTCCTCGTTCGACTGGGCACCGATGAACAGCCCGCCGACGATCGCCGAGATGCTCGCCAGCATCAGCAGTTCCACCGAGATGCCGAAGCCGGCCGGTTCGCCGGTCTTGATCAGCAGCAGGGCCAGGAAGCCGGGGGTGTAGAACATGACGCGCACCAGCCGCGCCCAGACGCGCGCATCGCGCTCCGGCGGCAGGACAGGCAATGCGACGCCATTGGTACCGATGGTCGCTCGTTCCTTGGACATCTCGAATCCTCCCGGTAGTACAGAAAAAGTGACGGCCGGGAAGATAGCACGAAACGTCCCCCTTTTCTTGGCTCCGCGACGGCGCCGCCTACGACCCCTCGGCGACAAAGCGGGCGACGATGCTGCCGTAGCGCTCGGGCCAGTCGCGCAGCGCCGCATCGCCGCCGCGAGCCGGTCGCCATGCGGCAGGCATCGACGTTCGACAAGTCTCCGACGGTACGGATATACTGCCGCATGCGGAGTGGCCCCTGCCCGGCGCGGAGCTCGCCGGCGGCGAGCCATCCCGTCCTGGCTGGCCGCTGCGGAACGTAGCGCAAGGCGGGAGTAACGGCCTTCTTTTCGCCAGGAGCGACAGGTGGACAAGCTATCGAGCAGCTTACGGATCGGCGAAAAGATCGGCATCGGCTTTGCTCTCGTCGGCCTGCTGCTCGCCGGCGTCATCTGGCACTACCACCAGACCCTGCGCTCGGTGGTCGACGACTACCAGCAGTTGCAGCGAATCTTCGAAGTCCGCAAGTCACTGGCGGTTGAAATCGAGATCGAGATGGCGGCCGCGCGCGATGCCGAGAAGAGCTTCCTGTTGCTGCACCAGGAACGCTTCGCCGAAGCCGTCGACCGGCACCTGCAGGCGATGCACGAGAAGGTGGGCGCGCTGGCCAAGGTCGATCAGCAGTCGCAGCAGACCGCCGCGCAGTTGCAGGCGCTGATGACCGTCTACCAGCAGCGGTTCGCCGCCGTCGCCGAAGCCTGGCGAGCGATGGGACTGGACGAGAACTCGGGAATCCAGGGCGCCTTCCGGCAGAAGATCCATCGCCTGCACGAACTGTCCGCGCAGTACAACGTCGACCGCCTGCTCACCGTGCTGCTGCAGATCCGCCGCAGCGAAAAGGATCTCGCCCTGCGCCAGGAAGCCACCTACCGCGACCGGGTGCGGCGGCTGGTCGCCGAGTTCCGCCAGCATCTGGAAGCTTCGGAGCTGCCGCCAGCAGTGCGGCAGAAGCTGCTGGCCGAGCTGGCAACCTACTCCAGAAGCTTCGAGACCTACGCCGAGAGCGCGCTCAGGCCGGGCTACAGCGGTGGCGGCAGGGGACCGTTCCGTGACGCCGCGCAGCGGATCGAAGCCATCCTGCACAGCCACTACGTACCCGAACTGGAGACGAACGTCCTCAAGTTGCGGCGCCGCGAGAAGGACTTCCTGCTGCGCGGTGACGAGTCCTACCCGCCGATGGTGGTCGAGATCGCGCGCACGATTCGCGCGCAGATCGGCGACTCCGCCCTCGCCGAGACCGACAAGGCGCAGTTGCTGGCCTTGCTGCGCGATTACCAGCGCAGCTTCCTGGTCCTGGTTTCGCAACGGGCCAGCATCGTCGCCCTGACCGCCGAGATGAATGCCGCTGCCGACCAGGTGGCGCCGCTGATCGAGGCCAACGTCGCGCAGGCCAACGAGACCATGAGCAGCCGCGCGCGCGCGATCGACGAGGACGCGCAGGCCAGCGTTCGCCTCGGCCTGATCGTCACCGCCTCGACGCTGCTGCTCGCCGTCGTCCTCGCGCTCGGCATCACCGCGCGCATCGTCCGCCCGGTGCGCCACATGGCGGGAGTGCTCGACGATCTGGCCTATGGCACGCCGACCGGGCACGTGCCGACGGTTCCGGGTGGCCGCAACGAGATCAACGCGATGGGTGAGTCGCTGAACGCGTTGCTTGACCATCGCGCCAGTTTCCTCGGCTGGTGGAAGGCGTCGATGGACGAACTGATCGCGCGACGCGCGGTGCTGGGCAGCGAAAGCGAGGCGGAGCGCGACGAAGCCATCCTGGAACTGCGCGCCGCCAGCATCGTCAAGGTGCAGAAGCTGAACGCAATCCGCGGCCGCCTGCTGCAGCACGCGCACGCCATGGTCGACACCGGTCGGCGCCTGTCCGCTGCCGGCAGCCTGCCGGCGCGCGACGGCAAGGCGCTCGAGCATTCGGCGCAGGCGATCGAGTCGCTGCTCGACGTGCTGGCGGTCGAGGATGAAGCGCCGCGTGCCGCCGCCGGCACCGCCACAGGACAGGCCGACGCCGGCAGCGCCGGCGCATAGCCGCCGGTGCCGCCTTTCGGCGAGCACCGCGCCACCCACCTGCTGCCGGTGCCGGCAGCCGGCCGGTCACTGGCCGGGCGGCACCGGCAGATCGTGCCAGCGACCGCCGACGAATCCTTCGAGCGGCCGGAAGCCGGCCTTGTAGGCCATCTTCCGGCTGTCACGGATCCAGTAACCGAGGTACAGGTAAGGCAGTTCGTTGGCTGCGCACTGGGCGATCTGCCAAACGATGTTGTAGGTTCCCAGACTCGCCGACGGCAGCGTCGGATCGAAGAAGGTGTACACCGACGACAGTCCGTCGCTGAGCACGTCGACGATGCTCACCATGCGCAGGACTCCGGCAGTGGTGAATTCGATCAGGCGCGTGTCCACCCGGCTCTGCAGCAGGAAGTGGGTGTATTGCTCGTGGCTGTCCTGGTCCATTCCGCCACCGGCATGCCGCGCCGACTGGTATCGCAGGTAGAGCTGGTAGTGGTCGTCGCGAAAGGCGAGCGGCAGTTCGCGCGCCTGCAGGCCGCCGTGCAACCTGACGCTGCGCCGCTGGCTGCGTGAGGGCTGAAAGCGTTCCACCGGCACGCGCACCGGTACGCAGGCCTGGCAGTGGTCGCACTTCGGCCGGTAGGTGAACACGCCGCTGCGACGGAAACCGCCGCGCACGAGTTCCCCATAGACTTCGCTGCTGATCAGGTGGCTGGGCGTCGCCACCTGCGATCGCGCCGATTGCCCCGGCAGATAGCTGCAGGTGTACGGCGCCGTCGAATAGAACTGCAGCAGCGAAAAAGGCAGATCCGAGTCGTTGAGTCGCGACATTCGTCTAGGTCCACGGTTGGCTGGCGGCATCGACCGGCCAGCGGCCAGGTTCCCACGCCTGGCTCACGAGTACCCGCAGTCGCTCGAGGAAGATCGTCCGCGGCATCTCGCGCGCGCCGAGCGAGGCTAGGTGCGGGGTGCTCATCTGGCAATCTATCATGCCGAATCGCTCTTCTTCAAGGAAGCGGGCAAGGTGGGCAGCGGCCACCTTGGAGGCATTGGCGGTGCGTGCGAACATCGACTCGCCGTAGAACATGCGGCCGATGGCCAGGCCGTAGAGACCGCCGACCAGGTGGCCGTCGCTCCAGGTCTCCACCGAGTGGGCGACGCCGAGCTGGAACAGCTTCCAGTAGGCGTCCTGCATCGCCGGCGTGATCCACGTCCCATCCTGGCCGGCGCGCGGCACCTCGGCACAGGCGCGGATCACCGCCGCGAAATTGCTGTCGAGTCGCACCTGGAAACGCCCCGAGCGCAGGCAGCGGCGCAGCGAGCGCGAAACGCGGAACTCCGCCGGCAGCAGCACCATGCGCGGGTCCGGGCTCCACCAGAGGATGGGCTCGCCCGGCGAGTACCAGGGGAAGATGCCGTACTGGTAGGCAGCAAGCAGCCGCGTCGGCGACAGGTCGCCGCCGGCACAGAGCAGACCGTTCGGTTCGCGCAGCGCCCGCTCCAGTGGCGGAAAGGGGGCTCCGCGCTCGAGCCACGGGATCATCGTTCGAAACGGACCGGCTGCCGGCTGTCGACCGGCTGTCGCGAAGGCGTCTTGAAGGCGACGACATGATCGACGTCGAGGCGGATGCCGATCCGCTCGCCGATGGCGTGATTGTGGTGTGAGGGCACCAGCGAAAGCACCTCGACGCCGCTTTCGAGCCGCAGCGAGTAGAGGATCTCGGCGCCGCGGAAGGCCTTGTGGCGAACTTCCGCCAGCAACCCGGCCTGGTCGTCGTGGATCACGTCGTCCGGACGCAGCAGGACCTCGACGCCGCAGCCCTTGCCGCAGGCGGCGCATCCCTGGCTGCACTCGAGCGGCAGGCGCGACTCGAGCAGACCGAGTTCGACACGCACCCGGTTCTCGTCCACGACGATGCCGGGCAGGAAGACGCCCTGGCCGACGAAGTCGGCGACGAAACGGTTGCACGGCTGATGATAGACCCGGTACGGGCTGTCCCATTGCTCGATGCGTCCGTTGGCCATGACGCCGACCTCGTCCGCCATGGCGAAGGCCTCGTGCTGGTCATGCGTCACCAGGACGGCGGTCGTGGCCTCGCGCCGGAGGATCTCGCGCACTTCCAGCGACAGGTGCTCGCGCAGATCGACGTCGAGATTGGAAAATGGCTCGTCGAGCAGGATCAGTCGTGGCCGGGGCGCCAGCGCCCGCGCCAGCGCCACGCGCTGTTGCTGGCCGCCGGAGAGTTCGTGCGGGTAGTGCGCGCCGTGGCCGGACAGACCGATCGTCTCGAGCAGTCCATCGATCCGCTGCCGCCGCTGGCTGGCGGAGAGACCGGCGAGACCGAAGCCGACGTTGGCGGCGACGGTCAGGTGCGGAAACAGCGCGTACTCCTGAAAGACCATGCCGATCCGCCGCTGCTCCGGCGGCAGGCGACGCCCGGCGCGGCTGAGCACCTCGCCGTCGACACGAATCTCGCCGGCGGCGATGTCCTCGAAACCGGCAATGCAGCGCAGCAGCGTCGTCTTGCCGCAACCCGAAGGGCCCAGCAGGCAGGCGATGCTGCCCGACTCGACGCGGAAACTCACCGCATCGACGACGGTGTGCGATCCGTAG
>JAEUOM010000202.1 GCA_016788495.1 Accumulibacter sp. | reverse complement strand
CCAGGCGAAGAAGATGTAGGCGAAGATCATCGGGATGTCGAAGATCTCGCTCGGCCGGTCGAAGACCGACAGCAGCGGATAGTTGAAGAGCACGCAGCCCGCGAGAAAGGTCGCGATCAGTCGATCCCTGCCGAGTATCCTGCGCTGCATCAGAGCCTCCTCGCCAATGGCCACGCGGTGCGCCCGCAGCGGGTCCGGTGGCGCGCTGCCAGCGTCCAATCAGCCTGCGTCAACCGCTATACTGCCCGCCGTCCCCCGAGGAAAGCACCCAGATGATCCGCCCCGCTCTCGAATGGCAGCCACGCGTCGCCGGCGACACCTACAGCGACATCGGTTACGACGCTGCCGAAGGCATCGCCCGCATTGTCATCAATCGGCCCGAACGGCGCAATGCCTTTCGCCCCGAAACCATCGAGCAACTGATCGATGCCATGCACCGGGCGCAGTTCGACCCCGGCATCGGCGTCGTCATCCTCACCGGCGCCGGACACCTCGCCTTCTGCTCGGGTGGCGACCAGCGCGTGCGCGGCGACGACGGCGGCTACCACGACGAAGCGGGCATGCCGCACCTCAATGTGCTCGACCTGCAGATGCAGATTCGCCGCTGCCCGAAGCCGGTGGTGGCGATGGTCGCCGGCTACGCGATCGGCGGCGGGCACGTGCTGCACCTCGTCTGCGATCTGACGATCGCCGCCGACAACGCCCGCTTCGGCCAGACCGGTCCGCGTGTCGGCAGCTTCGACGCCGGCCTCGGCGCCGGACTGATGGCGCGAACGATCGGCCTCAAGCGGGCGAAGGAGATCTGGCTGCTCTGCCGTCAGTACGACGCGGCAGCCGCGCTGTCGATGGGCCTGGTGAACGCCGTCGTTCCGCTCGCCGAAGTCGAGGAGGAGACCGTCCGCTGGTGTCGCGAGATGCTGCAGCTCTCACCGATGGCGCTGCGCATGATCAAGGCCGGCTTCAACGCCGACACCGACGGCCTCGCCGGGATCCAGGAACTGGCCGGCAACGCCACCGGCCTCTTCTACATGACCGCCGAAGGCCAGGAGGGACGCAACGCCTGGCTGGAGAAAAGGAAACCCGATTTCTCGCGCTATCGCCGGCGGCCCTGAGCGCTGTCGGCGCCACCGCTGCAGCGGCGTCCCGGGCTCCCGCAGCCCCTGCAGCGCAGCGATCGAAGGCACCTTCACCGGCCCGCCGCAGCGCTGATGCGACTCGCCTCCGCCACCGTTCACCCCTATCGCCTGCCGCTGCGCGCACCCTGGCTGACCGCAGGCGCCAGCCTCGGCGAGCGTTGCGGCTGGCTGCTGTGCCTGCAGGACGGGAGCGGCCGCCGTGGCTACGGTGAATGCGCGCCGCTGCCGGGCAGCGGCAGCGAATCCGCGGCCACTGCGCTGCGTGCGCTGCGATCACTGCTGCCGCCGCTGCTCGGCCTGGCTGCCGCTAGAGCGCTCCGGCGGCTCGAGCCCGGCGGCGGCAGTCGGACGCCGGCAGCGCGCTCTGCCGTCGAAGCCGCACTCCTCGACCTGCTGGCACAGGACTCCGGCATCCCGCTCGCGGCCTACCTCAACGGCGCCCGGCGGCGGCCCGCGGCGAGCGCCACGCCACCGCCGATACGGCTCAACGCGGCCTGCGGCAGCCTGGCCGGCATCTGCGACGACGACATTCGCACCGCCTGCAGCGCCGGCTTCGAGATCCTCAAGCTGAAAATCGGAGTACTCGCGATCGACGAGGAAATCACCCTTTTGCGACAGCTCGCCACCGTCCTGCCGCCCGCCTGCCGCCTGCGCCTCGACGCCAACCGGGCCTGGCCGGCGGCGACCGCCGCCCGCTTCCTGCAGGCCTGCGCCGATCTGCCGATCGAGATGCTCGAGGAACCACTGGCCACTCCGGATATCGATCGGCTGCAGGCGCTGCAGGATGGCACGACGATCGCCATCGCGGTCGACGAGTCGATTCGGTGCCTCGACAGCCAAGCCCTCCTCGCCCGACGAGCGGTACGCCGGCTGGTGATCAAACCGCCGCGCCATGGCGGCCTGCTGCCGGCGCTGGCACTCGCGCGCCGCGCCGGCAGTAGCGGCGTCGAATGCATCATCACCAGCAGCCTGGACAGCGCCTGCGGCGTCACTGCGGCCGCCCATCTCGCTGCTGCGCTCGACAATCGTCTGGCACACGGTCTGGCCACGTCGGCCTGGCTGCGCAAGGATACCGGATCGCCACCCGTCATCGGCAACGGCCAGCTGCTGCTCGACGCCTCGCCCGGACTGGGCTTCGTGCCCGACCGGAAAAGGCTTTTCGTTCCGCTGGGCGAGCTATACTGTCGATAATTACAGTGGCCGAGGAGGCGGTAGTGTCGACGAGACGGGCAGGCAGGCAGGCAGCCGCCGGAGCAGATGACAGGATGTGCGCCAAGTGGCAACTCGGCCAAACTGCGGGCAGCGAGCTGACGATGCGCATCCCCGATGACGGCAGCGGCGTCGCCGCCGGCGACCCGCTCGCGCAACTGAACCCGGCGCAGCGGGCTGCCGCCGGATTCGGCATCGGCGCGCACGGCGGCGGAGAACTGCGACATCCTCCCCTGCTGGTGATCGCCGGTGCCGGATCGGGAAAGACGAGCACGCTGGCGCACCGGGTCGCGCAGCTCATCGACTGCGGCGCCGATCCCGGCCGGCTGCTGCTGCTCACCTTCTCGCGCCGCGCTGCCGGCGAGATGAGCCGGCGGGTTGGGCGGCTCCTCAACCGGCGTGCGGCAGGCCTACCGTCACTGCCTTGGGCGGGCACCTTTCACGGCATCGCTGCCCGCCTCCTGCGCGAGTACGCCGCGCGCGTCGGCATCGACCCCTGCTTCACCATCCATGACCGCCAGGATTCGGCTGACCTGCTGAACCTCGCCCGCCACGGCCTCGGCTTCTCGTCCAGGGAGAAGCGCTTCCCGTTGAAAGCGACCTGCCTCGCGATCTACTCGGCCGTGCTGAACACGCAGGCGACTCTCGGCGAAGTGCTGCAGACGAGCTTTCCGTGGTGCGCCGAGTGGCAAGCCGACCTGAAACGCCTCTTCCGTGAATACGTGCTCAGCAAGCAGGCCCAGCAGGTGCTCGACTACGACGACCTACTGCTCTACTGGGCGCAGATGGTCGGCGAAACCGGACTCGGACACGAGGTCGGCGATCGCTTCAGCCACGTTCTGGTCGACGAGTACCAGGATACCAACCGCCTGCAGGCGGCGATCCTGCTGGCGATGAAACCGGATGGCCGCGGCCTCACCGTCGTCGGCGACGACGCGCAGTCGATCTATGCCTTTCGCGGAGCGACCGTGCGCAACATCCTCGATTTCCCGCAGCACTTCGCGCCACCCGCACAGGTGCTGACGCTCGACCGCAACTACCGGTCGACGCAACCGATCCTCGACGCCGCCAACCGGGTCATCGCGCTCGCCGCGGAGCGCTTCACCAAGGATCTGTGGAGCGAGCGCAGCGCCGGCGAGAAGCCACGGCTCGTCGCCGTACGCGACGAAGCCGACCAGGCGGCCTACGTCGTTGACCAGGTGCTCGCGCGCCGCGAAGCCGGCGTCCGCCTGAAGTCGCAGGCGATCCTGTTCCGCACCGCGCAGCACAGCGTCCGCGTCGAGATCGAACTGCGGCGGCGCAACGTTCCCTTCGTCAAGTTCGGCGGCCTCAAATTCCTCGAAGCCGCGCACATCAAGGATGTCCTCGCCATCCTGCGCTGGGGGCAGAACCGGCGTGACCGCCTGGCGGGCTTTCGCGCGATGCAACTGGTTGCCGGGATCGGGCCACGAAGCGCCAGTCGCGTGCTCGACAACATCGCTGCGTCAGCGCCGGCCTGCCTGCTGCTCGAAGAGCAACCCGTGGTGGAGGCGGCGAGGCCTGCCTGGCGCGAGTTCGCTGCCCTGGTCACCAGTTGCAGCCCGGGTGGCGCGCCGTGGCCGGCGGCCTGCGAGCAGGTCTGCCGCTGGTATCAGGAACAGATCGAGCGTCTGCACGAAGACCCGCTGCTGCGGCAGGCGGACATCGAACAACTGGCGCTGATCGCTGCAACCTATGCGAGTGCCGAGCGCTTCCTGACCGAACTGGTGCTCGACCCCCCCGCTGCCAGCAGCGACGAGGCCGGCCGGCCCCTGCTCGACGAGGACTACCTGATCCTGTCCACGATCCACTCCGCCAAGGGGCAGGAATGGACGGCGGTGAGCATCCTCAATGCCGTCGATGGCTGCATTCCATCGGACATGGCGACCGGATCGGCGGCGGCGATCGAGGAGGAGCGACGGCTGCTCTACGTCGCCATGACGCGAGCGCGGACGCACCTCGAACTGCTCCTGCCGCAACGTTTCCACGTCACGCAGCAGCCGGGCCTCGGCGACCGGCACGTCCATGCCACCCGCACGCGTTTCATCCCGCATGCGCTGCTGCCCGATTACCAGCAGCTTTCCTGGCCACCGCCGACCGCCGCAGCCCCACCCGCCAATCCGCAGGCCCGGCAGCAGGTGCTCGACCTGACGGCGCGAATGCGCGCGATGTGGCAATGACAGGGTTGGGCGCTCGCCTCTCAAGAAACAAAATCGCAGGTGCGTGTTTCTTGTAGAACACCTTGCGCGCGATCCGCGGGCTTGCGATGCTCAGAGGTTGTGAATGAATCTACTGCTCGACCGATCTGCGGCGTTGCCCACTCGCTCACTCCTCGCCCATCCATCTGATAGGTCTCGTCGTTCGCTCGCTCGCGCCTGGCATCTCGGCCTGCTCGCGACGGTTTCTTCACAACCTCTCAGGCGGCCTGGCGCTGCGCTGCGGCGCTGACCTCCTGCCGCAGCACGCCGGCAAAATCCTGGCCGATCTGGCTCAGTGATTTCATCTGCTGGAACAGCTTGTCCTCGACATGTTGCAGTTCGTCGATCCGCTGTTCGAGCGTATCGGTCGCCTGATGGATCCGCTTGATGCTCTCGAGCCGCCGCTTGAGATGGATCTGGTGCTCGCGGATCTGGATCTCCAGCGGCGCCATGATCGCCTTCAGCCATGACTCGGCATCGCGATTGGCGCGCTCGAAAGTCTTGCGCACCTGTACCGCCACTTCTTCGAAGAAGCGCTGCATCAACTGGCTCTTCTCATGCAGCAGCAACTGGAACATGCTGCTGACGTGCCGCTGGCACCAGTCGTCGAGGCGGTCCATCTCCTTCTCGTAGCGCAGCAGCGAAAAACCGACCGGCGTCCCCAGCTTGAGACCGTGCTCGACCGAGAACTTCTTGTGGATCGCCTCCATCATGGTCGTGATCTCCCGGACATCGCCCTCCGATCGCCGCAGGTTGCCGCGCGCCTCATCGAAAAAGTGCGCCATCGCTGCAGCGAGCGTCTTCGAGAAGGTGGCCTTGGCCATTGCCTCGCGCGTGCTCGTGCTCAGCAGGCGCATCGAGTCGAGGCCGAGGTGGGCAAACAGGTTGTTGGTCAACTGCGAAAAGACACTGCGCACCGCGTAATAGCGCTGCAGCCCGGACTCGAACTCCTCCTTCTCGACGCGCACCTTGCCCATCATGTACTCGACGACACCCCTGTTCTTGCCGCGCAGTTCGGTCAGCTCGGTGAGCTGTTCGTGCAGTCCGGCGAGACGCGATTCGAGCAGGCTGCGCGTGCGCTGGAAGCAATCGGCGAACTCGGCGTCGATGCCGTCGCGAACGATCTCCTGCTTGGCTGGGATCAGCTCTTCCGACAGGGCTGTC
>JAEUOM010000233.1 GCA_016788495.1 Accumulibacter sp. | reverse complement strand
CAGCTCGAGGATGGGGCGCTCGATGATGAGGCCCAGGCTGTTGCCGACCGCGGAGAGCTTCTTGACCATCATAGGGCACCTCATTCGTACACTCGTAATACGGATAGGATAACGCCGGCCTCTCGAGATGGCCAGCGGGAGACCCATGAAGCGGTCGATCGGGATCTGGTGGCCTGCTCCTTCTCATCATGCTCTCGCTCCTGTTGGGGCTGCTTTCGCAGCCGTTCAATGGGGCAAGACCATCACTTATCCTGCTGTCCGAATTTCCGGCGCCACCTCTCCTTTCTGCCAATGCACGAAGAGATACGGCTTCTTCTCGGAAAGTTGTTCGAGAAACCTGCTCGCCCGTATCTTGTGGCCCTTCAGCCGTCTGTACTTCCTCATCGCCCAAGCCACCAAAGTCGTGTTGAAGTGCCTGAAGGCGAGGCACATCGCGGCCTGAGAGGTCGCCAGGAAATCGGTGTGAGCAGGATCTGCCACCGGTGACGGCCACTTCAGCAGGTGTCGGCCGAAAACACCATGAAAATCACAAGTCAGAACTTCCATTTTCCTGGTAATCTAGCGCCATGATCGAACGTCCAGACCACACCCGGGAAATCACCCACCTGCTCGGCGAATTCCCCGTCGTCGCCATCGTCGGAGCGCGCCAGACGGGCAAGACGACGCTGGCGCAAGCCATCGGCGTTGCCTTCGGCAGCGCCGCGCACCACTTCGACCTCGAAGACCCGCGCGACGATGCGCGCCTGGCCGCACCGATGCTCGCTCTCGAAGGACTTGACGGCCTCGTGGTCATCGACGAAGTGCAGCGGCGACCGGACCTGTTCCCAGTCCTGCGGGTTCTGGCCGACCGCGCCGGCGCGCGCGTACGCTACCTGATCCTCGGCTCGGCCGCGCCCGAACTGGTGCAAGGGGGCGGCGAAAGCCTCGCCGGCCGCGTCGTTTTCCACGAATTGCCCGGGCTCGACCTCGGTGAGACGGGCGTGGAGCAGCTGGACTCGCTCTGGCGGCGCGGCGGCCTGCCGCGTTCTTTCCTCGCGGCGAGTGAATCCGCCAGCCTGCGCTGGCGGCGCGAATACATCCGTGCCTACTTGGAGCGCGACATTCCCGCCCTCGGCTTCCGGCTGGCGCCGGCCACGTTACGCCGCTTCTGGAACATGCTCGCCCACTACTCCGGCCAGTTGTGGAACGGTGCCGAGCTGGCGCGCGCCTTCGGCGTCTCCGAGCCCACGGTGCGCCACTACCTCGACATCCTCGCCGCCACCTGCATGGTGCGCGTCCTGCCTCCCTGGTTCGAGAACGTTGGCAAACGCCAAGTCAGGGCACCCAAGATATATCTGGCCGACAGCGGCCTGCTGCACGCACTGCTCGATATCGGATCGACCCAGGAATCCCTGCTGGGCCATCCGCGCGTCGGCGCTTCCTGGGAAGGCTTCGCCCTCCACCAGATTGTGCGCGCCCTGAATGCCGACTGGCGCGACTGCCACCACTGGCGCCTGCACACTGGGGCCGAACTCGATTTGCTGGTCACGCGTGACGACCGCCGCCTCGGCTTCGAGATCAAACGCTCCGATGCGCCGCGCGTCACCCCATCGATGCGCTCGGCGCTCGACGTCCTGCGGCTGGAGAAGCTGTATGTCGTGCATCCCGGCAGGGAGGCTTGGCTCATGGACCAGCGCATCGTGGCCGTGCCACTCGCCGGGATACTCGAGCATCTCCGGGTCGAGCGGGAGCGCGGCTGAGAGCTGTCGTCCCGCCACAGCGCCGACTCTCGCGGTGCAGCCAGCAATCCCACGCCAGCGCGCCGATTGGCGATGTGGCGAAAGCATCGGAAATCCGACGGCAGCACGGAGAGTACATGAGCCTTCATCAAGGGGCGGCAATCTCGAATTTCGCGCCGGTGGCCCTTGAAAAGTCATCCGAATCCCGCTCCGTTCAGCGCCAGGGGCCATCCGCCGGGCCGGACCGGCCGGGTGGATGGCCCCTGGCACGAGTCGGCCCACGGCGCACGACGGGCGATGGGCAGCTCGTCTTGCTTTCATCCCGCACCGACCAGGCGATACGCTGGTCGAACTTGTACTTCGGCGCCGATCGAGCCTGTGGGTCGTCCTCGGCGATGGTGGCGCCCAGCATCTCGCAGAGCGGCGGCGCGCGCGCGGGCATCAGGCGTGGCGGCGATGTCGGCGCGCTGGCGGAATCAGCGCCGCCAGGCGCTCGACCAGTTCGAGCGGCGTCAGCATCGCGCTGACGCCGCCGCCGGGACCTGGTTTGATGCTTTCATGGACGAGATGGTCGGCGTCGATTTCACGCAGACGCTCCAGCGCGAAGGCGGGGCGAGCACAGTCGCGCAGCAGCCGTTCCAGGCCCTGGCGGTCGGTCGCTTCGATGCGCAACCCAGCGTCGAGCGAGAAGCCGTCACCGTGATCCCGGCTCGCCATCGTCTCGGCGTCTTCCGGCTCACGCACACCGCGTCGGGTCAGCGCGCGCAGCAGCAGCCGGCCGACCTTGGCCTGTACTTGGTCGAGCAATTTGTGATGACCCCTGCGACCACAGCGCCGATTCCTTGCCGCATCCTTGCTCCATTCCCTGTCGCGACTTGCCGATGTTCAGCGCGCCCCCCACGGCGGCGCCGTGAAGGCCGCCTTTTCCGCTCGGCTGCCCGGCTGGTAGAAGCTGTGCCGCGCATCGTCGCGGTAATACGACCAGAAGGGTTCTGCCAGCGCCGGGTCGGCGATGGCGAAGTCGCTGGCGGCTTCTGCCGCCTCGAGGAAGCGGCGGGTGGCGTCGAGCGGTTCCGGGCCAGCCTGCTGGAAGATGATGCGCCCGCCGTACTGGCGTTGCAGCGCGCCGTTGATCTTCCACTGGCGGATGAAGGCGGCGGCGACGTCCGCCCGCGCCTGGCGTTCTTCGCCCGCGTCGGCGCCCGTGGCCGGCGCGAGGTCGGCGATCAGTTGTTCGGCGCTGGCGATTTCGCGCTTGACCTGCGCCTTCCGCTCGGCCGGCAGCTTGCCAACCACCAGCTCACGCTTCAGGGTGTCAAGCCGTTCGGCGGCTTCGGCGCGCTCGCCGGCCAGCGCCACTGCGGTCGACGCGACAAAAGCGTCGATTTCCGCCTTCGCCACGGTGATGCCCTCGGCCGCCGCGAAGCGGTCGGTCAGTACGCGCAGCACGTAGAAGCGCAATTCCTCGGCATCGCGGGTGTGCACCGCCTGCCCCAGGACATGGCCGGCGAGCGGCTGCGCCGGGTCGCCGAGCACTTGCGCGGCGGCTGCGCGCGGGCGCCATTCGTAGATGCCGCCGTCGGCCATCAGCGAGAGATGGAGCGTGCCGTCGCGCAGCAGGTAGCCGCGCACGTAGCCGAGGTCGCGCACGATGCGCTCGTCGAGGTGCGGCGGCGGGCACAGCGCCCGCGTGCCGGCGATCGGGCCGAATTCGATCCGGCCCGAGTTCCCGTCGGCGGCCGGCGTCGCCTGCCAGCGGGCAGTACCGCGGTTGCAGTCGAGGCGCAGCACGGCACGGCCGTCGCGCCCGAACTCCAGCGTGAAGCGGTCGGGCTCCGCCACCCTCGTGGTGCCCTGCGCGTCATCCATTGACTGGATGGCATTCAGCTGCCACGCGGTGCCGACGAGCGGATTGCCGTCCGCCTGCGCCGCGGCGACAGCCAGAAAGGCCACCAAAGGGAAGAATCGTTTCATCGCACCGGTCTCACCGGTCAATGCTGCAGCGGCAGCAAAGCACAGCCGGGTCAATCCCTGAGCAAGCGTTCGCCCGGGCAGGAATTCGATCCGGCTTTCACTCATCCGAATAGCTGGACCCCGCTCCGCAAGCGGGAAATGACCGCCACGATCGCTGAACAGACAACCAGGAAGTATCCTCCACCGGCCAGAGCCAGCACACCGAAGACATTCCGCCAGGCCCTGCCGAGTTCAGGCGGCATCTCGCTCGCCTCCGGATGACCGGCAGGAAACCGCCTGATCGTGGACAGACCACGCTCGAGCACAAGGAAACCCAGACCAGCGAGGACGCAAAACAGCGCAGCGACGAGCGTCACGACACGAAAACTTGTGGCGAGACTGCCCGTCAGGCCGTCATGGCCAATGATCGCGCCGAGAATCACGGACGCCCCTCCGGCAAGCCACAAGGCAATCCGGCTCGCCGCTGCTGGCAGTACCTGCAACGACAGATCACCCTTCGGGCGGAAGTCCGGGCGTGGTCGACGCGAGCCTGGAGGCACGCTCCAGTCGGTCTCACCCACCCGAAATCACCGCTTCCGGGATCGTGTAGTGCTCGTAGTCATTCACCTCGACCGACCAGTCATAGCCCTGCTTCACGGCCTTGACCTTCTCGCCGCGGTTGGTGGTGACCTTGTCGCCCATGAAGGTCAGCACGCGCTTCAAGCCGCCCGGCGGGGTGATGTGCACCTCGGCATTGCCCGGCTTGCCGCGGATCACACCAAACTGGCACTCGCTGGGCTTTTCGTTGCCCATGCGGCACGGCAGCGGTCCGCTGGCGTGGTATGGGGTGCCCCTGAGCTTGGCGTCGCTGGCCGGGGCCTGGCCCAGATCGGCCGCCTTGGTGGCGCCGGTGATGCCGACCGTCAGCGTGTAGTTCGCCGTCTCGTTGCGGCGCGCCGCGCTGCGCATCAGATAGACGCGCACCTTGTATTCGCCGTCGGCCGGCAAAGCGCCTGTCCACTCGTTGCCGCCGCTGGAGCCGACGAAGAGGGCCTCGTCATTGCTTCCCGGGGGCAGCACATTGAAATAATTGGCACCATTCGTCGTCGCCAGCTTGACGCTCATGGTCTGGCCGGCCCGGGCGCGCAGGGTGTAGTCGATCGTCTGGTCGCCCTTGAGCGAGCCCTTGATCGCTGCGGAAGACTTGCCTTGCGCAAACTGCACCGTACGGGTCTCGATTTCGTTCGCGTGGGCAAGGGAGGAAGCCATGAAGAACAGGGAAGCCACTGCGGCCAGGAGAATGCGAAAGGGTTTCATGTCGTTCCTCGACTGCAGCGTCAGGGGTAAAAAAAGGCACTGTGCCAGATCCTGGTGACGATCATCAAGCCTTGAAACGGGCGCCCGCCGGAACCAGGCCGGCGCTGGGCCGCTGCGCCGCCGGTGTTGCGGCCCCCGATCAGGCGGGCGAGCCGTCCGCATTGACCACCACCGCGTCGACGATCGCGTGGCCGGGAATCGGGCCGCTACTGAAGACTTCCTGGTCGCGGCAGGTCTTGGCCATGTAGCCAAAGGCCGTGAGGTCCCAGCCGGGCTGCCGGTGGTCGCCGTGCTGACCGTCGAGCGCGGCCCGCAGCGCCGGCAGCGCCAGGCCGAAGGCGACCTTGTAGCCGTGGCGCAGGACAACGTCGCGCGTCTTCCCGTTCGCCAGGACCTCGATCGTCCGTGCCATCGCAAAGGGCGTGGCGCTGCGCATCGCGTGGCGCTCCAGTGCGCGCAGCAGGCGCTGCGCAGCGGCGGCGTCTACGCCGGCGGCACGCAGCCGGCCGGCGAGTGCCGGTTGGAGGTAGTCGCCGCTGCTGAACTCGCCGCCTTCGCGCAGCATGCCGCCGCGCTGGCAGGCCAGCGTCCGGGCAACCGCGTCCCAATGCGCCAGGCAGCGGCCGGCGTCGAGCGGCCCGAGCGCGCGCACGATGGTCGCGAAGGTCTGCACCTCGTCACGCCCCATCATCGCTTCGCTGTGCGCCAGCAGCGTCAGCCAGGCATCGAAAACCGGCCCGCGCGCACGCAGTGCGGCCGCGTCGATGCGACAGACCACCCCGCGCTGCCTGCCGCCGTTGTTGGCGTAGTGCGCCGCGACCTCGAAGGAGCGAGACATCGACGCCGTCCCCTGGTTCACGTAGCCTTGCTGCAGCAGCTGCGCCTGCACGCCACCGTCGAACGCGCCCGCCGCGCGGGTGGCGAAGCCGCGTGCCCGGAAGTGCGCCGCCAGTTCGTGCAGGTCGCCACATTGCCACCAGGGCGACACCGCCAGGCGGCCTTCGCCACGGTAGAAGGCTTCGGCGTCGTCGTTCGCTACGCCGGCCAAGGCGCCGAGCCGGTTGCGGTTGCACAGGTAGGTGCAGCGCGGCGTGAGCAGCGCGGTCGTCGTGGGTGCCGCGCCGAATGCCGTGAAGAGCCCGGGCACCGCGTAGCGCAAGGGCAAGGGTTCGTCCAACACCGGGTGGCCGGCCAGCGAACCGGCATCGCGCAACGCCGCCGTGGCGGGCGCGTCGGACGGCCAGGCGACGCCCTCGACATCCATCGCGGCCGCCTTGGCCATGACGGCGGCTGCCCAGGCGCACGCCGCCGCAGGCCGTTCATCGTCGACCCACCACGCTTCCACCAGCAGCAGCGCCGACTCAGCGAAGGGCTGCTCAGCGACGGTCACCAGGCCCAGGGACTGGACCTGCCCGTCGCCGGTCTGCAGGGTCACCATCTGGTACGCCTCGCTGGTGATGAACTCGCGCAGGCTGTCGAGCCAGCGTGCGTCGCTGACCAGTGCCGGCAAGCGCGTTGACAACTCGGCCAACGCGCGCGCCTTCGCCGCCGGTTCCAGCAGCCATCGCGCGCGGGCGGTAGCGAGGCCGTTCACGCTGACCGCTCGAGCGTCACCGGCATGGCTCATGTCCTCCCGCCGCCCGTCGCCTGCGGCCCCCCTCTCGCCCCGCGCCTGCCCTTCCGGCCGGCCTGATCGAGCCGCAGCAGCGTGTCGGCATGGGACACGAAGCGGTTGAGGTAGTCGGGCGACAGATCGCGCATCGCGGCAAGCGAGCGCAGCACCAGCAGGTGCGAGTTGAGCGGCCCGGCGTTCGCGGGTGCCCGTTCGATGGCCTGCGCTGCCTGCCGCAGGGCGGCGCGCTGCGCCCAGGTGTTGCGGAAGAGACGCAGGCTTCTCAGCTCGCCGTGCGCTCCGTCGTCGCCGGTCGGCAAGACGGCATCGTCCTGCGCCACCGACCGCGCGCCGGCTCCGGCCAGCGCGGCCAGCGGCGAACGGCGGTCGCGCGCTGCGAGCCGGCCGACGAAACGATCGATGCCGGCGAAATCCGCCGCCGCAAACAGCCGCTGCAGTTCCCCGGCCGCGTCGGGATGCCGCCGGACGGTCCGCTCGATCGCTTGCCCGGCCTCGTCCCGCTGCCGCTCGATGCGCCGGCGGCAAAGCGCCAGCTCGGCGGCCAGCCGGCCTTCGAGAACGCGCCCGGGCGCTCCCTCAGCCTCGTGCAAGCGCCGCGCCAGGACCTCGATGAAAAGAAAGCGCAGCGCATCGAGCTGCCCGGCACCGTCTCTGCGCAAGGCGGCGATCTCGGCAGCGTGGTCGCCTGCCCGCGCGAGCGGCGCCGACTGCGTCGCCGCGCCTTGGCCGGGCTCACCCACCGGCGGGTGTCCCTGGATTCGCCGAGCGTGGCACCGGCGCGATCTCGACCCGCCGGTTGCGCGCCCGCCCGCGGTCGTCGGCGTTGGAAGCCGCCGGCTGCTCGGCGCCGAACGCCGCTGCGAAGAGCAGCGACGACGGCATCCCTTCGTCGATCAGTGCACGGGTGACGGTCAGCGCCCGCTGCGCCGACAGCTCCCAGTTGTCGGCGAAACGGGTGCTGCCCTGATGGATCGGCACATCGTCGGTGAAACCGCTGACCATCAGCAACTCGTTGCGCTCACCGAGGTAGACGCGCAGCGGCGCGACCAGGCTCTTCAGCAGCAGCCGGCCCTCGGGCTGCAACTGCGCCGAGTTGAAAAGAAAGAGGACGCTGCCGCTGATGCCGATGCGGCCGTCGTGCAGGCTCACCCGCCCGGCCGTGATCGGGATCGCCAACGCCTTTTCCAGCGCGATGCGCCGCTGTTCCTCCTGCTTGCGCTGGTGCACCTCGCTTTCCAGGTGGGTCGCCAGTTCGAGCTGGACACCGAGGACGCCGACCAGGACCAGCACGAAAGCGCCCAGCAGCCCGGACATCAGGTCGCCGAAGACCGTCCATACGGGAGCGACCTGCTCGACGCCGGCGTCCGTGTCGTCCATCAGTCCGGCTTCTCGCTGCTGACCGGGAGCTGGTCGCCGAGCTGGCGCAACTCGCCGACGACCTTCTCCTGCGCCATGATCGACAGATCGATGAGCTCGCGCGCCTGCGCGACGTAGTAGGCGAGCTGTTCGTCGCTCCTCGCCGCCGAATGCTCGAGCGCCGTCTCAATCCGCTGCAGGCTGGCGATCAGCTTTTCGTTGCCAGTGGCGAAGGAGTCGACGGCGAGGGTAAAGGCTTCGCCCAGGCTCGCGACCTCGATGGCGCTGCCGGCAAGCTGCGTGGCGACTTCGGCCAGCCGCGCCGATCCGGCATCGACCTCATCGGCGAAACGGCTGCCGGCGGTGTCGAGCAGCGTCGCCGACGAAGTCACCAGAGAGTCGACCGTCGCCCGCTGTTCGCTCGATGCCTGTTCGATCGCCGCCAGCAGCGCAGCGAGCGTCTGCATGATGCGGGCGCGTTCCTCGAGCAGCCGGTTGTCCCGCTCCAGGCTGCCGCTCATCTCCTCACGCCATTGCGCGAGCAGTTCGGCAGCGGCGTGCGGCGCTTCCGACGCGGTGTCGATCAGGCGCGCCAGCGGCTCCTCGAGCGCGGCGCCGAGCCGTTGCAGGTGCGTCGCCAGTTCTGCCAGCGATCCGGTCCACTCCGCGAACCGTTGCCGCTCGACGGCCGCCTGGTTGGCCAGCGAAGTGGCGAGCGTCTCGCCGACTGCCGCCAGCAGCGCTTGCGAACGCTGCTCGAAACGCGCGTCGAATGACGCCAGCGAGCGCTCGATGCCAGCCAGCAGGTGATCGCTGGTACGGCACTGCGTCGCCAGCACCTCGCTCCAGTTCTCCGCGACCTGCCGGGAGGTTTCGCCGAGCTGCGCCGCAAGGCCGTCGAGCTGCGTCTGCGTGGCCGCGATCACCCTTTCGTGCGCCAGCCGCGTTTCGTCGGCAATTGCCGCCATCGCGCCATCGACCGCCGGCCGGATGATCTCGCCGGCAACCCGGGCGCTTTCGCGCAGGCTGCCGGCGAGCGATTCGGCGACGGCTTGCGCGAGCCCGCCAAAGGCGGCCTGGAGATCGCCGTGGAAGCGTTTCTGGTCGGCGACAAGGCGTTCGTTGCACTGCCTTTCGCGCTGCTCCATCTGGCCGATCAGTGCGTGCAGCCTGTCGACCACGGCGGGCATGGCCTGCGCCTGCAACTGCAGGGCCTGCAGGGCTTCCTGGCGTTGCTGGCCGAGCGAAAAGGCACGCAGGGCGCTGGTCGCGATCCGCGCGTCGAGCAGTTGCACCACCACCGCCCTTTCGCGGCGGCTCAGCGCCGAGATCAGGCCAAGCATCGCCGACGCCGCGACACCCGCGACCGAAGTGCCGAACGCCAGCCCGAGACCGCGGATCGGCGCCGCCAATTCGGCGCGCATGGCCTGCAGGTCGGTGGTGCCGTGCAGCGCCGCGACGGCGCCGTCAAGGGTGACGACCATGCCGAGAAAGGTGCCGAGCATCCCGAGCATGACCAGCAGACCGACGAGATACGGGGCCAGCGCCGGACCCGGCAAGCCGTTGCGCTCACCCTCGATGCGCAGGCGAACGGGATTCTGCAGCGAGGGATGCAGGCCGTCGAGCCAGTCGGCGAGGCGCGCCAGCGGCTCCGGAATCGCCGCCAGCGCGTGCGCCAGCGACGCGGTCGCGCGCCGGAAGTCGAGGATTTCCATCGCGCCGAGCAGATAGACCGCGGCAATGATCAGCGTCATCGCCAGCGCCAGCGGATTCGAGCCGACGAAGCCGGCGCCGACCCAGACGACGACGGCGGCGCCCGTTACGAAGGCGAGCGCGCAAAGGCCCCGGTTCATCGCTGCCTGCCCGCCTCGTTTCGCCATGCCTCGACGAGCCCGAGCGTCGGTTGCAGGCGCAGATCGAGTTCGGCGATCAGCAGCGCCCGCAACTCGTCGCGAAAGGCCGCCAGCCAGCCGCCCGGCTGCATCCACTGGCCCGGCTCATCGCCTTGGCCGCTGTCGCTCAGTGCCTGTCGATGGGCCGCCAGCAAGTGCTGGAACCGCTTCTCGAGCAGCGCCGGCAGGGTCGTCGCCAGCAACTGGCGCTCGCGGGCGGCGAGGATTCGCTCGATCGCCTCGTCCAGCGCGGCAAGCCGAGCGAGACGTGCCGAGCTGTCCGCGAGCGCTCGTCGAATGCCGCCGCGCAACGCCCGGATGGCCGTTTCCATCTCGCTCTGCAAGGCCAGGTGGAAGCGGCGATACGGCCCATAGGTCGCAGCGTCTTCGGGCTCGACGGCGGCTCTCGGCAGTGGCAGCCGGATGCGGCTGCCACTGCCGTCTGGCGAACAACTCACGACGATCAGCTCGACCAGCGTGGCGCGGACGCGCGCGAACTCGCCGGCCGCGGCGGCCCCCGAACCGGGCTGCGGTGAGTGCCGGGCGGCGCGCACGATCGGCGCACCGGCGCCGTGCGCGGCGTGCAGCGTGATGGCGTCGGCGACGTCGAGCCATCGACCCAGTTCTTCCGCAGAAAACTGCCTCGACCCGGCAGAATCGACGAGGGACAGCCCGGCGAGAAGACGGATCAGTCCCGAACCGTTGAAATCTGTCCGTGGCAGGGCCTGCGACATGGCGATGTACCTGCTCCTGATGGGCCGAAAGGGGCCGTAGGGTACTACATCTTCAGTGCCCGACCAACCGGGCCGGACGCCGCCGGATCGTGCGGGTAGCGGGGCAGCTGCCGGCCACGCGCCGGACCATGCAACGGACCGGCAAAATCAGATAACGGAAGAATGCCTCGACGTTGGTGACGTGCGCCGGACCGGCGACGATGCAGCTCGGGTTGGCATCCACCGTGGCGCGGATGCTGGTCGTGTGGCAGACCGTGCAGGGGTCGGCGACGCGGGGAAAGCCGATGATCTTCTTCGTGAAGCCGATCGGCAGTCCCTTCCCCAGTTCCCACGACACGCCGAGCGCGGCGTAGCCGCCGGGAACGATCGGGCCGTCCTGCCGCAGCTTCTCCGGGAAGATGCGCGGCAGAACGCAGCAGATCCCGTACGGCACGCCGGCATCATGCTCGGCGCCGATCGATCCATGCTTGAAGCGCATTTCTGGCGTGGCGCTGACCCTGTCGGGTTGCAGCTGCTCGCGGAAGCCGCGATCGTAGCCGATCCGGGCACCGAGAACGCCGAGGACGCCGACCAGGATGACGATTGCCCTGACCCAGGGCTTGCGGGTGCCGATGCGCATCGTGGCTTCCTCGGACGGCCAAGAGATGACGAAGACGCGGTCGATCCCCTGGTAGCGGCGGCGCGAGGTGCCGACCGGGACGTCGCGCGCGCTGCCGTCGGCATTCTTCTCGAAGACCATGCCGAGCGACTGGTGGCCGCGGCCCGGCAGGTACTGCCGACACACCTCGGGCCGCGCGCCAGATCCAGTAGGGAAATCGCGTCTCGTGCTCGCCGCCGGTCGAGCCGTACTCGAAATGCTCGACGGCGCTTTCGTGGTCCACCGGCACGTCCTCGCCGAAGCGGCGCAGCAGCGCCTTGCGCGCCGGACTGTTGCGCCAGCCGTCGATGTCGCAGCCAAAGACCGACAGCAGGCTCTCCGGCGGCATCGGCGTTTTCTGCCGCCGCGCCGGTGGCTCGTCGGCCATCGCCAGGCACACGTAAAGGCGTGGTGCGCAGTGACGCCGCCTGGCCGTCACCTCCTCGGTATATTGCCTTGCCGGACAGCGTCAGGCGCGTCAGCAAGCCAGCCAGAGGCCGCCCGCCGCGCAATTCCACCTGGCCTTCGACGACGCCGTTTCCCGGGCCGGCGCAACGCAACGCGCGGTGACTGCCGGCAGCGCCAACGTGCATCCTTTGCCGGGTTGCCGCGTCTACCACGACAGGAAGACGGGCGCCGGACTCGACTTCCTCGCCACCGTCGTCTGGCAGTGGTCGTCATCTTCCGCCGGATCGACCGGCGGCGACACCCTGGAGAACCCTGATGCTGATCAAGATCCTCGGTAGCGGCTGCGCCAAGTGCGAGCGCCTCGAGCAACTCACCCGCCAAGTCGTCGCCGACCTCGGGCTGACGGCGAGTTTTGAACATGTCCGGGAGATCGACCGGATCATGGCCTATCCGGTCATGACGACGCCGGCGCTGGTCGTCGACGAAGTCGTCAAGGTTTCCGGCCGGCTGCCGAGCAAGGAGGAACTGGCCGGTTGGCTGCGGGGCTGAGAGCCTGGCGGGAAATCGCCGTCAGCAGGTCAGCGCGAAACGAAGTAAAATCCGGGCTTCTCGTCCGCCCGCCAATCTCCCATGCCTACGTTTCAGGAAGTGATTCTGCGTCTCCAGGATTTCTGGGACAAACAGGGGTGCGCACTGCTGCAGCCTTACGATATCGAGGTCGGAGCCGGTACCTTCCACACCGCCACCTTCCTCCGCGCCATCGGGCCCGAACCCTGGAACGCCGCCTACGTGCAACCGTCGCGGCGGCCCAAGGACGGGCGCTACGGCGAGAACCCGAACCGCCTGCAGCACTATTACCAGTACCAGGTCGTGCTGAAACCCTCGCCACCGAACATCCAGGACCTCTACCTTGAATCGCTGCGCGCGCTCGGCATCGACACCGCGCAGCACGACATCCGTTTCGTCGAGGATGACTGGGAAAGCCCGACGCTGGGCGCCTGGGGGCTCGGCTGGGAGGTCTGGCTCGACGGCATGGAAGTCACCCAGTTCACCTATTTCCAGGAGGTCGGCTCGCTGCCCTGCCGGCCGGTGCTCGGCGAGATCACCTACGGCATCGAGCGGCTGGCGATGTATCTGCAGGGCGTCGAGAACGTCTTTGATCTCGTCTGGGCTGAGGGCCCCGGCTACCGCGTGACCTACGGCGACGTCTACCACCAGAACGAGGTCGAGCAATCGAAGTACAACTTCGAGCAATCGAATGTCGACCTGCTGTTCCGCCACTTCGGCGAGCACGAATCCGAGGCACGCCGGCTGATCGCCGGCGGCCTCGCGCTGCCGGGCTACGAAATGGTCCTGAAGTGCTCGCACACCTTCAACCTGCTCGATGCGCGGGGCGCCATCTCGGTCACCGAACGGGCAGCGTACATTGGCCGCGTGCGCGCGCTGGCGCGCGAAGTCGCGCAGGCCTACCACGACTCGCGGCAGGCTCTCGGCTTCCCGATGTGCCGGGTCGGCGGAGTGCAATGAGATGAACGAGACGATCCTGATCGAGCTGCGCACCGAAGAGCTGCCGCCAAAATCGCTCAAGCTGCTGTCGGAAGCCTTTGCCGAGGCGGTCTTCGCCGCCCTCAGGGCGCAGGAGTTCGTGACTGCCGCCAGTATCTGCACACCCTACGCGACGCCCCGCCGGTTGGCGCTGACGATCACCGAGGTCGCCGAGCGCCAGCCCGACCGCGTGCTGGAGAAGAAGGGGCCGGCCGTGGCCGGTGCCGTCGATGCCGCCGGCCAGCCGACCCGGGCACTCGAGGGCTTCATGCGCGCGGCCGGCGTCAGCTTCGCGCAGCTGCACCGGACCACCGACGCCAAGGGCGAGTACTTCGTCGCCCGGCGCGAGCAGAAGGGCGAGCAGCTGTCGGTGCACCTCGCTGCCATCGTCGCCCATGCGGTCAAGAAACTGCCGATCCCGAAAGTGATGCGCTGGGGCGATTCCGAGCATCAGTTCGTGCGACCGGTGCACGGCCTGCTCCTGCTGCACGGCAGCCGCGTCGTGGCGGGTGAGGTCCTCGGACTGAGCAGTGGCCGGACGACGATCGGGCACCGTTTCCTGTCCGCTGGCGAGATCAGCATCGACCGGGCGGACGAATACGCAGCGCGGCTCGCTGCCGGCAAGGTCATCGCCTCCTTCGGCGAACGCCGGGCGCTGATCGCGACGCAGCTCGAGGCGGCAGCGACCAGGCTCGGCGCGCGCATCAACCCGGCGGCGGCGTTGCTCGACGAAGTGACGGCACTGGTCGAATGGCCCGTCGTCTATGTCGGCGCGTTCGAGGCGGAATTCCTCGAGGTGCCGCAGGAGTGCCTGATTCTGACGATGCAGCAGAACCAGAAGTATTTCCCGCTGCTCGACGCCGAGGGCAGGCTGCTCAACCGCTTCCTGATCGTCGCCAACATGCAGGTCGACGACCCGAGCCACATCATCCGCGGCAACGAGCGGGTCGTTCGCCCGCGCCTGGCGGACGCACGCTTCTTCTTCAACCAGGACCGCAAGGCCGGTTTCGCCAATCGCGTCATTCGACTGGGCGACGTCGTCTATCACAACCGGCTCGGCTCGCTCGGTGACCGGGCGCAGCGCCTCGGACGCATCGCGCGCGGGATCGCCGACAAGCTCGGCGCCGACGGCAGCCTCGCCGAGCGCGCGGCACTGTTCGCCAAGATCGACCTGCTCACCGACATGGTCGGCGAGTTTCCCGAGCTGCAGGGGATCATGGGCCGCTACTACCTTCTGCACGAAGGCGGCCTGCCCGTGGTGGCTGACGCCATCGAGCAGCACTACCGGCCGCGCTTCGCCGGCGACTCGTTGCCGCATGGCAACATCGCCTGCGCCGCGGCACTCGCCGACAAGCTCGATGCCCTCGTCGGCTTCTTCGGGATCGGCCAGTTGCCGACCGGCGACAAGGATCCCTTCGGCCTGCGGCGCGCTGCCCTCGGCGTCCTGCGCATCCTGATGGAAACGCCGCTGCCGCTCGATCTGGGCGAGCTGATCGCCGACGCGCGCAGCGCCCTGCTGGTCCAGGGAGTCCAGCTCGCGGCGGTCGACGAGAGCCTGCTGGCGTTCATGCTCGACCGGCTGCGCGGCATGCTGCGGGATGCCGGCCATGCCGTCGACATCGTCGAGGCGGTATTGGCACAACGGCCGACGCGAATCGACTTGGTGCCCGCCCGACTGGCGGCGGTACGCGAGTTCCAGGCGCTGCCCGAAGCACAGGCGCTCGCCGCCGCCAACAAGCGTATCGGCAACATCCTGAGGAAGGCGGACGAGGATCTGCCCGAACCGGACATCGCGCTGCTCGAGGACCCGGCGGAGAAAGCACTCTTCGAGCGGGTCGTCCTGCTGACCCCGCTGGTCCGCTCGCACGTCGCCAACGAGGACTACGCCGACGCGCTGAAGGTACTCGCCGGGGTGCGCAGCGAGGTCGACCGTTTCTTCGACGAAGTGATGGTCAACGTGCATGAGCCGCTCCTGCGGGGCAACCGCCTCGGCCTCCTGAAAGCACTCTACGAGCAGCTCAACGCCGTCGCCGACATCTCGAAGCTGGCCGTATGAAGCTTGTCATCCTCGATCGCGACGGCGTCATCAACCACGACTCGAAGCAATTCATCAAGTCGCCGGCGGAGTGGCGCCCGATTCCCGGCAGCCTCGAGGCGATCGCCCGCCTCAATCAGGCCGGCTACCGGGTGGTGGTGGCGACCAACCAGTCGGGCATTGGCCGCGGCCTCTTCGACATGGATACCCTGAACGCCATCCACGACAAGATGCACCGGGCGGTGCTGGCGGCCGGCGGGCGCATCGACGCGATCTTCTACTGCCCACACGCGGTCGACGCCGGCTGTCGCTGCCGCAAACCGGCGACCGGCATGTTCGAGCGCATCGCCGGCTGCTTCAACATCGACCTGCCGGGGACACCGGCGGTGGGCGATTCGCTGCGCGACCTGCAGGCAGCCGTCGCCGTCGGCGCGCTGCCGCTGCTGGTGCTGACCGGCAAGGGAACGCAGACGCAGGTCGACGGCGGACTGCCGGAGGGCACCCAGGTCTTTCCCGATCTGGCGGCCGCCACCGACCACATCCTGCTCCTGTGATGGCGGCCTTGCGCACGGCTCTCTTCATGCTCCTGGTCGGTTTGTGGACGATCCCCTTCGGGCTCCTCGTCACGCTCGCGACCATCCTGCCGATGTCCTCCCGCTACCGCATCATCACCATCTGGCGCAAGGGGTTCATGGTGCTCTGCAGTCGCCTCCTCGGGCTGCGCTACCGGGTGCTCGGACGCGAGAATCTGCCCGCCACGCCGGCTGTCGTCATGGCCAAGCACCAGTCGGCGTGGGAAACGGTCGGATTGCAGGACATCCTGCCGCCACTGGTGTTCGTCCTCAAGAAGGAGTTGTTGCGCGTTCCCTTCTTCGGCTGGGGACTGGCGGCGATGAAGATGATCTCGATCGATCGTGCGGCGGCCAAGGACGCGCTGAAGCAGATCTTCGAGCAGGGCAAGGAGCGGCTCGCCGCTGGCTACTGGGTGGTGATCTTTCCGGAAGGAACCCGCGTCGAACCCGGCGAGACCGCGCGCTACAAGCCGGGCGGCGCCCATCTCGCGCTGCGCGGCGGCAGCCTGGTCGTCCCGGTGGCGCACGATGCGGGCGAGTTCTGGCGCAAGAGCGTCTTCGCCGTCTCACCCGGCACCATCACCGTCAGCATCGGACCGCCGATCGATCCCGCCGGCAAGTCGGCGGCGCGCATCAACGCCCTTGCCGCTGCCTGGATCGAGGCCGAGATGCGGCGCATTTCGCCACACCGCTATCCGGCTGCCGCCGATGCCGTGGCTGCCTGAACAGGCGAGCGCCGGTGACCGGCTGCCGGCGGCCAGCGAAACCCAGCGCACGATCGAACTCGGCGAGCGGACGGTCGCCTACGTCCTGCGCCGCAGCTGGCGGCGCACAATCGGCCTGTCGATCGATCATCGTGGCCTGCGCGTCGGCGCCCCGCCGCGCGCCCCACTGCACGAAGTCGAGTCCCTCCTCCTGCAGCACGGCGAATGGATCGGTCGCAAGCTCGATGAGTGGCACGCGCGGCGACCGGCACGGCTGCATGCCATCACCGATGGCGTGCAGTTGCCCTTCCTCGGTCAGGCGCTGACCATCCGCCTGGCGATTGGCGGCAATCGCTGCCTGTGGAACCTGCACGCTGGCGGAGCGGCGCTGACGCTTTGCCTGCGCACGCCAGCAGACGCGCAGCGGGTACTCGAACGGGCACTGCGCGACCGGGCGCGCGAACTCTTCGCCGAACGGCTGGCGCATTACGCGCCGTTGCTGGCAGTCGTGCCACCGCCACTGAGCCTGTCCGCCGCACGCACCCGCTGGGGTAGTTGCAGCGCCCGCAGCGGCATCCGCCTGAACTGGCGACTGCTGCATTTTCCGCTACCGGTGATCGATTATGTCGTCGTGCACGAACTCGCGCACCTGCGCGAGATGAACCACAGCCCGCGTTTCTGGGCGATCGTCTCTGGCGTCTGTCCCGACTGGCAAGCGTTGCGGGTGGAGTTGCGGGTACTTGGCAAGACGCTTCCGGGCCTCGTCTAGCAGGGCTGCACGGATCGCGCCGGTTGCGGCGATGGGCTCGGTAACGGATCGACGGCGTCGACGCTGACCGGCACGGACGTTCCTCGAATCATGGGAGCTAGCAATGAAGGACCGAGAAACAGAAACCGACACGCCATACAAACCATTTCCCGACGAGCCGCTGATCCGCCGCCTGCGCAGCAGCATCCGCCATGCGGCACGCGTGCTGGCCGTGCTGATGGTCTCGGTGATCTGGTGGGGCGTCGCCGACGTGATCTATGTGCTCTACAGCCGGGTCAGCGTGCATCCCTATTTTCTCCTCGAGATCAGCGATATTCTCGCCACCTTCGGCGCCTTCATGGCCGTGCTGATCGCCATCGAAGTGTTCGTCAACATCGTGAGCTACCTGCAGGAAGACGGGCTGCACCTCGACATCGTTCTGGCAACCGCCTACATGGCGGTTCTCCGCAAGATCGTCATTCTTGATTACAAGGAAGTCAGTCCGGACTACGTCTACGCCACTGCGGCACTCGCCTTGGCACTGTCAGTAGGCTACTACTTGACCAAGTCGCTGCGCCGAACGCAGTCGAGGCCGAATGGCGAGTGACGGCAGCCGCTGACAGTGCGATGACGACCATCCCCGCCGAAGCGGGGTTGGCGGATGCCCACGCCCGACCAGCAGGCAGGACTACTTCTTGGCGGCGCTGGCCTCAGCCTTCTTCGCCGCCTCCTGCTTTTCAGCGTCCTTCTTCGCCTGCTTGGCTGCCTTTTTCTCGTCGGCCGTGCTCTTCGCCGGTGCGGACTGGGCAGACTCCGCCTTGCCGGCAGGCGTCGCCGCCGCCGCGGAAGCAGCCTGAGGTGGCACCGCTGCTGGCTTGGCGGATGCGGGTCCTGGCGTGCTCGCCACGGCTGGTGCTGCAACCTTGGCCGGATCAGCTTTGGCAGCTGCCGGCGCGGATGCCGGGGGCACTCCCGGGGTGGCGGTCGCAGCAGCCGGCCTTGCCGGCTCGGTCCTGGCCGCCGGCGCTGGTGTAGCCGCTGGCGTTGCCGGCTTGGCCGCTTCGCCGACCGGTACCGTTGCTGCCTTGGCCGCAGGTGCCGCGGCCGGTGCTGCCGCCTTCGGCGTCGTCGCACCGGTCAGCGTCACTTCGCTCTTCATCTTGCCGAGCACGGCCGGACCGATACCCGGTACCTTGGTCAAGTCGTCCACCGACTTGAAGGCACCGTTCTTGGTTCGGTAGTCGACGATCGCCTTGGCCTTGGCCGGGCCGATGCCACTAAGCATCTGCAGTTCCTCCTCATTGGCCGTGTTCACGTTGACTGCGGCAAAGGCGTTCACGGCGACCATCAGCAGAGCGAGCAACAGGGTAATCAACTTGTGCATGGAGTTCCTCCTGAGGAGATTGGGATTCGCAATCACCAGGCATCTCGGCTCGGCGTCTTGCCATATCCTTAAATGGTTCTTGTGGCCTTTCCGTTGACCCGGTGCGACAATCATTCACGCTGAGACTTGCGGTAGTCTGAGCCCGCGGCGTTTGGCCGGCCGTCGTGTTGATCGACTGCGGACGAGCATGCTCAGGCTTTTCACGACAACTCCCAAGGATCCTCGATGACCCGAGTACACAATCTGGCTGCCTGCATCCTGTTTGCGGCATGGAGTTCTGCAATGGCAGTTGAAGAGCCGCAATACCAACTGGTCCACTCGTACGAGGCTTTCGAGGTGCGCCGCTATGAGCCCTATCTGGTGGCGGAAACGGTCGTCAGCGCCGCGCCGGACGATGCCGGGAACCAGGGCTTTCGCATTTTGGCCGGGTACATCTTCGGACAGAACAAGGGGGCGCGCAGGATCGACATGACGGCTCCGGTGGCTCAGGCTCCGACCAGCATCGCCATGACGGCCCCGGTGGCACAAAGCCCGGCTCCCGGCGGTTACGTCATCCAGTTCGCAATGCCCCAGGAGTGGACGCTGGAAACCCTGCCGGAACCGCTCGATTCGCGAATCACCCTGCGCGCGATGCCCGCTCGAACCTTTGCCGTCATCGGCTACTCGGGAACGTGGTCGCAAAGCCGATATGAAGAGAATCTGCGGAAGCTGCAGGACGCTCTCGCAGATGCTGGTCTATCCTGGCATGGCGAGCCGCTGTGGGCTCGCTACGACCCACCCTGGAAGCCGTGGTTCTGGCGACGCAACGAAATCTGGCTGGAGCTGGATTGAGCGAGGTCGACTGGCGAGCTGCGAGGTCCGCGGCGGCTTGGTCGCTGTTACGATGGCGCCTGTCGTACGGACTCCCGCGGTGGGCGTGAGCGGTTCACCCAGCGGGCCCAGGGTTCCGTGTGCGGCGGATGTCCGGCCTCCACCGCGTACCCGCGTCCATCCAGACGCAACCAAGTCCTGGCCCAACTCCCGCCAGGGGGTTGAATTTTTGCGAACCACACATCGCCCCGCCCGCGCATGGCACCTTTGCGAAGTGAACCACGGTGCCCGTTTCCGGTGCATCGTTGCCGACGTCCATCGCGGCCACGACGCGGCGAGAGCGGAGCTGCGGCGGGCGGCCATTTGTCCAATCTGATGAGGAACTGCCATGAGAATCCTGCATACCATGCTGCGCGTCGGCGATCTCGATCGCTCGATCGCCTTTTACACCGAGATCCTTGGCATGCGCGAGTTGCGCCGCCAGGATTATCCCGGCGGGCGCTTCACCCTCGCTTTTGTCGGCTATGGCCCCGAGTCGGAGGGTGCCGTCCTCGAGCTGACGCACAACTGGGATACCGCCGCGTACCAGATCGGCGACGGCTTCGGCCATGTGGCGATCGAGGTCAGTGACGCCTACGCTGCCTGCCAGCAGATCCGGGCGCGCGGCGGCAAGGTCGTCCGCGAGGCCGGCCCCATGAAGCACGGCACGACGGTGATCGCTTTCGTCGAGGATCCGGACGGCTACCGCATCGAGCTGATCCAGAAGAAGGGCTGACGCCGTGAGCTTCCCGGCCTTCTTCGCCCAGGTGCCATCGATCATCCTGCGCGATCGCCTCGCCGAGTTCCTCGGTGCCGCTGCCGACGGGCTGATCGAGTACCGCTATGCCGACGCCGTCCGCCTGGCAGGTCACTCGTGCCCGACCGTCGCCGGCAGCTACCTGTTGAGCCACCGAGCCCTGCGCGCCCTCTACGGCGACGAGACACCGCTGCGCGGCGAGATCGCCGTCGATTTTCGCGAGGCGGCCGAGGCCGGGGTCAGCGGGGTCATGGCGGCGGTCGTCGGACTGCTCACCGGCGCCGCCGGAGCCGGCGGCTTCAAGGGGCTGGCCGGACGCTTCGCGCGCCGCGACCTGCTGCGGTTCGCGCAGGAGCTGCCCGGCAACATCCGCTTCAGGCGCCTCGACAACGGGCAAAGCGTCACGGCAACACTGCAACTCGCGCTGGTCCCCGCCGACCCGCGTCTGCCACCGCTGCTGCAACGACTGCTTGCCGGTGACGACGAGCCAGCAACCCACGAGCTGTTCGCCAGACTGTGGCAGGAGCGTGTGCGCCGCATCCTGCTCGATCATTTCGACGATCCGCGACTGGTGGTGCTGGCGTAAGCGGCAAGTTTCATTCAGAATCCCGCTCCGGACGATGCGTCGCCAGCACCCGGCAAGGGGCGGCAGCCACTTTGCCGGCTGCATCCCTTGGGCTGCGGCGCCGCGACGCCCGCCGACAACTCGTGTTCGCAACCGGAGTCTGCCTGACGTGATCCGCCGCCACCCCGCACGCCCCCGTCGTCTCCTGCCCCGAGCGCTGGCGTTCGTCCTGCTCGTCTGCGGCAGCCAGATGGCGGCGCATGCCGGCCTAGCGATCGCCCTCAATTCGGCTGACGGCACGATCAGCCTGATCGATACCGACAGCTACAAGGTCATCGGCAAGATCAACGTCTGCAAGGAACCGCATCATTTGATGCCGACTCCGGACGACAAGTCGCTGATCGTCGCCTGCGCCGCATCCAACCAGCTCGTCTTCTTTGACCCGCTGACCGGCCAGGAGCAGAGGCGCGTGCGCGATATCTCCGACCCCTATCAGCTCGGCTACTCGCCGAACCGCAAATGGTTCGTCGCCACCTCGCTGCGCCTCGACCGCGTCGACATCTACGACCCTTCCGACTTCCGCCTGATCGCCCGCCTGCCCGCACCGAAGACGCCTTCGCACATGGCCTTCGACGATGCCAGCCAGTTCGTCTTCGTCACCCTGCAGGATTCCAACGAAGTGATGGCGATCAGCCTGCCAACGCAGAAGATTGCCTGGGTGATGCCGGTCGCTGCGACTCCGGCGGGAATCGTCATGTCGCCGGACAATCGCTACCTGCTGGTCGCCAGCATGGGCGAAGGCGTGGTCGAGGTGATCGAGTGGCGGGCACGCAAGAGCGTGCGCAAGATCGCCACCGCGACGGCGGCGCACAACCTGCAACCGAAGGGTGATGGCCGCCATTTCTACGTCTCCAACCGCAGCATCGACGGCAGCATCTCGCTGCTCGACACCCAGACGATGAGCGTCGTCGAGAACTACGACGTCCCCGGTGGCCCCGACGACATGATGGTCCGCGCCGACGGCAAGGAGCTGTGGGCCACCGCGCGTTTCGCCCGCAAGGTGCAGGTCGTCGACCTGGTGAGCAAACAACTCAAGCTGTCGATCCCGGTCGGCAGTTCGCCGCACGGGGTCTTCTTCCTCAACCACGCCGGGCTCAGGTGAGGATGGCGCGGCTGCTTCCCCTACTCGCGCTTGCACTCGGGCTGGCATCGGCAGGCGTGGCCAGCGCCGGTACGCCGTCCTCGCCGGGCTGCAAGGGAACGCTCTACCTGACCTTCGACACCGGCAACATGCGCGACGCCGAACTGATCGCCGACACCCTGGCGCGACATGGCGTCAAGGCAACCTTCTTTCTTGCGCAGGAGAAGACGACGCGCGGCGACAGTGCCCTCGATGCCAGCTGGGCACCCTACTGGCGGGCGCGCGTCGCCGAAGGCCACGCCTTCGGCAGCCACACCTGGCGCCATGGCAGTTTTCGTGGCGACAGCGGCAAGCTGGTGCGCTACCGACTGCAGGATGGCAGCAGCGAGACGCTGGACGCAGCCGCCGTCTGTGCCGAGTTGCAGCGGCCGGATACGCGCTTCCAGGAGCTCACCGGCCGCCGCCTCGACCCGCTCTGGCGGGCGCCCGGTGGCCGCACGACGCCAAACACGCTGGCCGCGGCCCAGGCCTGCGGCTACCGTCATGTCGGCTGGGCGTCAGCCGGCTTCCTCGGCGACGAGCTGCCGTCGGAAACCCACCCCAACTCGCTGCTGTTGCAGCGCGCTCTCGAGCGCCTTCGCGACGGCGACATCGTCATGGCCCATCTCGGCATCTGGTCACGCAAGGATCCGTTCGCGCCGATGTTCGAGCCGCTGATCGCCGGCCTCAAGGCCAGGGGCTTCTGCTTCGCCACCCGGCGCGGCCAGACATGATCGACGCGCTGACCGAGGCCTTCGTCCACCTGCAGGGGTGGATTTTCGATCGG
>JAEUOM010000094.1 GCA_016788495.1 Accumulibacter sp. | reverse complement strand
GATGTCGGCAACCTCTCGCGCACTGAACTCCCGGCCGCAGTGCACCCAACTGTTCGGCGTCATCACATCCATCGCACAACCTTCACCAGAAACGCCGATCCGCCAACCTCAGCCTATTCTGCCAAAGGCCTCGAAAATTGTCTAGCCCCCCTTTGCGAAAGCTTTTTCTTGCGGTGGCCGCCAAGCCTTGCTACGACTGGGCTCTCAAGAAACACGATCGCAAGTATTCGTTCCTTATCGAACACCGTGCGCGCGATCTGCGGGCTTGGGACGCTCAGGGCTCAGGGCTTGCCGAGCTTCCCGCCCTGCTCCGCCTTCGGGCTGTAGCCGCTGAGTTCCATGAACCCTTGACCGAGATGGGAGCCACTGACCTTGACGGCCCCCTCCCAATAGACGTTGAGCGTCGTGGTTCGCGCGTCCATTTCACTGGCGCGGAGAGCGGGTTCGATCTTCAGCCGCGCGCCCCAGGCCGGTAGCGAGATCGTCCAGTCCACTGGATAGACCACGCCGGAAGCGGTACTCGTCCAGGTACCATGGGAATTCGTCGTGAAGTCCCCTGCTCCAAGCGCCGTCACCACGCCGCCCTTGGCATGCGTCCCCATTCGCAACACCGGCGCACCTTGGCGATCGAACAGTTCGAACAGCATGATGTCGGCACCGTCGGTCAGTTGCAGGGCAAACCAGTTCCAGCGTAGCTGCGCGGCCTCAAAATCGCCCCACTGATGATCGAACCACACATCGCCAGTGACCGGCATGGCCTTGCCGTCGATCGTCAGCATGCCCTCGGCAGCCATTCGCGGACGTGAGGTGTAGTAGCTCAAGCCCGCCGCCCCGAAGTCGAGGAGGCCTGCCTGCGGGGTTCCCGGTGCTTGGTGCAGCACCTGCGGTAGCTTGTCGCTGAGCACCAGGTCGAGCGCAAAACCCTTGCCCGCCATCTTCGCAACATGCCGCGAGCCCTCCCCGCGCATCAGCCACGGGCCATGGCTGAAGTCGAAACCGTCCTTGCGACCGTGCGACGGGTTGCCTGCCGTACGCGACTGCTCGCTGTACAACTTGCCGTTCCGGTGGTCAAGGAGCGATCCGTGAAAGACCGTGTGGGTCAGGGTACCCTGCCGCAGGAAGGTGGCCAGATGGAAGGAATAGCGCTCGCCGCCGGCAGTCTGCAGATGCCCGCTGTAGTACCACCATTCCGTCAGCATGGCATGTGGGGCGTCGTCGGCGGGCAGCCTGACGGGTGGCATCGCAGCCGCCGACTTGGCACTGACCTCCGGGCGTTCGCTCACCGATGGCAGTGGCGCAGCGACGGGTGCCCTCTCTGAACGGAAGATCAGAACCCAACCGATGGCGAGCGCGATCAGCAGCCAGCCACCGATCACCAGCCAGCGATAGCGCCTGAACCAGCGTGACGATCCGGGTCGGGCTCTGCCACCAAGGCGACGCCCGCTACCATAGACATGAGAGATTCCTGAGTTCATTCCAATGGTCCTCGTGGGACAAGAAGGGCTGGGGCCACGGCGAGCGCCACAAGACCGTGGTCGAGCGAGCGCGCACCCCGCCAGACGACAAGCCGCTTCATCGGCGGGCCCCCTCGAGCGCTGCCAGCCACGACAGGGTCGCATCCTCCACCTGCGAACGCAGCCGGCCGGACGAGAAGGTATGGTCGGCGTCGCCAAGGTCGAACCGATGCACCTTGGCGGCCTCCAGCAGACCCTCCCAAGCCTGGTCGGCAGCCGTGTACTCGAGAAACTCTCTTGCCGTATAGTCGTCGCCGCTGAGAATCAGCAACACCTGCCCGGCAAACCCACGCCACCCAGCCGCCATACCATCCTGAAACGACTGTCGCACCGGGTCTCTTGCGGCTGCAGGCCGCCGACGCGAGCGCAGCGCCGCACACAGCAACTCCCGAACGGACGCGCCCACCGCCATCCGGCCGCTGGTGAGCTTGGACCAGAACTCCCTCTGCAGCAGGCGCCGACCGTAATAGTGCTTGATCTGGGTCCGCGCCTGGCTGGCCTCTGAGCGCACCCACGGATTGACCAGGACGAGACCGGCAACCTGCGGGTCTGGCGTCGCATCAGCGTAGAGCAGGGCCGCCGAGGCGGCATCACAAAGGCCCCAGAGCACGATCCGCCGGAGCGAAGGAACGGTTCGCCGAAAGACATCGATGGCCGCACCGATGTCGGCCTGCACGTCCTCAAAGCTGCGCATCGCACCGCTGGCGTCGCCCATCCCGCGGTAGTCGAAGCGCATCGACGGGTAGCCTTCGGCTGCCAGTCGGCGAGACAGGAGGACGAACTGGCGATGGCTGCCAACCCGGTACTGTGGTCCGCCAACGATGATCAGCACACCGCACTCGGGCGCTGGCAAGGCTGCCGAAGCCGTCGCTGCAGGCCCACCGCCAGCAACGACACCGTCTCGCCGGTCGCTGCCGCAGTGGCTTCCTCTGTCCGCAGCGGCGAGCGCCTGCCCTGGCGCTGCGACGACGCCTACCAGCTGCTCGCCTTCGCAAGGAAAAAGCACGGCCCGTTCGAGCACACTCATGGTGACGGGGCCCGCCGCATTGCCAGCAGGCTGGCCTGCAACAGCGCATGGCATTCACTGATCTCACTGGTCTGCCAGAAGGCCGGTCCATGCACAACCGTACCTCGTACTTCCTGACCGGCTGCCTGCCATTGCGTCAGACGTGCAACAGCGGCAGGTGACAAGCCGGCGTCTGGGCGACTCGAGATTTCGATCCATTCGACCCTGCCCGAACGGTGCGGCAACAACAGTTCCGCCTTCTCCAGTCCGCCAGCCAGGGTCGATGACAGCATGTAACCGGCGACCTCGACTGGCTGTCCCTGTCGCAACTGCTGACGCAACATCTCCATGACGCCCCTGGCTTCACCTCCAGCGAGCTCTGCGGCCAACCTCAGACGCAGGAATTGCTGCAGATACTGCTTGCCGGAAAGCACTGGCTGCCAGAACAGCTGGTCGACCGGGGACTGCATGCGATTGGCTGCCTCGTTGGCCAGCAGACAGCCAGTGCGATGGCCCCACAACCACAACCGTGCGCTTGTCCGCTCCTGCAACCAGGCGCAGGCGAGCTGCACGTCCGCAAGCCAGGCTTCCCAAGACGCATCGACCAGCTCGCCAGAGCTGTCACCACAGCCCAGAAGGTCGATCTGCAACACGGCGTATCCCGCCTCGGCCATCGCCCGTGCCTGCAAGGCCGCCATTCTTCTCGACTTGTTCAGCTCCTCGGCAAACGGAGGCACGCCTACGACTGCGCCGATGACCGCACGGGCGTCTTCCGGCCAATGGAGCAGCGCAAACCGCTGTCCCGGGGTGGCAGGTAGAAATACGGCTTCGAGGGCCATCTTCAGGCCAGCTCAGCTGCCCAGCTTGCGATGGACAAAATCGATCAGGCTTGCCAGCGAAGCAAAGACCGAACCGTCTATCTCGTCGTCGTCGACGCAAAATCCGAAGCGCTCCTCGAGGTTCGTGATCAACCCCACCACCGCCATCGAGTCGAGCTCGGGAAGCGCTCCCAGCAAAGGAGTGTCGAGTGAGAAATCCGTCGCCCGGCCCTTCAGGCTCAAGACCTCGTCAAGAACTGAAACCACCTCGCTTCTGATATCCATTTCCTCTCCAGTACATTGGACGATCTCCATCTTCGCCTGCGGCAGCGGCTCGAGACAGGGGACCGGAATCGATTATACCGAGGCGAGCAGCACCCTCCGTGCGATAGCTCACACTCTACCGGGCAAGCCCGGCTGGACCAATCCGCAGGACAGATGTCCCGGTTACCGACATCGACCAACCTCCTCCCACCCCTCCTGTCGACCCGAGTAGGCGCACACAGGGCGCGCGGCCTCGCTCACAGCACTACCGCCAGCGAGTCGGGCGAGATGTCGAGCCAACGCGAAGAGCATAATCCTTCGTCATTGAGCATGACGGATCGCAGCCCATTGACCGACTGCGGGTTTCCGTGTTCTAGTCCGCAGCGGAGTCTTTCCCAGCGCTGCTCCGCGCACCCTGTAGACGAGAGGAGACCTGAAGTGTCGAAAAAGAAAGACAGGAAGAAATCTGCGGAAGCCAAGGCCGCGACCACCTCAACACCCGCCGTTGATCCGCTTCAGGCACTGCACGACCGAGTCACGGCGCTCGAGGGGGACCTCGCGCAACTCAAGCTCAAGGATGGCCCACCTGGACCAGCGGGAAGTCCCGGGCCAGCTGGCTCTCAAGGCAAGTCCGGGCCAGCCGGAGCGAAGGGCGACCCCGGACCCGCAGGCCGGACAGGCCCGGTCGGACCTGCGGGACCTGCCGGACCTGCCGGACCTGCCGGACCTGCCGGACCTGCCGGCCCCGCGGGGCCGGCAGGCAAGGAAGGTCCGCCCGGACCGCCCGGTGCCAAAGGAGCAACCGGGCCGAAGGGACCGCCTGGCCCACCCGGGCCAAAGGGTGATCCAGCCTCGCCCGCCTGACGCTCCGTCGGGCCGGCACTTGCGGACAAGCGTCGGCCTGCTGGTCGGCCGCAACCGGCTTCCGTACCTAGGTCGGCTTGCGTCTGGCGCGCGGGTGGGCTTGGTCGTAGACGGCAGCCAAGTGCTGGAAGTCGAGGTGGGTATAGACCTGCGTGGAGGAAATGCTGGCGTGACCAAGCATCTCCTGCACCGCACGCAGGTCACCCGAGGACTGCAGGACATGCGAGGCAAAGGAATGACGCAACATGTGCGGATGCACGCGTGCGAGAAGACCCTGCGCCAGACCGCGGCGCTGCAGGCGCAACTGGATCATGCGCACACCGAGGCGCGTACCACGCTGGCTGACGAAGAGGGCTGCTTCGCCTGCCGCTGCCAGCCTGGGGCGCTGCGCCACCCAGCTTGCCACCGCCTGCCTGGCTTGGCTGCCGACCGGCACGATCCGCAGCCTTTTGCGCTTGCCGAGCACGCGCACCTCACCGCCCAGCAGCTCGTCGAGGCATGACAGGTCGAGCGCAGCGAGCTCGGCCAGGCGCAGGCCGGACGAATAGAACAACTCGAACATCGCCTGATCCCGAACCTGCAGCAGGTTGTCGCTCGCTGTCGCAAGGAGTCGATTCGCCTCGTCCGGTGAGAGCACCTTCGGCAGCGCCTGCGGGCTCTTCGGCGGGCGCACGCCGTCGACCGGGTTGTGTGTCGTCTGCCCGCGCTGGCCAAGCCAGCGGTAGAAGCCACGCCAGGCGGACAGCGTGCGTCCGAGCGATCGGCCGCCGAGTCCGCGCGTGTGCAACTGCGCGACGAAACGACGGATGTGATGCGACTGAACGCTGGCAAGATTCGCTTCGCCAGGGAGTTCAGCGAGCAAGAGGCAAAGCAGTTCGAGGTCGTGGCGGTAGCTCCTGACCGTATGCACCGACGATCGCCGCTGCTGCACGAGCTCTTCCAGGTAGCAGCGGACACTGGCCGCGCTATCGCCGACGGTCATACGGGATATCCTGTTGGATCGCGTTCAGGAAGCTCTCACCCGAGGACGCGTGCCAAAGCGGCAGCGGCCATTTCGCCGAGGCGCTCGAGGTAGATCGTTCCCATCCCGGCGTAGAAGCGTTCAGGGTCCTCGCTGCCGAGCGCAATCATCCCCAGCGTAGCACCACCGTCACGCATCGCGATCAGCCCCTGCGAACGCACGTGGGTGGCAGCTTCGCCAAACCAGGACGAGGTGTTGAAACCGCTGGTCGAGCCGCAGAAAGGTTGCCCCAGGGTTTCCGCGAAGGCCTCCAGTTCCTCACCGACTTCGGCAAACTCCGGCAATTCCTCGCGGCCCTCAGGACGGCGCCAGAGGCGTACGGCAACATGGGGTACGGCGAAGTCATCGCGCAGATGGAGGTTGAGGGTGTGCAGGACCGACTGGAAGGTCCGCGCCGCGATCATGCCGACCGCCAGCCGATGCATCTTGGCGCCAAGCACATCGTTCTCCTCGCCGAATTGCAGCAGTTCCCCCATCTTGCCCTCGAGCTGCCTGTTCTTGTCGCGCAGCGCGAGCATCTGCCGCTCGGTGATCGAGATCGCTCGCCCTGCATGCGGATGCGGCACCACAATATTGGCCACCAGATCGGCGTGCTGCTCGAAGAAGTGAGGGTTGTCCTGCAGGTAGCGCGCGACTTCTTCCGCTCTCATAACTCTATTTCTCCCTTGAAAACTGTAACTGCCGGGCCCGTCATCATGACCGAAGCATCCTTGCCGGACCAGGCGACGCGCAGGTCACCGCCACGCGTGGCGACGCGGACGGGCGAATCCAGCAGACCGCGCGCGATGCCGGCCACCACCGCCGCACAGGCGCCGGTGCCGCAGGCCAGCGTTTCGCCCGCACCCCGTTCATGGACCCGGAGGCGAATCGCGTGCCGGTCGCTCACCTGCATGAAGCCGGCGTTGACGCGCAGCGGGAAGCGCGGGTGCAACTCGATGGCCGGCCCCTGACGCTCGACCGGCGCCGTGTCGACATCGTCGACCAGCTGCACGGCATGCGGATTGCCCATGCCCACCGCGGTAATCACGATTTCCTCGTCGGCGAGCTGGAGTGGCTGCACAATGTCATCCGAATCGCTGACGAACGGGATCCGGGCTGCGTCGAACTCCGGTGGCCCCATGTCGACAGTGATCGAACCGTCCTCTTCCAAGCGCGGAACGATCACCCCGCTGAGCGTCTCGACGCGGATCTGGCGTTGCGTCGTCAGGCCCTGTTCATGCACGAAGCGGACGAAACAGCGTGCCCCATTGCCGCATTGTTCAACCTCGCTGCCATCGGCGTTGAAGATGCGGTAGCGAAAATCCACCCCCGGCTGTGTCGGAGCCTCGACGAGCAGTACCTGGTCGCAGCCGACGCCGAAGTGGCGGTCAGCCAGCCAGCGCAGCTGCGCCCGAGTCAGCTCGAGCAACTGGCGCACGCCGTCCAGCACGACGAAATCGTTGCCGAGACCATGCATCTTGACGAACGGAACCAGCATTGACGATCACCAGGAGGCTGCCGTTGCCGGCAGTGACCTGGACATTATAAAGTCGTCCATGACGAAGCCGTGGCCAATGTCGACGCAGACGGAGTCGCGGACGACGAAGCCGTGCCTGCGATAGGCGGCAATGGCGCGCTCGTTGCGCTTGTTGACCGCCAGGATGAGCGCCTGGCAGTCGGCAACGTGCGCATGGCGCTCGACAGCCTGGATCAGCCGGGCTCCGATGCCGCTCCCCTGCCACTGCGGATCGACGTAAAGCTTGTCGAGTTTCATCTCGCCGCCGCCAGCCAGAGTCATGCAGGAGGAAAAGCCTGCCAGGCAACCGTCGACCGTCGCCTTGTCCCACCAGATGTCCGGCATGCCGAGTTCGGCCAGCAGGAGTTCGCGGCCGTAGCGCTGAGCGAGCATGTAGTCGATCTGCTCCTCGCTGATGATTCCCGGGTACGTCTGTTGCCAGACCTGCCGAGCCAGTTTGATCACCGAATCGACATCGGCCACGCCGACCGGGGTGATGAGGACATCCATGAAGACTCCGCAGGAATCGTGCGATGGGCAGGAAACGGGCCACGCGGGGAAGGAACCGCCCAGGTCGACAGCCACCGCCAAAGCCATCGATTGTACCGGAGGTCGGACTCGCGTTTTAAGCCTGCCTTAACATCGAGAAGCGACACTGCCGGCTTGGCTGCAACGCGCGGCGCTTCTTGACCGCCACAGACATGTCACGAGACGTAGCCGGAACGGCGACGGTAGAATGGTCGCAGAGACCAATGACAAGGCAAGGACGCATGAGCACCGCGCACGACGAACCGGCAGTCGCATACGACGACCCTGAACGCCACGCCATGACCCAACGGGTGACCTGGGTCAGCGTCCTGGTCAACATTCTCCTGACCGGAGCGCAGGTCGTCGCCGGCATCATTGCCCACTCGCAGGGCCTGATCGCCGACGGACTGCACTCGCTCTCCGACCTCGTCTGCGACTTCCTCGTCCTGTTTGCTGCTCATCACAGCAAGGATCCGGCCGACGCAAGCCACCCTTACGGCCATGGCCGGATCGAGACGGCGGCATCCTTCGCACTCGGTGCCATCCTGGCGTTGACCGGCGCCGGAATCATCTGGAGCGCTGGCGTCAAGTTGCAGTCGCTGGAATACCTGCCGCCGGTGGCGCCAATGGCCCTGTGGACGGCCATCCTGGCGCTGGCGGCCAAGGAAGGGCTGTTCCGCTACATGCTGCGCGTCGGCGAGAGCCTGCGCTCACCGATGCTGATCTCGAACGCCTGGCATGCCCGCTCGGACGCTGCCTCGTCGCTCGTCGTCGCCGTCGGCATCGCCGGCAATCTTCTGGGCTACACCTTTGCCGACTCGGTTGCCGCCGTGATCGTCGGCTTCATGATCGTTCGCATGGGCACGGTGTTCGCTTGGGAAGCGGTACAGGAACTGATCGACACCGGTCTGTCGATCGAGGAGGTCGACAGCATCCGCCAAGTCATCGTCGACACGCCCGGCGTCAGCAGCCTGCACGAACTGCGAACCAGGCGCATGGCGCATCGGTCGCTGGTCGATGCACATGTCTGTGTCGATCCGCGGGTCAGCGTGTCGGAAGGCCACCGGATCGCCGAAATGACTCGCAAGCGGGTGCTCGAGAGCCACTCGGCGGTGGCTGATGTGCTCGTCCATGTGGACGTCGAGGACGACCTCGACCACGACATGGCGAGCCACGGCCTGCCCGATCGCGACGAACTGCTCAGGCACCTGGCACCGGCTTTCGCCGGCCTGCCGGCCCCGGAGCGCGTCGTGCTGCACTACCTCGGCGGCCATGTCGAAGCCGAGGTCCTCCTGCCCGCCGCCATTGGCGCCGATCCCGTCGTCCTGGACCGGCTCGAACGCGACATCACCAAGCGCCTGGCAGAGCTGCCGCTGGTGAGTTCGTTGGCACTGAACCAGCGCGTGCGGATTCTCGCCGGCGGCGGCTGAAAGCCCACACGCGCGGCAAGGCGGCCGGATTTCAGCCGTCGCGCACGCCTGGCAGAGCCAGCGCGCGCGCAGCGATCGCGTCGACGGTAATGCCGAAGAACTCGTAGAGAGCGGCCGCCGGTGCCGATTCGCCGAAGCGGTCGATGCCGATCACCGCGCCAGCACTTCCGACGTACTTCCACCACAGATCGGGATGCGCAGCCTCGACGGCCAGAATCGGCGTCGCCGGCGGCAGCACCGCCCGGCGGTAGGCTGCCGACTGGCGGTCGAAACGCTGTGTGCACGGCATGGCGACAACGCGCGTCGAAACACCCCGCTGCTGCAGCACCGCCTGCGCCTCCAGGGTCAGGCTGACCTCCGAGCCTGTGGCCAGCAGTACCAGTCGTGCCTCACCACCCGCTGCTTCGCTCAGCACATAGCCGCCACGCCTGATATCGGCGATCTGCTGCGCAGGGTGCGACAGCGCCGGCAGATTCTGTCGCGACAGGAGCAGGCACGACGGACCGTCGCCGCGCTCAAGGGCGGCGATCCAGGCAACGGCGGTCTCGACGGAATCGGCCGGTCGCCAGACGTCGAGACCCGGAATCAGCCGCAGCGAGGCGGCCTGCTCGATCGGCTGGTGTGTCGGACCATCCTCACCAAGTCCGATCGAGTCGTGCGTATAGACCATCACCTGCCGCTGCTTCATCAGCGCCGCCAGACGAATGGCGTTGCGCGCGTAATCCGAGAAGACGAGGAAGGTCGCCGTATACGGGATGAATCCGCCGTGCAGCGCGATGCCGTTGGCGATTGCCGTCATGGCGAACTCGCGCACACCGTAGTTGATGTAGTTGCCGGCCGCTTCGCGATTGGCTGGTCGGGTTCCACTCCAGTTGGTGAGGTTCGAGCCGGTCAGGTCGGCCGACCCGCCAAGCAGTTCGGGCAGAGCCGGAGCAAGCGTCTCAATGACATCCTGCGACGCCTTGCGTGTGGCGACGGCCTGCGCCTGCCTGGACCAACGGTCGAGCAACGCGTCCACGTGCGCATCCCAGTCGGCAGGCAGATCCCCGCGCATCCGGCGCTCGAACTCGCCAGCCAGCTCGGGAAAGGAGTCGCGATAGGACTCGAAGCTCACGTTCCACGCGTATTCGGCAGCCTCACCCTTGGCACGTGCATCCCAACCCGCGCGCACATCGGCCGGAACCTCGAACGCAGCATAAGGCCACTCGAGCTGGCGTCGCGTGTTGGCGATCTCGGCGGTGCCCAGGGGCGCGCCATGAACATCGTGCGTGCCGCCCTTGTTGGGCGAGCCAAAACCGATCATCGTCTTGCAGCAGATCAGGGTCGGTCGCCCGGTGGCGGTCTTGGCAACGCGGATCGCGGCTTCGATCGAATCGACGTCGTGGCCATCGCAGTGGGGCAGCACCCGCCAACCGTAGGCTTCGAAGCGCTTGGCCGTATCATCGGCGAACCACGGCTGCACGTGACCGTCGATCGAGATGTCATTGTCGTCGTAAAAGACGATCAGCTTCGACAGTGACAGGCGCCCAGCCAACGAACATGCCTCATGCGATACGCCTTCCATCAGGCAGCCATCGCCGACGAAGGCATAGGTGTAATGGTCAACGACCTGGTGACCCGGCCGGTTGAAGGTCTCCGCCAGCAACCGTTCGGCAACGGCCATTCCGACTGCGTTGGCCAAGCCCTGCCCGAGCGGCCCGGTGGTTGTTTCGACGCCGGGCGTCACGCCGAACTCGGGGTGTCCGGGAGTCTTCGAATGCAGCTGCCGGAAGCGCCGCAGTTCGGCAACCGGGAGGTCGTAGCCAGACAGATGCAGCAGGGCGTAGAGCAGCATCGAGCCGTGCCCGTTGGAGAGGACGAAACGGTCACGGTTAAGCCAGCGCGGATGGGCCGGATTGTGCTTGATGTGGCGTCGCCACAGCACCTCGGCAATATCGGCCATACCCATCGGCATCCCCGGGTGGCCGGAGTTCGCCATCTGAACGGCATCCATGGCGAGGAAGCGCAGTGCGTTGGCGCAGCGGCGACGAAACTTGCGGGATTCGGTGGGCAAGACGATCTCCTTCGATCAGGACATGAAAACCCGCTCACGCGGCTCGTGCTCAGCGCTGCCGGCGCTTGCGGTCCATGAGCTGCAGGATCATCGGCGTGAAGATGATCTGCATCGCCAGCCCCATCTTGCCGCCGGGGCAAACAATGATGTTCGGCCGCGACATGAACGAGTCGTGCAGCATGCTCAGCAGGTAGGAGAAGTCGATCCCCCGGGGGTTGGCGAAGCGGATCACCAGCATGCTTTCATCCTGCGTCGGAATGTCTTGGGCGATGAAGGGATTCGAGGTATCCACCGTCGGCACCCGCTGAAAATTGACGTGCGTCCGCGAGAACTGCGGGCAGATGTAGTTGATGTAGTCCGGCATCCGGCGCAGGATCGTGTCCATCACCGCTTCCGTCGAGTAGCCGCGCTGCGCCTTGTCGCGATGGAGCTTCTGGATCCACTCGAGGTTGATGATCGGCACGACGCCGATACAGAGATCGACGTAGCGGCCGATGTCGACCGTATCGGTCGTGGCGGCACCATGCAGCCCTTCGTAGAAGAGCAGATCGGTGTCAGCGGGCAGCTCCGACCAGTCGGTGAAGGTTCCCGGTGGCGAACCATAGCGCAGCGCTTCGCCGTCATCGTGAACATAGTGGCGGCTCTTGCCGCGGCCGGTCTCGCCATATTCGCGGAACAACCCCTCAAGCTCACTCAAGAGGTTGGCCTCGGGCCCGAAATGGCTGAAATGATGGTCGCCGGCAAGAGCGCGCTCGGCCATCTGGTCGCGCATTCCCTGCCGATCGTAACGATGGAAGCTGTCACCTTCGATGATCGCGGCGTTGAGCTGTTCACGCCTGAAAATGTGTTGAAAAGAGCGGGTGACCGACGTCGTCCCAGCGCCCGAAGACCCGGTGATGGCGATGACTGGATTCTTGATCGACATGAGGTGTGACTCCGTTGCTTGGTGGGGATCTCCGGACTCTGCCCGGCACTCTCAAAGCCTGTGAACAAATCTGCTGCGCGGTCAGTCAGCGGCGTTGCCGACTCGCTGACTCCTCGCCCATCCACTCGATATCTCTCGTTGCTGGCTCGCCGGCGCCTTGTATCCCCGCCTGCTCGCGTCGACTCGTCGCACGACCTCTCAGTCGTCCCGAAAGAGGGTCCGGGTCGAGAAGAGTGGTGAGCGAAACGGCTGATCCTCGCCGGTTTCATGCTCGCGATGGTAGCGCTCGATGCGTTCGACCTCGTTGCGCGAACCGAGAATCACCGGCACGCGCTGATGCAGGCTGGTCGGCCGCACGTCGAGGATCCTCTCGTCGCCCGTCGAAGCCTGGCCACCTGCCTGGGCAACGATCATCGCCATCGGATTGGCCTCATACAGCAGCCGCAGACGGCCGGGCTTCGACATGTCCTTGCTGTCCCGGGGATACATGAAGACGCCGCCGCGCATCAGAATGCGGTGGACCTCGGCAACCAGCGATGCCACCCAGCGCATATTGAAATCCTCGCCGCGGACTCCGGTCTTGCCCTGCAAGCACTCGGTGACATAGCGTTGCACGGGGGGTTCCCAGAAACGCTCGTTGGACGCGTTGATCGCGAACTCGCGCGTATCGGGCAAGATCACCAGATCGGGATGCGTGAGCAGGAACTCGCCAATGTCGCGGTCGAGCGTGAAACCGTGCGTGCCATTGCCGACGGTCAGCACGAGCATCGTCGAGGGGCCGTACAGCGCGTAGCCGGCTGCCACCTGCCGCCTGCCACACTGCAGGAAGTCAGCTGTTGTCGGGATCTCCCCACTGGAAGGTTCAGGGCAGCGAAGGACCGAGAAGATGCTGCCCACAGACAGGTTGACGTCGATGTTGGAAGAGCCGTCGAGCGGGTCGAAAACCAGCAGATAGTTGCCGCGCGGGTGTTCAGGTGGAATCGGATGGATATCTTCCATTTCCTCCGATGCCATCGCCCGCAGGTGCCCTCCCCAATCACAATGATGGAGGAAAGCGTGGTTGGCCAGCACGTCGAGCTTCTTCTGCACCTCACCCTGCACATTGCGGCTTCCCTCGTCGCCGAGGACTCCAGCCAGCGAACCACGCGAAACCCCTTGCGCGATCGCCTTGCAGGAACGTACGACGTCGCTGATGAGCATCGAAAGGTCACCGATCAGCGCCGGGTTGCGCCGCTGCTCTTCAACGAGAAACTTGTTAACGTTGGTCCGTCCGCATAACATGGCCTTGCTCCAGGAATCACGAATCCAGCTCGGGCTGCGACTGGTCCCCATTCTAGCCGTCCGCAACAAAAGAACTAGTTAAACATACTTCTTTGTTTGTTTAATGAAAGCTAATCAATGAGAAACGCTACCATACGCCAGCTCCAGATCTTCTCGGTCGCCGCGAGCAACCTCTCCTTTGCCCGGGCAGCGGAGAAGCTGCATCTGACGCATGCGGCGATCTCGCTGCAGATCAAGCAACTCGAGGAGGTCAGCGGCACGCTGCTGTTCGAGAGGATAGGCAAACGGGTGTTTCTTACAGAAGCGGGGGAGATTCTGCTTGGCCACACACGCCAAATCCTGCAGTCACTGAAAGAAGCGGACGAGGCGCTGCTGGCACTCAAGGGACTCAAGGGCGGGCGTATTGCGGTCGCCGTCGCCAGCACCGCCGAATACTTCGCCCCGGGCCTGTTGGCCGAGTTCCGCAAGGCGCAGCCGGATGTCCGGCTACGCCTGCTGATCGACAACCGTGACACGGTCAGTCGCCTGCTGGCGAACAACGAGGTTGACCTGGCGATCATGGGACGCCCGCCGGCGGACCTTGACGCCATCGCCGTCGCGTTTGCCCCACACCCGCTGGTGATCGTCGCCGGCAGGGGACACCCGCTGGCGGGCATCCCGTCGTTGGCGGTTGAGGACCTCGGGGGTGAAATGCTGATCGTCCGCGAGTCCGGATCGGGAACCCGCTCGGCAATGGAAGAGTTCTTTCACGAGCACTCGATCAGGCCGCGGATCGGCATGGAAATGGCCAGCAACGAGGCCATCAAGCAAGCTGTCGTGGCTGGTCTGGGAATCAGCTTCATCTCCGCGCATACCCTTGGCCTCGAGCTGACTGCCGGCCGGCTGCATGTTCTTGATGTCGAGGGTACCCCGGTCATGCGCCGCTGGCACATTGTCCGTCACAAGAGCAAACATCTGACTCCAGCTCTGGGGGCCTTCTGGGATTTCGTCACCGAGTTCGCCGCTGCTTACCTGCGTACGCTTGCCTGAGTGAGCCGGACATGCCGCATCCTCAGGGATCCGATCACGCCTGCACATGGACACGCGACGGTGACGGCTCGCGGCGGCGCCCAGGCAAGTACCCTTCGACGCGGCCCCAGGGCGCCCGACCCATCGATCTGCAGGCTTTCATCGTGCCGTCGCTGGCGCGCGGCGTCCAGGCTTGCCGGCAACGATTCCGGCTGGAGTGGTCAGGCGAAACCCGTCTGCACCGGTTCCTGGAGCAGCTGTCGCGGCGGACGGTGGGCGGGAAAGACGATGCGCGCGACACAGCCGACCGCCTCCCCCTCGGCGGCGCTTCGCGCTCTTGGCCGCAGGCTGGCGGCAGCCTTGTGAACTTCCGCGATCTCGCGGACGATCGCCAGTCCGAGGCCACTGCCCTCCACGTCCGTTCCCTCGCCGCGGTAGAAACGGTCAAACACCTTCAGCGACTCGTCCTCCGAAATCCCCGGTCCGTTGTCCTCGATCTCGAGCACCACGAAGTCAGCGAGGGCTGCGACGCGTGCGGTGACCCGCCCGCCAGATGGCGTGTAGCGCAGGGCATTGTCCAGCAGATTGTTGATCATTTCACGCAGCAGGAAGGCATTGCCGTCGATCAGCACCTTGCCCGCATGCTCGTAACCAAGATCGATGCGCTTGTCGACCGCCCGGATCACCCACGTTTCAACGACTTCGCGCAGCAGATGATCGAGGTCCAGCGGTAACAGCGCCTGCTGGGCCTGATCGCTGGCTTCGGCCCGGGCCAGCGCCAGCAACTGGTCGACCAGATGCGAGGCACGATCGGCGCCCGTCAGGATCTGTCGCAGGGCGTGCCTCAGCTCACCGGGATCGGTCTCACGCATCGCCAGCTGGGCCTGCGTCTTCAACCCGGTCAGCGGAGTGCGCATCTGGTGCGCGGCATCGGCTATGAAACGTCTCTGGGCACTGACGTTCTGCTGCATGCGGGCGAGGATCGAGTTGAAAGCTTCGGTGAGCGGCCGCAGTTCCTCCGGAACCCGGCCGAGCGAGATCGGTGACAGGTCCGCCTCGCGGCGCGCTTCGATGCGGTTGCGCAGCCGGGTCAACGGACGCAGGCCCTGCGACAGCCCGAACCACACCAGGACGACGGCCAGAGGAATGATGACAAACTGCGGCACGATGACGCTGGCAATGATCTTGTTGGCCAGCTGCGCGCGCTTCTCGGTCGTCTCGCCCACCTCGACGAGCACCCCTCGACGCTCTCCTGTGTCTCCCGGCTGCGGCAGATAGAGATAGGCAATCCGCATCGGCTGGCCGCGGTACTCGTCGTCGCGCAGTTGCGCTTCGCCGAACTCGCCGCGAGCCAAGTCGCCCGGGTTCGCTGGGGTGGGCAGCTCGGGGTCGCCCGCCAGCAGCCTGCCGTCGCCATCGAGCAGGTGGAAGTAAACGGTGTCGATCTCGTCCGCGCGCAGGAACACCTCAGCCAGACCCGGCAGCGCCAGACGCGCCTGCCCATCGACAAAAGTGACCTGCCGCGAGAGAGCCGCAACGTGTTCGCGCAGAGCCTGATCGTAAGGGTAGCTGGCGACATTGTTGGCGAAGTAGTGCGTCAGCGCGATGCTGATCGGCCAGACGAAGAGCAGCGGCGCCAGCATCCAGTCGAGAATCTCGCCGAACAGCGAACGCTGGATGTCAGGGTTTTCTGTCGTCCGCAGGCTTCTCAAGATAATAGCCTAGCCCGCGCACGGTGGTGATGCTGACACCTGTCGATTCCAGCTTCCGGCGTAGACGATGGACATAGACCTCAATCGCATTGTGGCTCACTTCCTCGCCCCAGCCGCACAGATGATCGACGAGATGGTCCTTGCTGACCAGACGGTTGGCGCGCGTCAGCAGTATCTCCAGGATACCGAGCTCTCGTGCCGAAAGATCGAGCCTTTCGCCATTGACCAGTGCACAGCGGTCCGTCTGGTCGAATGTCAGGGTGCCGCACTCGATGATCCTGGTCGTCCCGGACGAGCGACGACTCAGGGCGCGCACGCGCGCCTCCAGCTCGGCCAGCTCGAATGGCTTCGCCATGTAATCGTCGGCACCGAGATCAAGACCCTTGACCCGATCGTCGATGGCGTCCAGCGCGGTCAGGATCAGCACCGGCGTATTCGACTTGCGTGCCCGCAACCGCCGCAGAACCTCCAGGCCGGGCAACTTCGGCAGGCCCAGATCGAGAATCAGGAGGTCGTACGTATTGGTCAACAGCGCCGTTTCCGCGTCAATGCCGTTGTCGGCGCAATCGATCGCATAGCCGCCAAGGCGCAGGGAACGGCAGAGACCATCGGCAATGATCCTGTCGTCTTCGGCAAGTAGAATGCGCATGGCATCACGATCCCGGGGCTGCTGGCGTAAGCTCTCTGTAAGCCCACTTTCCTAGACTGCGCATGCTGTTCTCCTTTTATGGTCTTGGAGTTCCGGCTTCGGCCCGAACTCGGGGAGCGCCTGACACTGCACCAGGTGCTCCCCGCCATCTTTTCGTCGCGTTCTCGCACCCGGCCTCGCCCAGCCAACGCAGGTACGACGGCCAATGATGCCTGCCGGTCTACCGCACGAGTGTAGCAAAAATCACTCCCCAGCGTCTGCCGCCACATCCCCCAGCACGCTCTCGGCCAGCCGCACCCAGTAGCTCACACCGAGCGGCAGGAGTTCGTCGTTG
>JAEUOM010000086.1 GCA_016788495.1 Accumulibacter sp. | reverse complement strand
GTACGACGGCCAATGATGCCTGCCGGTCTACCGCACGAGTGTAGCAAAAATCACTCCCCAGCGTCTGCCGCCACATCCCCCAGCACGCTCTCGGCCAGCCGCACCCAGTAGCTCACACCGAGCGGCAGGAGTTCGTCGTTGAAATCATAGTGCGGGTTGTGCAGCGTACAGCCACCCGTACCCGGACCGTTGCCCAGCCAGACATAGCACCCGGGCTTCTCCCCCAGCATGTAGGCGAAATCCTCCGCGCCCATCGAGGGCAGCTCGCTGGTCCGTACATTCTCGGCACCAAGCAGCTGCGTGGCGACGCGGCGACAGACCTCGCTTTCCGCCACACTGTTGACCGTTGGCGGATAGCGGTGGTCGAAGCGAACCGAGATCTGGGCCCCGAAGGCGCTCGCGATGCCACTGCAGAGTCGCTCGATGGCCCGTTCAACGAGCTCCTGGATCTCTGCCTGAAAGCTGCGGATCGTTCCACGCAGGATGGCATCGTCCGGGATGATGTTCCAGGCTTCGCCGCCGTGCATCTGTGTGACGCTGACCACTGCCGACTCGCAGGGATGCACGTTGCGGGCAACAACCGTCTGCAGCGCAAGCACCAGCTGACTCGCGACGACCAGTGTATCGACCCCCTGTTGCGGCATCGCGGCATGACAGCCGTGCCCGCGCACCGCGATCTCGAAGGCACAGGTTCCGGCCATGACCGGCCCCGGCATCACCGCCATCTGTCCCACCGGCAATCCCGGCCAGTTGTGGAGACCAAACACGCCCGCCATCGGAAACCGCTCGAACAGGCCATCGCTGATCATGACCGCGGCACCACCCTCGGACTCCTCGGCTGGCTGGAAGATGAAATACACGCTACCGTCGATCGCCAGTTCATCCCGCCGTGCAGCCATGTAGCGCGCTGCGCCGAGGAGGATCGCCGTGTGACCGTCGTGCCCGCACGCGTGCATCTGCCCGGGATTGCGCGAACGATGCGGAAAGTCGTTCTTCTCGTGCAGTGGCAGGGCGTCCATGTCGGCGCGAAGTCCGATGCCGCGGCGGCTGCTGCCCTTGCGCAGGATACCGACGACCCCCGTACCCGCCAGGCCGCGGTCGACCTCGAGGCCGTAGCGCTCCAGTTCGCGAGCGACCACATCGGCGGTGCGAAACTCGGCAAAGGCAAGTTCGGGGTGAGCATGGATGTCGCGACGCAGCGCCGCGAGTTCTTCGAGAAAGGGAATGCTGAGAGTGTTCATGAACCCGCTCCGTCCGCTGGGAACTAGGAGTTTAGTGCAGCGCAGCTTGCCCGTGCAGCCGGCCATCCGTTATGCTTGCCAACATGCATCTCGTTCTCATCAGCGGCCTGTCCGGTTCCGGCAAATCGATCGCCCTCAAGGTGCTCGAGGACGCCGACTACTATTGTGTCGACAACCTGCCTGCGCAGTTGTTGCAGCCGCTGGTTGGGCAACTGGATCTGCAGGGCTACGACAAGGTCGGCGTCGTCATCGACATCCGGGGCGGCAACAGCGTGGCAACGCTGCCGCTGCAGCTCGACGTGTTGCGAGAACAGGATCTCGAACTGCAGTTCCTGTTCCTCGATGCGCAGGATGCCACCCTGATCAAGCGCTATTCGGAAACCCGTCGTCGTCATCCACTGGCCAGCGACCAGCTCACGCTGACCGAGGCCATCGCCGCCGAACGCGGCCGTCTGGCCGGCCTCGCGGCTCTCGGCCACCACATCGATACCAGCGGAGTGAAACCCGCCGCACTACGGGAATGGGTCCGTCAGTTCGTCAAGAGCACCATTGCCAGCGACCCTTGCCGCGGACTGACGCTGCTCTTCGAATCCTTCGGCTTCAAGAACGGCATTCCGCTCGACGCCGACCTGGTGTTCGACGTCCGCTGCCTGCCCAATCCGCATTACGACCCCAACCTGCGACCATTGACCGGGCGAGACGGAGCGGTAGTCGACTTCCTCGAGGCCGAAGCCGACGTACTGCGCATGCGCTCCGACATTGCCCGCTTCGTTCGCGCCTGGCTACCGGCATACGTTCAGGACAGCCGCAACTACCTGACTGTTGCCATCGGTTGCACCGGTGGTCAGCATCGGTCGGTGTATTTTGCCGAATGGTTGGCGCGCGAGTTTCGCGAGTGCGCGCGCGTACTCGTCAGGCATCGCGAGCTGGCTGCGGCGAACCCGGTGCCCGGCAGCATTCCATGATCGGCTGGGTTGCCCTGCTGAAGCGGGGCGACTGGTTGCTCATCGGACTGGGCCTGGCTTGCGTGGTCGCATCATTTCCGCTGGCGTGGCAGGCCAGAGTGGCCGACAAAGCCGTCGTCAGGCTGGCGGGCGAGCTTTATTCCGAGCTCGACCTGCGCCACGATCGCCGCCTCGATGTCCCGGGACCGCTGGGCGTGACGACGGTGCTCGTCGACCGCCGGCGCGTGCGGATTGCTGCCGACCCGAGCCCGAGACAGTATTGCGTACGCCAGGGATGGCTGGCGCGTCCAGGAGAAGTCGCCATCTGCGCCCCGAATCAGGTCAGCGTCGAGGTCCAGGGAGCGCGCCGGACTTACGACTCGCTCGCCTACTGAAACCTGCTCGCACCTTCCCGCGAACCCGGTATATAATCGCTCCCCAGTCCGAGGAGCGCTGCAAGGCTGTCGTCCAACAGTTTCAGGCTCGGATTCATCAAACGGCGCTCATCCCACCAACCCGTACCGGGGTTGGCAGCACGGGGTGGGCGCAGGGAAGCCTCTGCAGCCGTTCTGCACCAGCGCTACCTTCCCCCGGTCACAGTCATCAAGGAGCCTTACTGTGTCGGACACCGTTACTCACAACCCGGACCATGTGATTGCTGACCTCAGCCTCGCCGGCTGGGGCCGCAAGGAAATCCGCATCGCCGAGACCGAAATGCCAGGCCTGATGGCGATCCGCGAGGAATTCGCTGCGCAGCAGCCTCTCACGGGCGCGCGCATCACCGGCTCGCTGCACATGACCATTCAGACCGCGGTGCTGATCGAGACGCTGACCGCGCTCGGTGCGGAGGTGCGCTGGGCATCCTGCAACATCTTCTCGACCCAGGATCACGCTGCCGCAGCCATCGCCGCCGACGGCGTAGCGGTCTTCGCCGTCAAGGGAGAGTCGCTCGAAGAGTACTGGGAATACACGCACCGTATCTTCGAATGGCCCGACGGCGGCTACAGCAACATGATCCTCGACGATGGCGGCGACGCGACCTTGCTGCTCCACCTCGGTGCGCGGGCCGAAAACGATGCTTCCGTTCTGGCGAAGCCGGCATCAGAGGAGGAAACCATCCTCTTCGCGGCAATCCGGGCGAAGCTGGCGAGCGACCCGCACTGGTACTCGCGCCGCCTGGCAGCGGTGAAGGGCGTCACCGAAGAGACGACAACCGGCGTCCACCGCCTCTACCAGATGCACGCCAAGGGAGAACTGCGCTTTCCCGCCATCAACGTCAACGACTCGGTGACGAAGTCGAAGTTCGACAACCTCTACGGCTGCCGCGAATCGCTGGTCGACGGGATCAAGCGCGCCACCGACGTGATGATCGCCGGCAAGGTTGCCCTGATCGCCGGTTACGGTGACGTCGGCAAGGGATCGGCGCAGGCCATGCGCGCCCTGTCGGCGCAGGTGTGGGTCACCGAAATCGACCCGATCTGCGCCCTGCAGGCAGCCATGGAAGGCTACCGGGTGGTGACGATGGACTACGCGGCCGACAAGGCGGACATTTTCGTCACCTGTACCGGCAACTATCACGTGATCACGCATGAACACATGCAGAAGATGAAGGACCAGGTGATCGTTTGCAATATTGGGCACTTCGACAACGAAATCGACGTTGCCTCGATCGAGGGGTACGCCTGGGAAGAGATCAAGCCACAGGTGGACCACGTGATCTTTCCCGATGGCAAGCGCATCATCCTGCTCGCCAAGGGTCGCCTGGTCAACCTCGGCTGCGGGACCGGTCATCCTTCCTACGTCATGAGCTCGTCTTTCGCCAACCAGACGATCGCCCAGATCGAGCTGTTCACGCGCAATGCCGAGTACCCGATCGGCGTCTATACGCTGCCCAAGCACCTCGACGAAAAGGTTGCCCGCCTGCAGCTCAGGAAGCTCAATGCGCAGCTGAGCGAGCTCACCGACGAGCAGGCGCGATACATCGGAGTCGCCAAGCAGGGGCCGTACAAGTCGGACCACTACCGCTACTGATGCGGCAGGACAACCGGGGGACCGGCATGCGACTGTTGCTGATCTGGCTGCTCAACGCCTGCGCGCTGCTCGCCGTCGCCTACCTGATGCCATCGATCGAGGTGGCATCGTTCGGCTCGGCGCTGCTCGCAGCCCTGGTGCTCGGACTGGTGAATACCGTTCTGCGGCCCCTGTTGATCCTCCTGACGTTGCCGGCCACGCTGCTGACGCTCGGACTCTTCCTCTTCGTCCTCAACGGCCTGATGTTCTGGCTTGCCGGGTCGATGCTCGAAGGCTTCGTCGTCAGCGGCTTCTGGCCGGCAGTTTTCGGCGCCATCATCTACAGCATCCTCTCATCAATCCTGTCCTCTCTTCTGCCACAGCCAGAAGGGCATGAAATCGCCCGCTGATGATCACCACATCCCCCACCTTCAGCCTTGAACTGTTCCCGCCGCAGACGCCGGAGGGGGCCGAAAAGCTGCGTGCGGCACGCGCCCAGATGGCGCTCCTGAGACCGAAGTTCTTCTCCGTAACCTTTGGTGCGGGCGGTTCAACACGCGACCGCACCCTGGAAACCGTCCTCGAGATCCAGCACGAGGGCCACCAGGCCGCACCGCACCTGTCGTGCATCGGCTCGACGCGCGCCAGCATCCGCAGCATCCTCGAGCAGTATCGCGCGCACGGCATCCGCCACCTCGTGGCCCTGCGCGGCGACCTGCCGTCGGGAATGGCACGACCGGGGAGCTTTCGCTACGCCAACGAACTCGTCGAGTTCATCCGCTCCGAGACCGGCTCCTGGTTCCACATCGAGGTTGCCGCCTACCCCGAGTACCACCCGCAGGCGAAGAGCCCGCTGGACGACCTGCTGGCATTCAAGCGCAAGATCGATGCCGGCGCCGACTCGGCGATCACGCAGTACTTCTACAACGTCGACGCTTACTCGCACTTCATCGACGAGTGCCAGGCTGTCGGCATCCACGCGCCGATCGTTCCCGGCATCATGCCGATATCGAGCTTCAGCAGCCTGGCGCGCTTCTCGGACAATTGCGGCGCCGAGATACCGCGCTGGATACGCAAGCGCCTCGAGAGTTATGGTGACGACAAGGCGTCCATCCATGCTTTCGGCCTTGACGTGGTGACGCAACTGTGCGAAAGGCTGCTGGCGGCTGGTGCCCCCGGCCTGCACTTCTACACCCTCAACCAGGTTGGTCTGACCAGGACGCTCTGGCAGCGTCTTGGGCTGGCCTCTGCAGCCGGCGACTGAGGGGTAGCGCGGGAATGGTCGCCAGCACGGGGGAGGAAGGCGCGGGTGCTCGACGCGGCGGATCAACCGGAGTGGTATTCAGGGCGCGGGTGGAGAACGGCGCAGGGTGGCCGCGCAGCGGGGAACCACAACCCTGCGGACCGCCAGGGTGAGGAATGAAGGACTACTACGCCATACTCGGCCTTGCCAGCGACGCGACCCGTGAAGTGATCCGGACCGCGTATCGCCGGAAGGCACTACAGTTTCACCCCGACCGAAACCCGGCGCCGGAGGCCAGCGAGCGGTTTCGCGAGGTCCAGGAGGCCTATGATGTCCTCGCTGATCCGGAACGCCGGTTTGCCTATGATGAGAACCGGCGCCGCAATCTGCTCGACAACCCCCTGGAAACGGCGCGCGAGATCTGGCAGCACTACATCGAAGGAGTCCTGCAATGAATGTATCGCCATACTTCGAGGAACTGACATCTGCCTACGACGCAGAATTGGATGACCTGATGACCGATTCGGCGGGCCACGACATCCTGGCCCGCCGACTGCAGGTAAAGCGCAGTCAAGTCGGGCAACTGCTGCCGATGATCGAGTGCAACCCGGAGATGGTCGCCGTCGCCTTTCACGGCGGCTTCAGTTTCGCGAACCCGGCGGTGATGACGGACCTCGCCGCCCGCGAGCCCGAAGACCTGCCCGCATGGCAGACCCTCCTGTCGTCGGTGTCGCTCGAACCCTGGGCAGCCGAGCTGGCGCGGGTGGTTCTCAAGGATGCCAACGGCGAGCACTTCCTCGTCGTCACGGCCTGCCTCGAGTTCCTGCGTGGAGCGCGTACGGGTTCATCCGCCGAAAGTGCGCGGCAGCAGCAGCCCGACGGCCGCGACGTCGATGACGAGGAAAACGCTGATCTCGACATCGACCTGGAGGAAGCAGGGGCTGACTGGTTGTCCGAGCAAGGCTTCGACCGCAAGGATCGGTTCGCGGGAGACAGCTGATGACTCACCCGGTACTGGCAAGAGCAGAGAGACTGGTTCGTGTTGGTGACATCGTCGGCGCGGAAGCCGCGCTCGTCTCTCTGGTCGAGACGGAAGGCGATCGGGCCCTCGTGCTGGCGCTTGACGATTTTCCCGCCAAGGACTTGCTGGCGGTGCTGCGCGACTTCGACTCCGCACGCGAATCGGTGGTGAACCTGCTCGTGTCGCCCGAGCAGTTCGCGCGCGCCATCGTCCTCGAACGGCGTTACGGCGACATCAGCCATGAACGCCTGCACGGCATGATCAACTCGGTGATCTTTCGCGCCGGTGCTGACCCGGGCGAATTCCTCGCCGCCATCGCCGAACTGGAGGGCGGCAGCGACGTACTGGCCGATTACCTCCACGAACGAGCGGAGAACCTCGAGCATTTCTTTCACACCGGGGTCTTCGACTTCTTTTCCGAAGGGGACGACTCCTTCGACGAACTGAGTGACGAGGAGCGCCTCGACGCGCTTTCCGACGAGAACACCGGTGGGCCCTTCCTCAGCCACGGCGAGGTCAGCGATCACGACTGGATGGAACTGGCATGGACCCTTCGCTACCAGCAGCCGGAGATCTTCCGCGAGGTGCTGCTGATCCTGCGCGCACGGGCCCGCCACGAGGAACGCCAGCAGGCAGCCGCCGACACGCCGGCGCCACCGGCCCCGCCCGCCTTCGGTGACGCAGACGAGGAATCGGCGCTTTGATCGCGCATTCACGGACGAGCGCTGAAAAGGGAGCGAACAGGCGATGTCGGAGCCGGCGGCAGACCTCAACCAGCTGACGCTTTTCGATCAGCGACCCTTCTTCGAGCGAGCGCTGGTGCATGGAGTGCGCAGCGGTGTCATCGATCGGCACAGGCTGGCCAGCATCGTTAACGACGGCGCAAAGGGTCTGGTGCAGATCGCAGACTTCTTCGGAACCCAGTACCTGCGTCCGAACATCGAGGGAGCGCGAACGCGCATCGTCAACCTCGTGAGTCTGTTCCTCGAGGAGAACTGCGGCGGCGACCTCGACGTCGCCGCCCGCTCGCTGCGTGACAACAGCTTTCTTTCGCATTCACGTGGCGGCTCCGAGATGCTGAAGAAGCTGTGGGCAATGCCTGAAGACACGTCGTATGGGATCCTCGTCAAGCAGCCGCAAAAGGAGTTCCTTGCCGAGTGGTCGCTGCGCAGCCTGCCAGACTATCGCCAGGCACTCGCCGACCGGCATGGCCATCAGTTGTCGATCGCGGTCGCGCTTTGGTTTGCCGAGCGACTCGGGATGGCCGCCGAAGAGCTGTCGACAGCAGCTGTCGACAGCGTGGTTCGCAGCGCCCTGCTGGTTCATCTGAGCGGGAGCGGGCCACTGGTCATCCCCACTGCCAACGGTCTGCTTCAGATGCTCGAAGCGATCCGGAAGCACGGCGTTCCGCGCAAGGGGCGCAAGCTGCTCGCAACCCTGCTGCAGGAGGTGCCCGTGCGCTATGTGCCGATCGTCCAGCACGAGCTGCATCGGATCGAGAGCGAGGACCTGCCGCGAATTGCCGACCTCTCTCGTCCGCTTGCGCAACTGCTGCACGAACTCGAACCGCTCTACTATCTGCGCGATTTCGGACCCGAGGATGCCGGACTGTTCGAGGCCGCAGCCTGCGCCGACTGGCAACGGATCACCTCCGGCAAGACCGACGACAGTTCCTTGCTGACGGTCTTCGTCTGCCTTGCCGCAGACATGCCGGCGCAAGCAGTCCTCAGCAGGACGGCAGCGCGCGCGCTGATCCGCAAGGCGCGCCGCGATGGCTTCAAGCGACTGCCGGTGCTTGGCTTGATTCGTGCGTTGGCGCCTTACGCCATGCAGGACGACCTCGAGACGCTGTGGAAGGAGTTCTTTCCCGGGGCGGAAGCGGCGATACTCGACGCCGCCGACACGAAACTCGCCGATGCACTCGACTTCCTGCGCGAGAACTGCAACCTCACCTGAGCCGATGGCAACGACGGCTGTTGCCGGCCGCCGCAGTTGGCTCCGCCGGGGAGCGGGTCGAGGCACCCGCCGCACCCGCGCTGCACGGGCCGGGGTTGCCGATCGACCGGATCACCTTCGGGGAGCGGCGTTGCTGGCCATGACCTGCATCTCTCGGAGCAGTGCGGGTGGTGCCAGACGGTTCGCCGCGGATCGGCTACCGTCAGGTCGGACTGGCAGCCGGGCTCCTTCCCCGTGCCTTCCAGGCCACCTCATTCACCCACCACCCGCCCTTCGCGCCGGGGATCCGCGCCGCCGCTGAGGCCGCCACCGCGATTCCTGCTGATCGCCTGCAACCCGCTGCTCATGCCTATTTCCCTGACTTCGTGGCCCCACGATCGGAGCGCTTCGACGACAGTGGGCGGGAAACGCCCTTGCTCGAGCAGCGTCGGCCCGTTGAGCGAGCCGAAATTCGGCAGGTCGATCGCCTCCTGCGGTGTCATTTGCCAGTCGAGCGTGGCCAACAGCAGTTTTGCCGTGTAGTGGATGATCAGCGCGCCGCCAGGCGAGCCCCCGCTCAGGACCACTTCACCCGTCACTTCGTCGAAGACGAGTGTCGGACTCATCGATGAGCGCGGCCGCTTTCCCGGTTCGACCCGGTTGGCGATCGGCAGCCCGCGATCGTCGTGTGGCAGAAAGGAAAAGTCGCTGAGCTGGTTGTTGAGCAGGAAGCCACGCACCATCTGGCGAGCACCAAAAGCGTCCTCGATGGTGCTGGTCATCGCCAGCGCATTGCCATGCGCATCGACGATGCTGAGGTGCGAGGTCCCGTACTCGACCTGTTCCGGCATCGACGAACGGGTCGGCGCCACCGTCCCCGGCACACCCGGCTGGGCGACCTGCATGCTGCGGCCGGCCTCGATCAGCTGCGCCCGGGCAGCGAGGTAGTCGGGCGCGATCAGCGCATACCAGTTGCCGGCAGGGGCAGCAACGAAGGCCGGATCGGCGACGTAGCGCGCACGATCGGCGAAGGCGAGGCGCGCCGCCTCGCTGTAGTAGTGCAGCCACTGCGGGTCGGCGAAGGGCAGCGACACGGCAACGGTGTGGCCGAGGATGCCGAGAATCTGCGCCATGGCAATGGCTCCCGAACCGGGGGGCGGAAAGCCGCAGATGCGATAGCGGCGTGGCGGCTTCGCCTGTCGTGCTGCGTAGTCGCTGCAAAAGGGCTGTCGCCGTTCCGCTCGATACCCGGCAAGGTCACTCAGGCTCAGGCGGCCGGGGTTTTCCGGGTGCTGGCGCACCTTGGCCACGATTGCCTGCGCGATTTCTCCCTCGTACAGGGCGCGCGATCCCTCGCCGGCGATCCGGCGCATGACTGCGGCAAGTTCGGGATTGCGCAGGATACTGCCAACCGCGACCGGCTGCCCGGTGTCATCATAGAAATGCGCTGCGGCCTGGTGATCGAGGCGCAGGTAGGGATCCGCCTTGAGCAGCGCATGCAGCCGCTGGCCGACCGGAAAACCGGTTTCAGCCAGGTGGATTGCGGGCTCGAAGAGAGTCGCCCAGGGCAGCCGGCCGTATTCGGCATGCGCCTGCTCGAGCATGCGCACGGTTCCGGGAACGCCGACCGCCCGACCACCGATCACTGCCTGATGAAAGCTCAGCGGCTTGCCATCAGCCAGCAGGAAGAGATCCTCGCCGGCAGCCGCCGGCGCCGTCTCGCGGCCATCGAAAGCCACCGTTCGTCGACCATCGTGGTGCAGCAGGAAGGCACCGCCGCCAATCCCGCTCGACTGCGGTTCGACGACACCAAGAACCATCTGCACGGCAATCGCGGCATCGATCGCGGCGCCGCCAGCGCGCAGCATCGCCGCGCCCGCCTCGCTCGCCAGCGGGTTCGCCGTCGCAACCGCGAAACGATCTCCCCGCCAGCCGGGTTGCGGGCTGTGCCCGGAGACTCCTTCCGGTTGGTGAATCTCCGCCGTGGTGGCTGGCAACCCTGTGCTCGCCCGATGGCTGCAGCCAGCCAGGAGCGCGAGCGCGGCCAAGAGAAGCGGGCAGAGCTTCATGGTGGATCTCCAGTCACCAGGGAGGATTTCTGCAACGGGCGGCTGCAGTCACACACGGCGCCGATACGGGCAGGAGACACGAGCGACACGCTCGCACACTGCGCCTCGAAGCAGCGCGGCCGGCAGTTTCCGGCCTTGTGCCACCGAACGCGGGCGGCAGTCAAGAAGAATCGATCAGGCAGCCGCCAATTGTCGGCAGCCTGGCGCGGTACGCGCCACAACGCCCCACGCTGCGCTCGTCAATCGGTGTCCATGAATGGGTGACGACGGAGATCGAGCCCGGCCGGCGGTCGCTGCCGGTGCTTCAGTGGGGCCCGGCTGTGTCGCGTACGAGTAGCCGATCAGGCCACGTGTGCAGTCCGGCTTCGCCCGGGGGGACAAGCCCCACTCACTCGCCTGCGTGCTCACCCGTGGCGTGCGGTGCAGCAGCCCCGGCATTCGCCGAACGCGCCTGTGCTGCCGCAGCGCTACGCAACAAGTGATTCAGCTGGTTCGCCAGGTTTGCCGCAGTCTCGAGACTCAACGCCATGCGACAGGCCAGGGTACCGCTGACCGCCTGCGGGATTTCGACCCCCGGCTGGCCCAGACGAGCCAAGTGTGTCAGCGTCTGCGGCTCGATGAATCCGAAATCGATGAACACGACCCCGGTTCCCGGTTGCACCGTTGCGATGTTGGAAAAAACCGGCAGTTGTGACTGTTCGACAGGCTGCAAACGAATGGCCACGGAGACCGGTTGAGTCGCCGCCGATGCGCTTCCTTCCGCTGCCTCGGCATTTGCCCGCACTCCCGGCTCAGTGTTGGTGTTCTCTTTGTTCATCAAACCTCTTTCCTGAATCCGGTTACGACTTTCCCGCTGGTTTCCGGCGCGCCCACGAAAAACCGGCCAGCGCCAGCCCGAGCAACGCGAACGACCCGGGCTCGGGAAGGCCGTTATCAAGAAACAGCTCCGAATTGAAGTACTCATCCCGCCCGTTCACGACGCCGAAACCGATGGTATATGTGCCATCAGCCGGCAGCACGTACTGCACTGCCTGCCATTTCGCAAAACCGCCGGGAACGTCCTTTGCCACCGCCAGTTCGTCGAAATCGACCACGGCGCCGGAGGCATCGGTCACCACGTAGAACGCGGTATCCAGCGACTGGAACGTATCGCTCTCCTCCGAGTAAAAGCTCCAATACTGCGTCAGCACGTCATCTTTCTTGCCGGAGAACGACTGGCTGATTCCCGATCCGTTCCACGGACTCGTACCCGCCGCAAGCCGTGTCGTGATGTCGAAGCCGAAAAAGGCATTCAGTTCGGCGACGTTGTTGCGGAAGGGATCCGGACCGCCCGGCGCCGCCTGGCTGACCAGTCTGGCCATTCGCGACACCCACGGAATGACGTCATGCACGACGCCGTCAAAGGTCTTCACCGTTATGCCCGGGCTGGGCGTGACCAAGCCGGCGACGCTCCAGCCCGCCAAATCCGATTCGAAACCCTGGTTGATCAATGACAGGGCAGCTCCAGAAGCGGTTCCGCTGAGAGCCAGGCACACGGTGACTACACCAAGTTGCGCAGTCTTGATCATTTCCACGTACCTTCCGGGCACGCATCGAGGCTCATGTTGTTCATAATGACTCTCCGATCACTAAGAAAGCGACGTGGCCCAATGCAAGACATCAGGCCGATGAATTACCGAGCTTACCAAGCAAAAATCATGCCGCAATTTGCAAGATATGGATTTAGTGAGTTTTGTCAGCGAGTGAGCAAGCCTGCGTCGGGAGGAGTGTAAAAATCGTCGACAACCACTCACGCGCGAACGACGCTGCGCCAGGAGCGGAGTGACTGCGTCTTGCGTATTTCTTGCCGCGAACGATGTGAGACGCGTGATCGCAGGGATTGCGCAGCCGGTGATCGGTCGGCGGCGGATGCGCTTCCTCGCCCGGCAAGAGGCAGCGCGACCGAGCCTCAGACAACCTGATCTCACGGATTTTGCGAAGTACCGAGTTGGAGGATCAAGCGGAGGTTGGTGCGTGGGAAGACGGTCTCGGTCGCGTTCAACTCGTCACAGAGTGTGCGGACGGCGCGGTCGGAGACAGCATTGGCTT
>JAEUOM010000061.1 GCA_016788495.1 Accumulibacter sp. | reverse complement strand
GATGAGCCGATTGCTGCTGGCGCCGATGGAGGGTCTGCTCGACGATGTGCTGCGCGACGTACTGACGCGGGTCGGCGGCTATGATCTGGCGGTCAGCGAGTTCATCCGCGTCTCCGGCAACCTGCTGCCGCAACGAAGCTTCGTGCGCAGCTGCCCGGAGCTCGCGCGTGCCGGCCGTACCGGTGCCGGGACGCCGCTGGTCGTGCAACTGCTTGGCAGTGACCCGACCTGTCTTGCCGACAATGCCGCACAGCTTGCCCGGCTGACACCGGCCGGAATCGACCTCAACTTTGGCTGCCCGGCACCGAAGGTGAACCGTCATGGCGGCGGAGCGACACTGCTTGCCGATCCGGAGCAGCTCTTTCGCATTGTGTCGGCGGTGCGGCGATCGGTGCCGGCGGCAATCCCCTTCTCCGCCAAGATGCGACTCGGAGTCCGCGACACGTCGCAGACGCTGGACTGCGCGCGGGCGCTGGCAGATGGCGGCGTCGACTCGCTGGTTGTGCATGCGCGCACGCGTGCCGAAGGCTACCGGCCGCCGGCGCACTGGGAGTGGGTCGCCCGCATCAGCGAGGTGGTGGCGCAACCGGTGGCGGCAAATGGCGAAGTATGGACGACGGCCGACTATCGGCGCTGCCGGGCCGTCAGTGGCTGCCGGGATGTGATGCTTGGCCGCGGTGCCGTCGCCGATCCCTTTCTTGCCCGCAACATCCGTCGCCTGATGGCCGGCCAGGAGGAGGACGAGGATCGCAGCGCCGACTGGCCGCAACTGCTGCCGCTGCTGGCGTCGTACTGGCAGCAGGTGTGCGCCAAGGTCGCGCCGCAACATGCGCCGGGACGCCTGAAGCTGTGGTTGGCAGCGCTACGGCCGAACTTCGTCGAGGCCGCCGCGTTGTTCCTCGCGATTCGCCCGCTGCGCACGGTCGCCGAGGTCAATCAGCGACTGCAGCAGCACGGGGTGCTGGCGGTTGCAGGCAGCGACCCGTTGCCCGATGCCCGCTGACTCGCGCTTGCCGGTCAGCAGCCAGGCCGCCGTCCATTGGCAGCTGTCACGGCTGCTCGATCGCCATTCCCGGGCTCCCTTCCGCAAACCCTGTGCCGAACACAGCCGGCGCGCCTTTGCCGACAGTTTCGAGCGCTATCAGCGCCTGGCGGGCGGATCCCGGCTGATTCTCGACTCGGGTTGCGGGGTCGGCGAGAGCAGCATCGTGCTCGCCCGGCGCTTCCCGGATCACTACGTGATCGGCATCGACCAGTCGGCGGTGCGCTTGGCACGCGCTCGCCGCGCCGCTGCCGGCTGGCCGGAAAACCTCGATCTGGTGCGCGCCGACCTCGTCGATTACTGGCGCTTGCTGCACGACGCCGGCGGCCAGCTCGACCGCCACTACCTGCTCTATCCGAACCCTTGGCCGAAGAGCTGCCACGTCGGCCGGCGCTGGCACGGGCATGCGGTGTTTCCGACCGTTCTGGCGCTTGCCGGTGCCCTCGAATGCCGCAGCAACTGGCCGATCTACATTGCCGAGTTCTGTCTCGCGATCGAGTCGCTGAGCGGGTATGCGGTGGTCCGTGAGGCGTACTTTCCGACGGCGCCGATGACGCCCTTCGAGCGCAAGTACCTGGCGTCGGGACATCCACTCTGGCGCTGCCGGGTCGATCTGCGTAGGCATCCGGACGCATGCGCAGGCGCGGGGCAGCGCAGTGCGGACGACGCGTGAGGAGAGGGAACTGGAGCGGGCGAAGGGAATCGAACCCTCGGCTCTAGCTTGGGAAGCTAGGGTATTGCCATTATACGACGCCCGCGCAGGCCGCCATTCTACGAGCTTGTCCCTGCTTGCACAACGCTTGCGGTCACCCGGTCATCCGCCGCAATGCAGGCGGAAGGGCCGAGCGAGCGGCCCAGCAGCCGGCGGTCGGGGTGTCCCGGCGGCGGTCACTGCAGCAGCGCTGGCGGCATCGGCATCGGGTCGCTGCTCCGCGGCACAGCGAGGATGCAGCGAATGCCAGCCGATCCCGGGTCGCTGGAGAACGTACCGGCAAGCGCGTCGGCATAGTTCTCAAGTGATATCTCGCGGTGGAAATAGCGCGAGGTGAGGTCAAGGAAATACGAATCGGGACCCTGGATGAGGTTGGCGCCGATGCGCCGGCTGCCCACGTCGAGGTTGCCGCAGCGATCCTGCACCTGATCGAGGAATGCATCAAAGCGGCTGTCCGGCCGCCAAGCGTCCGGCGCGCAGGCCGTGGCGGCGGCAACCAACAGCAGGGCGAGTGAGCGGAGGAATGTCGCCGGACGATCGCTCCGCCGTCGCCAACACGGGAACGCAACCGGACCGGACGAAGCAGCCGCCATGCCGTCGGCTCCTCCCTGGGCGCGTCCGGGTAGCGAGCCTGAAGGGACTCCGCCGGAGACCGGGATTCGATCAGCGCGGCACGACACGAGCGTTTTCACCGCTACCCTCGATGAAAACCCGCTGGCCCTGGAACAGTGACTGGTTCGTCGGCTGCGTGACCGAGACCAGGACGCCGTAGGAGGTGCGGACGATGATCTGTTGTCCCTGCACGGGCTGGTCGTATCTTTTCTGGATCTGGTTGCCGGCGATCGCGCCGCCGATGGTTCCCAGAACCATCGCCACGTCGCGTCCGCTGCCGCCGCCGATCAGACTGCCGATGCCGAGGCCGGCGAGGCCACCGACAACCGCGCCGACTCCCTGATGCTGGTTGCTCTGCAGATCGACAAAGCTGATCTGCTCGATCACCCCGCTACGGATTTCCATTTCTCCCGGCTGCTGCCCGGGCGCCGCGCAGGCCGCCAGGAGAACCGCAAACGCGAGCGCTGAAAGGTAGGACGTGACTTGCTTGAACATGCTGGGCTCCTTGAAAGGCGGTTGAGTAGGAGGGGACGGTCGATGGCTGCGTTGCCGTCGCTGCATGATACCTCGTTTCCTGCTGAAGTTTCGTCGGCGGCCGCACACCGAACGCGTCGGCTGGCATCCCGCCAGCCGCTGGCGTCGGTCCATGCGCAGCTCCCCGGCGGCGCTGCACGCGCGCCTCTCGGCATGCCGCTGCAGGGGCGGTCTTGGCCGGGCAATTGTGGAGTTCCTCGCGCGCGGCGTCGACGGTGGCTACTGTGCCAGGTTGCGGCCCGAGACGGCGACGCAGCCCGGCGAGCCGAGCGGGCACACGGTGACGTAGGTTGCCTTCTGTCCGCAGCCCTCGACACCGATCGTGTACTCGGCGCGCTCGATGCCGTTCCACAGGACGGGCTGCAGCAGATTGGCCGAGAGCACGACGCCGCGCGCCGTTGGGCAGGACATCTCGAACTGGCCGCGGCGTACTGCGGTCAGCAGTGCCTGCTCCTCCTCGCTGGCCAGCATTTGCTGCGGACTGGCGCAGCCGCCGAGAAAAAGCGCGAGAGCCGGAAAAACGAAGATTCCTCGTTGTGTACCTTGCATGACATCCTCCTCGATCGGACGTTGGTCCTGGCTCCGCGCAGCGCTGTCCGGCGCTGGTTGCGAGACATGGTCCGCGTGTTCCTGGCATGGCGGCCGCAACAATGTGGTCGCCGTTGCCCGGGTCGTTGATCCTGCTGCCGGACGCGCTTGCGGTGCGTCAGCGTCTGCCCCCGAAGCCACCGCGAAAGCCGCCGCCAAAGCCTCCACCACCGAAACGTCCTTCGCCGAAGCCGCCACCGCCGAAGCGGCCGGCGAAGCTGCTGCCGCCGCCATAGCGGCTGCCCCAGCTGTCACCACCGCCCCAGCCACCGGCGGCACGGTCGCCGCCGCCCCAGCCACCCTGGTCACTGCTTCTTGCCTGCTGCTCGCGGTCGGCCCACGAGGTGTCGCCGCTGGCTGACTGCCAGCCGCCGGCGCCATGTTGCTGCCAGCCGCTGTCGCTGTTGCGGTAGACGTTGCCGTCGGCACCGGCAAAATGGTCGCCGAACAGCCCGCTCGATGTATAGCTCTTGCTCTCGCCAGTCCGGGCGTCGTACGCGCTGACCGTATGCTGGGCAGCGACCCCCTGTGGTCCCGCCGTTGCCGTCGCGGTTTTCGTCACCGAACTGCCCTGCGGGCCGGTGGCTGTGGCGCTCGAGGCATACGAGCGCGGGCCGGAATCGGCATTGTACGAACCGGCGCGGGCGACATTTCCGCTGACGCCGCCGGCGGTGTCGAAGGTGCGGTCGTAGCCGCGCATCGCCTGGCCGGTATAGGGGTTGTAGCTGCGCCCGGCTGCATACGAGCCGGTGGTGCCGGTGCGTGTGTTGGCGTAGGTGCCGGCGGCGCTCGTGCCGACACGCCCGTCCGCGCTGGCGGTCCAGCTGCGCGTCCCGGAGTAAACGGTGTTGCCCCAGTGGCCATAGACATTCGCGCTGGCCGATCCGCAGCAGGGATAGCCCCAGTAGCCGGGATGGTAGTAGGCGCCACCCCAGTAGGGCGCGGCCCAGGCGGCGGTGGCGAGACCGAGGCCGAAGCCGAAGCCGAAGCCCACGTAGGGGTTGTAGATCGGTGCCGCGGCCAGCCCCCAGGTGTAGGGCGTAGCGTACCAGACGGAGCCGATCCACGGCGCGTAGGTGTAGCCGGTACCGTAGACGACGACGCCATCGGGGGCGACGACCGTCCCCAGGTAGCCCGGCGTGTAGCCGACATAGACCACCTCGCTGCTGCCACCGTAGACCTGGACGTAGGTCACGTAATGCAGCGGCGAACTCGGCGGAATGCCGTAGATCACCGGCGGCACGCTGCTGGCGACGCGCCAGGGTCCGGTCAGCCCGCTGGCGGTGAACCAGACGCCGGCCTGCACCGCGTAATAGGCGTTCGGGCCGACCTGGATGATCGGTGTCGCGGCATTGACGACGTAGCGCAGCGGTGTCCCGTCGATCGGCCGCCATTGCGGCGCGCCGTCGAAGGACGGCGTGAAGCCGGGGCCGTTGCGCAGCGGCACGGCTGCCGTCTGCGGGATCGAGTTGGCGATCAGCGCCTCCTGTGCCTGTGGTGTTCCGGCGACCGAAGCGAGGACGACGCCGGCGGCAACGCCCTTCGGTATGCGCGCGAAATCCGCCGGCAGCGAATTTGCGGCGACGAAGGTCCAGGGGCCGTTGAGCGACTGCGCACGGTACCAGCGGCCGGAAAGAAGCGTGTAATAGTCGTCGTTGGCGGTATTGACGAGCACGTCGGCAGTCGTGTTCTCGGCCCAGAGCAGGCCGGTTCCGGTGATCGGAACGAAGTTCGGTTGTCCCTTGAAGACGATCAGTTCGGCGGGCGTCTGCGTCACGTAGATGGTCGGCGCGCCGTTGGCGAGCGACGGCTTCGGGTCCGCTTTCGGCCCGCCGTCGAGCAGGTCGACCAGGCCCTTGCCGGCAAGTTGTTGCGCCAGATCGGCCAGGTCGCGCGGTGTCTCGCCGGCCGGCAGCCACGGTCCGTCGAGTGACGAAGCAGCCAGCCAGCCGTCGTAGACGTGCAGGTACCAGGGGCGGCCCTGGCGCGCGCGGGCGATCAGCGCCTGCGTGTTGATCACCCGTTCGAAACGGGAACCGGCGACCGGCCGGATCACCGGGTTGCCGTCGATCGGCACCAGGATTGCCGGACTCTGGCTGACGATCACCCGTGGTGGCTCGTTGCTCACCGCAACGCTCTTCGCCTTCACCGTCTGCGAGGCGGCGAGCTGCCCTTGCAGCAGGTCGAGCGACATGCTGGCCATCGCTGCCGGCAGGGCGCCACGCAACTGGTCGAGGTAGGCGAGACCATTGTCGGCAAGGGTCGGAAAGCGCGCCCGCGTCAGTGTCAGGTCTTCCAGGCTGACGCTGCGCGTCGTGCGATCGACGGCGGTGCGTGCGCTGCCCCAGATGACGCCGAAGGTCTGCTGGTTCTCAGCGCTGCCCGGCAGCGAGACGGCGGCACGGAAGTTGAGCGTGTTGCCCTGCCAGCCATCGACCTGCGGCAGGTATACCAGCGCCGTCGTGTCGGCCAGCGCGACCTGGCGTGGCCAGGGGTCGGCCAGTGGCGGTTGCCCGGCAGGATCGGCGACGGCGCCGCCGGCGGGCGCGGGGGCGCTGCTCGGCATCACGGCGGGGCCACTGCCGGGGATGATGTCGATCACCTGCATGCCGGAACTCGTCGGCTGCTGGCTGGCACAGCCGAGCGGTCCGAGCAGGGCGATTGCGATCAGGCAGGCGAGCCGGCTGGTTGCCGGCAGAGGGGTCGTCGTGATCATCATCATCGGGGCAGTCTCGAGCGGGAAGGGCGGGGCGATGGGGCGGCAGATTATGGCGCCGGCGGTGACCGCGGTCAACGCCGGTTGCGCTGCCCCTCGCTGCCTCTGCACCGGCGCAGCTCGCCGCAAGGACTCCTGGTGTTGAAGGCTGCGCCGGCCTGACCCGGGTGGGAAAGTGCAGTCCCGTTTCTTGCTGGGAAAGGGCACGGCTAGCGCGGCGCTGGGTCTTCCGGCAGGGAAACGAAACCGACGCGCTGCAGCCCGGCCCGCACGGCGATTGCCAATACCCGCGCGACGCGCTCGTAATGCGCGTGGCGATCCGCATGCAGGTGCAGTTCGGGTTGCGGCGCTTGCCGGCCGGCGACCGCGCAGCGCTCGGCCAGCTCCTCGAGAGTCAGCGGCTCGCCGTTCCAGAACAGCGCGCCGTTCTCGCGCACCGCCAGTTCGACACGTTCGTTGCGTGTCACGTTGACCTGGCTCGACGCCTGCGGCAGGTCGATCTTCACCGCGTGCGTCAGCAGTGGCGCGGTGACGATGAAGATCACCAGCAGCACCAGCATCACGTCGACCAGCGGCACGACGTTCATGTCGGCCCGCGTAGTCGCCTGGCGCTGGCGACGGAAACCGCAGCCGCTCACCGGCCGTCTCGGCGCGGTCTGCTGACGAGGGGATCGGCAGCGACGCTCTTCACCGTCAGCAGGACGTAAAGCTCGTGCGCAAAACCCTCCAGGCGTGCCAGCCACAGGCGGTTGCGACGGTTGAACGCGTTGTACGCGAGCACCGCCGGAATCGCCACTGCCAGCCCGAGCGCGGTCATGATCAGGGCCTCGCCGACCGGACCCGCCACCTTGTCCAGCGTTCCCTGCCCCGACAGGCCGATCTGCACGAGCGCATGGTAGATTCCCCAGACGGTACCGAAGAGCCCGATGTACGGCGCTGCCGAGGCGGCAGAAGCGAGCACTGTCAGGCCGTACTCGGCGGCGGCTGCTTCGTCATCGATGACGTGGTTCAGCCGGCGGCTGAGGTACTCGGCAAAGCCGCCGGCCGCCGCCAGGCTGACGCCGCCGCTGCTGTCGGCGAGCGCGTCAAGTCCCTCGGCAGCGAGTCGTGCGAACGCGTGATTGCACTCCTCATCCTGCAGGCGACGCCGCAGATCGTTGCTGCCGCTGCTCCAGAAGCGCGCGAGAAAGGCACTGGCCCGCCGCTGTTCGAGAAAGCCGGCGAGCGACCTGGTGACGATCAGATACCAGCTCGCCAGCGACAGGAGCAGCAGGACGAACAACACCAGCCGGCCGACCAGGTCGGTCTGCGAGAGAAAATGGGCAACACCGAAGCCATCGACGACTTGCGACTCCACGATTCAGTATCCAGGAAAAGTTGTTTGCCCGCGATCGGGAGGAACGCTGCGCGCGAGAAGAACCGCACGCATTGTACCCAGACCTGCGGTGCATCGAGGCGGCAAGGCAGCGACTCGCCGCACGTGACCGCCAGTGTCGCCGATGCTCGAGCTCATTGCAGGACGAAGCGGAAAGGCTGCAGCGCAACCGCGCGCCCCGCGCGGCCAAAGGCGGCCGGCACGCTGCAGCGCCAGCCCCGGACCGCCGCCAGAGCCGCGTCGTCGAGTCGTTGATGGCCGCTGCTGCGTTCGATTCGCGCCGCTCCGACGCTGCCGTCGTCGGCGAGTTCGACACGTACCAGGACCTCGCCGGTTTCCTCGAGACGCCGCGACAGCGGCGGGTAGGCGGGCGCTGGCCGATGGTGGCAGACCACCGACAGCTCGGCTCCCAATGCCAGCGCCGGCCGTTGCGCCAGGGGCATGGGCGCGGCGGGCGCTGTCGGCGTGTCGACGGCAGGCGCCGGCACGGGCATGGATGGTGCCGCGGCAACCGCCGCCTGCCGCGATGGCGCCGCCAGCAGCGGTCGCTGTGGCGGCGGCTGCCGCCGCGGCGTCTCGCGCGCTCGCGCGGGCGGCGTTCGCCGTGGTTCGGCTGCTGGCTGAGCGAGCGGTGGCGCCACCGCCGGAGCGACGAAGTCGACGTGCAGCGTCGCCATTTCAGCGGCAGCCGCCAGGAGACGGTGCGTCCACAACGCGTAAATCGCTGCCGCATGCACGACAGTGACGATGCCGGCCGCGAGAAGCAGCTCGAGCAGCCGCCGGCGGCGGCTGCCAGCCGGTGACCCCGGTCGCCAGCCGTCTCCGGCTGCTGCCACCTGGCGTGGCTGCGCGCCGAGGGTTGCCCGCCCCGCCTACAGCTTGAAGCTCAGCCCGGTATAGACCGAGCGGCCCATGCCGGGAACCGCGATGCCCCATGGAATCGCGTTGATCATCATCGTCGTTCCCTGACCAGTATAGGCGCCCCCGAGCGGCAGGTAGTAGAGCTTGTCGAAGACGTTTTCGATGCCGAAGTCGAGACGAGCCTGCTTCCACGAATAGCTGGCGCGCAGGTTCAGCAGTCCGTAGCCGGGTGTGCCGATCTCGTTGCGCACGTCGGACAGGTGATCCTTCGAAGTCGCGCCAACGAACTCGATCGCGTTGTCCCAGCCAGCGTAACGCTGGCTGAGCGTCAGCCGGGCATTGAACGGCATGATGTTGTACAGGCCGTCGCCGGTGTCGCGGTTCTTGCCGTAGGTGTACGAAAGGATTCCGTTCAGTCGGAAGTCGCCGACAGCGGTGCTTGCCACCGGCAACTCACCGGAGAGGTCGATGCCGTAGAGCTCGGCCGACTGGTTCGCGTACTGCAGGACGACGAACTGGTCGGTCGTCGTCGCGTTCGGTGGCGGACAGGTGGTCGCGTTGTTGCAGCGGATCGCGTCGATGTAGTCCTTGACGCGCGTGTAGTACGGCGTCGCCCGGAGTTTCCAGCTGCGGTCGCTCGCATGCCAGTCGACCGACCCGGAAATGGTGTACGCGACCTCCGGATCGAGGTCGATGTCGCCGTAGTAGCCGTTGCCATCGCCGGCGAAGTTGTTCATCACCGCCGCCATCGACCAGGTCGACCAGGTGTAGCGCTCGTACAGGTTCGGCGACCGCGTCTTGCGCGCCACGCCGACTTCGAGGTCGGTCTGGGCGTCGAGTGCGTAGCGGGCGAGGGCGGTGAGATCCCAGTTGTTGTCGCTCCGCTTGCGATCCTGCGCGTTGAAGGCTGCGGCATCGGCCTGCTGGTTGTTGTACGAGCGCATCGGCATCCCGCCCATCATCATGGTCGTGAAGTTGATGTTCGGGTTGTAGCCCTGCACCGGACCGGCATCGGTCGTGACGTGCTCGTAGCGGACACCGAGCAAGGTCGTCCACTGCGCGTCGAGCCGCGACTCCCACTCACCAAACATGCCCAGGCGGTCGCGCGTACCATCGTTGATGTTGTCGAAGGTCAGCGGCCACATGCCGCCACCCGACGCCGGCCAGTAGTCGTCGAGCCGGTAGTGCTGATACAGGCCGCCGACGCGCAGCAGGTCGTTGACACCGAGATTGACGTCGGCGCGGACGGTGACGCCGCTGGTGTTGCTGTCGGTCTTCATCGGCATGCCGGCGGCGCAGTTCGCGCTGATCGGCGAGCAGGGCATGCCGATCACGGCGTTGTGGCCACCGGAAGCCACACCGTAGTAGAAGCGCTTGTCGGGACCGAAGTCCATCAGATGGTCGACCGATTCGTAGTACGCCCGTGCCTCGAGCTGCCCCCAGTCATACTGCCCGAGATAGCGCAGGTTGAAGCGGTTGGCGGTGTTGCCGAGCATGTCCATCCGCTGGTTCGGGAACAACTGCTCGGGGATGTCCTGATACGCGTACTTGAACTCGAGGAGATGGTCGCGCTGCCGGTAGGCGAGTCCGAACTGGTAGTTGTGCGTCTCGTAGGCGGTCGATCCGACCTCGTCGCGTGCCAGCGTGCGTCCC
>JAEUOM010000058.1 GCA_016788495.1 Accumulibacter sp. | reverse complement strand
GAACAGGTGGCGGTCGCCGTAGACGTCGTCGACGCGATTGACGCTCGGCCAGAACTTGTTCTCCGCCACCCAGGGCAGCGGAAAGGCCGCCTGCTGACGGCTGTACGGTCGCTGCCACTGTTCGTCGACGATGTCGGCCTGGGTGTGCGGCGCGCGCTTCAACGGGTTGTCGTCCGCCGGCCAGTGGCCGGCCTCGACTTGGCGGATCTCGTTGCGGATGCTGATCATCGCCGCGATGAAGCGATCGAGTTCGTCTTTCGCTTCCGATTCGGTCGGTTCGACCATCATCGTTCCGGCCACCGGGAAGCTGACCGTCGGCGCGTGAAATCCGTAGTCCATCAGGCGCTTGGCGATGTCGATCTCGGAAACGCCGCTGGCCGCCTTGAGCGGGCGGATGTCGAGGATGCACTCGTGCGCGACGCGGCCGTTGCTGCCGGTGTACAGCACCGGGTAGTGCGGTTGCAGCCGCGTGCCGATGTAGTTGGCGTTGAGGATCGCCACTTCGGTGGCGCGCGTCAGTCCGCTGCCGCCCATCATCGCGATGTACATCCAGGAGATCGGCAGGATCGAAGCCGAGCCCCATGGCGCCGCAGCAACCGCGCCCTGGCCGCGGTGCGGCCCGGCGACCGGCTGCACGCAGTGGTTGGCCATGAATGGCGCCAGATGCGCCTTGAGCCCGATCGGACCCATTCCCGGACCGCCGCCACCATGCGGGATGCAGAAAGTCTTGTGCAGGTTCATGTGGCTGACGTCGGCGCCGATCAGCGCCGGCGAGGTCAGGCCGACCTGGGCGTTGAGGTTGGCGCCGTCCATATAGACCTGGCCGCCGTGCTGGTGCACGATGGCGCAGATGTCGCGGATCGCTTCCTCGAAGACGCCGTGCGTCGATGGATAGGTGATCATCAGGCAGGCGAGGTTGGCGGCATGCTGCGCCGCCTTGGCCGCCAGGTCGGCGACGTCGATGTTGCCGGATTCGTCGCAGTCCACGACCACCACCCGCATGCCGCACATCTGCGCCGTGGCCGGATTGGTGCCATGCGCCGATTTCGGGATCAGGCAGATGTTGCGCCGGCCTTCGCCACGGCTGGCGTGATAGCGGGCAATCGCCACCAGTCCGGCGTACTCGCCCTGGGCCCCCGAGTTCGGCTGCAGGCAGATGGCGTCGAAACCGGTGATCGCCTTCAGCCAGGCCTCCAGGTCGCCGATCATCTGCAGGTAGCCCTGCGCCTGATCGAGCGGGGCGAAGGGGTGAATGTCGCTGAACTCCGGCCAGGTGATCGGGATCATCTCGCTGCTGGCGTTGAGCTTCATGGTGCAGGAGCCGAGCGAGATCATCGAATGGTCGAGCGCCAGATCCCGGTTCTGCAGCTTCTTGAGATAGCGCAGCATCTGGTGCTCGGTGTGGTGGGTGTTGAACACCGGATGCGTCAGGATGGCGTCCTGACGCAGCAGCGACGCCGGCAGGAACGGGTCGGCCTGCCGCAGTTGCTCGTCGAGCCCTTCGATGTCGGCATCGACGCCGGCGATCAGCCGGATCAGCGCAGCGACGTCGGCACGCGTCGTCTTCTCGTTGATGGCGATGGCCACGGCGTCGGCGGAAACGAGGCGCAGGTTGTAGCCGGCGTCGGCGGCGGCCGTCACGACCGCCGCCGCGCGGCCGGCCAGCCGCAGGCGAACGGTGTCGAAAAAGTGCCGGCTGCTCAGCTCGATCCCGGCCTGGCGCAGGCCTTCGGCGAGCAGGGCGGCGAGCCGGTGGATGCGGCCGGCGATGCCGCGCAGCCCCTGCGGGCCGTGGTAGACGGCGTACATGCCGGCGATGTTGGCGAGCAGGACCTGCGAGGTGCAGATGTTCGAATTGGCCTTTTCCCGCCGGATGTGCTGCTCGCGGGTCTGCAGCGCCATGCGCAGCGCGCGCTTGCCGCGTGCGTCGACCGAGACGCCGATGATGCGGCCGGGGACGGCGCGCTTGTACTCGTCACGGGTGGCGAAGAAGGCGGCGTGCGGGCCACCAAAACCGAGCGGGACGCCAAAGCGCTGCGCCGAACCGAGCGCGATGTCGGCGCCCATCTCGCCCGGCGAGCGGAGCAGTACCAGCGCCATCAGGTCGGCGGCGACGGCGACGACGCCACCGCGTGCCTTGACGGCGGCGATCTGTGCACTGAGGTCGACGACCTCGCCGGCATCGTCCGGATACTGGAAGAGCGCGCCGAAGACCTCGTGCTGCGCCGCTTCAGAGGCTGTGCCGAAGACCAGTTCGAAGCCGAACCAGGCGGCGCGGGTGCGCAGCACGTCGGCGGTCTGCGGCAAGCACGCCGCGTCGACGAAGAAGCGTTGCGCTGCCGACTTGCTGACCCGGCGCGCCATGCTCATCGCTTCGGCGGCCGCAGTCGCTTCGTCGAGCAGCGAGGCATTGGCGAGCTCGAGGCCGGTGAGGTCGATCACCATCTGCTGGTAATTGAGCAGTGCTTCCAGCCGCCCCTGCGCGAGTTCCGCCTGATACGGCGTATAGGCGGTGTACCAGCCGGGGTTCTCGAGCAGGTTGCGCAGCACGACCGCTGGCGTCACGCTGTCGGCGTAGCCCATGCCGATCAGCGAATGCCGCCGCTGGTTGCGGCCGGCTATTGCCTTCAATGCGGCGAGCGCCTCGATCTCGCTGCGCGGCCCGGCGAGCGGCAGCGGCGCGGCCAGCCGGATCGCCGCCGGCACGGTCTGCGCGACGAGTTCGGCGAGGCTGGCAACGCCGATGCTGGCCAGCATGCTGGCGATTTCGCCGGCATTGGGGCCGATGTGGCGGCCGACGAAGTCGTCGCGCTGTTCGAGAGCCGCGAGCGGCGGCGAGGGAGGCGTGGCATCCATGGTGTCTTCCGGTGGTTCGCGCGGCGCTTAGGCGGCGGCAACGATCTCTTGGTAGGCGGCCGCGTCGAGCAGTCCGTCGAGGTCGCTGACGGCGGCTGGCCGCATCCGGAACAGCCAGGCCGCGTAGGCGTCCTGGTTGACCAGTTCGGGCGCGTCGACGAGCGCCTGATTGCTCTCGATGACGCTGCCCGCCAGCGGCGCGTAGACGTCGGCCGCCGCCTTGACCGATTCGACGACCGCCGCTTCCTGCTCGGCAGCCAGCTCGCGCCCCGGCTCGGGCAGCTCGATGAAGACGAGGTCACCGAGCAGCTCCTGCGCATGGTCGGTGATGCCGACGCTGATCGTGCCGTCGGCTTCCAGGCGGACCCACTCGTGGCTGCGGGTGTACTTGAGGTCGGTCGGGATGTTCACTTTCTCTCCTGATGGGTTGAAGCGGGGCTGGCCGATGGCCAGGTCGGAATCAAACGAGGATGCTGCCGTTCCTGACGAAGCACGGCTTGACGACGCGTGCCGCCAGCAGCTTTTCGCGCACGCGGACCTGAACGATGTCGCCGACCGTGGCAGCCAGCGGCAGGCGGGCGAGGGCGATCGACTGCTGCAGCGTCGGCGAGAAGCTGCCGCTGGTGACTTCGCCCGCGCCGTGCGCGCTCTCGACCTGCTGATGGGCGCGCAGGACGCCGCGGTCCATGAGCAGCAGGCCGAGGAAGCCGTACCGCTGCGGTCTGGCCAGCAACGCGGCCTTGCCGACGAAGTCGCGCGGCGCAGCGAGGTCGACGGTCCAGGCGAGGCCGGCATCGAGCGGCGACACGCTCTCGTCCATGTCCTGGCCATAGAGATTCATCCCGGCCTCGAGGCGCAGCGTGTCGCGCGCACCGAGACCGCAGGGCTGTGCGCCGGCGTCGGCAAGGCGGTTCCACAGGCTGACGGCCTGCGCTGCCGGCAGCGTGATCTCGTAGCCGTCCTCGCCGGTGTAGCCGGTGCGGGCGATCAGGTGCTCACCAACGCTGGCGGCGAAAAAGGGCTTCAGCCCGGCGCAGGCGGGCTGGCATTCGGGCAGCACCTGCCCGACCTTCTGCCGCGCCTGCGGACCCTGCACGGCGATCATCGCCAGCGCGCCTTCACCTTCCCGGCGGGCGCTGATCGTCACCGCCAGTCCCCACTCGTCGCGGCGGGCAGTCATCCAGCGCAGGTCGTTGGCGGCCGTCGCGGCGTTGATGACGACGCGGAAGTCGTTCTCGGCGAGGTGGTAGACGATGAGGTCGTCGATGACGCCACCGGCTTCGTTGAGCATCGTGCTGTAGAGGGCCTTGCCGGGAAGCTGCAGGCGGTCGACGTTATTGGCCAGCAGCCGCCGCAGGAAGGCGCGCGCATCGCTGCCGCGGACGTCGACGGCGCACATGTGCGAGACGTCGAACATGCCGGCATCGCCGCGCACCGCATGGTGTTCCTCGATCTGCGAGCCATAGTGCAGGGGCATCTCCCAGCCACCAAAATCGACCAGTCGCGCGCCGCGCCGACGGTGCTCTTCGTTCAGGACGGTTTTCTGCATCGTATCAATCCGTAACAGGAATGTGTTGAAGTGGATTCCAGAAGCGGAAAAGGGGCGAACTCGCATCGAGTCCACCCCTCTGTCCATGTACCTGAGAGATTGTCTGGCCGACACGGTGCATCACGGTCGTCCTGGCCCCATCGGTGGGCGCCTCGCAAAGCGGGCGCCGCTCTCCAGAGTTCATTGCACGAACGGTCCTCTTGCCTGAGCGTTTCCGGGTGAATTGCGCCTTCGGCGACGGCAGTGCCGCTCTCTCCCATTCGCGGCGAGACTATAGCGCGCGGCGAACCCTGGCTGCAAGCCGTCGCTGATGGTCGCTGCGGCCGCGTGCTAGACTGACGACGATTCGAGACGACCCTGAGGCAACCCGCCGAGCGCCATGCCATGAATGCCGAACCATCGGTCACCGCCTGCGAAGTCGCCCGGCATCCGGGTGTCGCCATGGTCGACACATACCCGGCGCAGACGGAACACGCATGACGCCGGAAGCCAAGGCACGGCAGCAGATTGACGAGAAGCTGGAGCAGGCCGGCTGGGTCATCCAGGACATGAAGCAGCTCAATCTGGCGGCAGGCATGGGCGTTGCCGTGCGCGAATACCCCACCGACAGTGGCCTGGCCGAC
>JAEUOM010000190.1 GCA_016788495.1 Accumulibacter sp. | reverse complement strand
GCCCAAGGCGGCGGCGCGATGGCCCTGTACACGCTGCAGCGCGACATCCGGCAGGCCGGCTTCGGCTTCAACGCGCTGAATGCGCTCGGCTGTCCGCTGACCCTGCCGGCACCGGCGAGTCGCACGCTGGCGCAGCTCGCGCCGGTGGTGATCAATCCGCCGACGACCGACGTCCCCGCTGGCGACGCCAACAGCGACACGCTGCTGATTGCCTTTGGCAGCGGCAATGGCTCGCCCGAAGGCGACGTCGTCACCGCCGTCCTTGGCCTGCAGCTCGGCCTGCAGACTGCCGGCTCGTTCGCCATCGGCGACCGGGTGATCGCCGGCCCGTCGGCGCCGACCGTCGGTTGTGCGCTGAGCCTGGCGACGGTGACCGCGGTGACGCCGCCGGTCATCGCGGTGCCGAGCAGCGGTGCCGTCGATGGCGGGACGTTGTTCAACCTCGGCCAGAACCCGCGCATCCTCGCCTACGCGATCCGCGCCGGCAATCTGACGGTCTGCGACTACATGGCGGCCAATTGTGGCGCCGCCTGCACCGCGACCGACGGCACCTGCAGCGCCAACTGGGTGCCGATCATCAACAACATCGCCGCGTTGCGCGCGCAGTATGGACACGCCTCGACCGCCACCAGCGGCGTCGACACCTGGGACCAGGCGACACCGCAGCAGCCCAGCCCGGCGAATCAGGACGCCCTGGCCTGCAGTTGGGCGAGAACCTCGGCGCTGCGCATCGTCGTGGTGGCCCGCAACAGCCAGGTCGATCGCGATCAGATCACCCAGCAGGCACCGGTGTGGGCGGGCAGCGGCGGCGCCGCGATCAACCTCAGCGCGCGTGCCAACTGGCAGAACTACCGTTACCGGACCTTCGAGACCGTGATACCGATTCGCAACCTGCCCTGGATGGCCTCATGTTGAGGCCCGTCGATCGGCCGCGCCATGCCTGCGCGGCGGCCAGCAACAGCCGGCAGCAGGGCGTCGTCCTGCTCGTCGCGCTGATCGTCCTCGTCGCGCTGACGCTCGCCGGCGTCGCCCTCGTCCGCTCGGTCGATACCGCCAACCTCGTCGCCGGCAACCTGTCTTTTCACCAGTCGGCGATCCAGGCCGGCGAGCGCAGCACCGAGCTGGCGCTCAACAACTGGCTGCAACCCAACAACACCATGGGCAACACGAACCTGCACAACAATGCCACCGGCTACGTCGCCGCCGGCATCGCCCAGGCGCCGGCCGCTGGGCAGTCGTGGGACGCCTACTGGACCGCGCTCACCACTGGCGGGTTGACGCCGAGCGCCGGCGGTACCGACGCCGCCGGCAACACCGTCCAGTACATCGTCCACCGCCTGTGCGCAACGACCGGCGCACCGCATCTCGCCAACTGCGCGCGCGAACCGGCCAGCACGAACACCGGCGGCAGCCAGACCGCCGGCGGCATCGCGCCGATCAGCAACAACCGCGTCTACTACCGCGTCACGACGCGCATCGAGGGACCGCGCCGCACGGTCGCCTACATCCAGACCATCATTGCCCTGTAGTCCGCAGCGGGTTTCACGAGGAGCTTGCCATGACCACCAACATCCACACCATCCGCTCGATCGCCCTGCTCGGGATGCTGATCCTTGGTGGCAGTGTCCTGGCAGCCCCGACGCAACTCGCCAACTCGCCGATCTCCGGCGCCTCGTCGGTCGAAATCGCGCCGAACATCCTCTTCGTCCTCGACGACTCGGGCAGCATGGACTGGGACTACCTGCCCGACTGGGCGGGGCTCGCCGCCGGCCTCCACCAGGCGAAGAACTCCGGCTTCAACGGCCTCGCCTACAACCCGGCGGTCACCTACCTGGCACCGAAGTACTTCGACGCCAGCGGTGCGCCCGACACCACGACCTACCCCAGCCAGACCTCCGCCACCACCACCGCCTGGACCTCGGTCAAGGATGACGGCTACGGCGTGCAGAGCAACGGGCGCAGCAACCTGATCGGCATCGCCTACTACTACACGACGGTGGCCGGCGAGTACTGCACCAACCAGAGCATGAAGACCTGTGTCGCCGCCACCGCGCCGAGCGCCACCTATCCGGTCGCTGCGCGGCTGCGCTGGTGCCGGACGGCAGCCGACGCCGTCGCCGCGGTACCCGGCACCGGCGCCTGCCAGGCGACGCAGATCGACCCCAATCCGGGGCCACCGGCGACGCCGACCAATATCCCGTTCAACTTCCCGCGCATGCCGGCGCCGCGCGCCAGCGTCCTCACCATCAGCGGCAGCAGCAGCACCTCGGTCAGCAGCATCACCGTCGGCGGCCAGCAGATCCTCTCGGCGGCGACGCCGACGACGAGCAGCCCGACGGTGCTCGCCGGCTACATCGAAAGCGCGATCAACGCCTGCAGCTTTACCCTGGTGTCTCCGTGCCAGGTCGTCGGCTACCGCGCCGTCGCCTCGGGCAGCACTGTGACGATCAGCGCCCCCGGTCTCACTGCGGCGACTCCCGTTCTCTTGCAAACCGGCACGATGACGCTGACGCCGACAGCATTCGGTCGGCCGGCGAACAACCTCGCTCCCGGCGAGAATCTGCTGACGGTCATCACCCCCAACGTCACCCTGCCGACCAAGGCGGCGACGCGCAGCGATTGTGCCGCCGACCCGTGCACCAATGCCGAGGAAATGACCAACTACGCCAACTGGTGGGCCTATTACCGCACCCGCATGCAGTCGATGAAGACCGCCAGCAGCCTCTCGTTCCAGCCGATCGGCAACGGCTACCGCATCGGCTACATGAGCATCAACAACAACACGAATACGGACTTCCAGAACATCGACACCTTCAGCGCGACCCAGAAGAAAGCCTGGTACGACAAGGTGTTCGCCGCCGTCCCGAACCAGAACACGCCACTGCGCGTGGCGCTCGCCAACGCCGGCCGCCTCTACGCCGGGCGCCTCAACGGTGGCACCCTGAACGGCGTCAGCGTCGTCGATCCGGTGCAGTTCTACTGCCAGCCGAACGTCACCCTGCTGTCCACCGACGGCTACTGGAACCAGGGTGCCGGTTTCCAGTGGGACGGCACCACCGCCGTCGGCGACCAGGACGGCCCGGGCCTCGAGACGCGGCCACAGCTCGACGGCGGCCCGTGGAAGCAGCAGAAAATCACGACGCAGATCACCGAGACGCAGACGCCGACGCAGGCGACGCAGGCGCAGGTCACCAGCAGTCAGTTGCAGAGCACGCAGGCCCTGGTCGAGGAGCGGAACTTCAATCGGCTGCAGGAAAGAACCTCCCAGCTGCAGCGCCTTGACGGACAATCGCAAGCAAGCACTTCGCAGCTTGAAGAAAGCAGCTTCACGCAGGCGCAGATCAGCACGCTGACACAACCCGAGCAGCGACTGATGCTGTTGCAGCGACGCGACGGCCCACTGCAGCAGCGAACCGGGACGCTGCAGACGCGAACCAAGACGCAGACGCAGGAACGGACCGCGCAACTGCAAAGCATGACCGCGCAGATGCAGAGCAAGACCTACCAGCTGCAGCAGCGCCTGACACAAGTGCAGGAGCGCACGTCGACCAACGCCGGCACGACCTGGAGCGCGTGGACCGACACGACCTCCTGTTCGCAGCTCACCAGGGGCGCCACCGGCACCAATCGCACCGAGTGCCGGGTGCTGCCGCAGACCGGATGGACGAACGTTTCGAGCTGCTCGGTCGCCACCGGCGGAGCGGTTCTGGTCAATCCCGGTGTCGACACCGAGGCGTGGCTTTACACCACCGACTCGCAGTGCCAGTACACCTCGCCATCGTGGGTCGACACCGCGAGTTGCACGGCAGTCGCCAAATCCCCCGGACCGACCAGCTACACGGTGGGAACGGCGGTCGACTGCCAGACGACCTGGCCGAATCCGTGGGTGAACGTGTCTTCCTGCACCCGCTCGCCCACCCTCGACTGCCGGTATGACAGCTGGACGGGCTACAGCAACGTCAGTTCATGCAGCGCGCAGGCGCAGTCAGCGGGGCCTGACTACACCGTCGGTCTCGCCCGCGAGTGCCTGACCAACCAGTGGACGCTTTGGATGCCCGCTGGCGGAACCTGCAATGTTTCGGCGACCGAAGAGTGCCAGTACGTCTGGAGCAACTGGAGCAACGTCAACAGTTGTAACGCCAACCCCGCATCCCCCTCGTCGCCTTTCACCGTCACGAGCCCGGTCGAATGTCAGGTCAACTTCGGCGGTTGGACCGATCTGACCGCCAGTCAAACGTGCACCGAGGTCACCACCGGCGGCAACCGGACGCAGTGCCAGTACACCGGCACGTGGACGGGCTGGTCGCCCGTCGCGAGCTGTTCCGCTATAGCTCCTTCGACGGGCCCGGCCTACACCACCGCCTCGGAGTGCCGGACGGGCTGGACGACCCCCATCAGCACCAGCAGCTGCACCCCCAGCGCGACGACCCAGTGCTCGACGACCTGGACCAACTGGACCCCGGTGGCTTCGTGCACCGCCGTTCCGGGGGTCAATAACTGCCGGTATTCCGCGTGGTCCCCATATATCGACGTCGCTTCGTGCACCGCAGTCGCTCAATCGGCCGGCCCGACCACATTCAACGTGCCGCTGGCCACACAGTGCCAGGTGGACTTTACGCGGAATACCTGGGTTAACTCCGCTTCATGCACCGTGTCGGCCACCCAGCAGTGCCGGTACGACCCGCTCTTCTGGAGCACTTATAGGGACATCACAACGCCGCCGTGTACCGCGCAGCCAAAGTCGACGGCACCGAACTACACCGTCGGACTCGCCAGGCAGTGCCGGACCATCTGGAGCGGGTGGTCAGCGGTTGCTTCCTGCACGCCGGTCACCGGCAGCCGCGAATGCCGGACGAGTTGGCCGAACCCATGGGTGAATGCGAGCACCTGCACCGTCAGCGCGACGGAGGACTGCCGCTCGCTGCCGGTGGTCGGCAGCTGGACCAACGTCGCTTCCTGCACCCCCGGCACCGTCGCCGGGCTGACGACCAGCTGCCAGAACGTGGTGCCACCGCCGACCTCGCAGTTCGTTGCCAGCTGCACGCCCGGAACCTCCGGCACCGGCGTCGTCACGACCTGCAGCACCAACACCGTCGGTCCGGTCGACGTCGCCTCCTGCACCCCCGAGCCCGCCACTGCGGCCAACAACTATACCGAGACGACCTGCCCGATCGTCGCGCTCGGGCCGACCGCGGACACCCTCGCCGACGTCGCCGAGTACTACTGGAAGACCGACCTGCGCGACCCGTCGCAGGCTCCCGATCGCTGCACCGGCGGCCCGGTCGTCACTGGCGCGGTGACGACGCAGAACAACGTCTGTACCAACGATGCCAAGTATCCGCGGCAGTACATGAGCACCTACACCCTCGGTCTTGGCGCCTCCGGCCTGATGCAGTACCAGGCGGACTATCTGACCGCGGCCAGCGGCGACTTCAACAGCGTCAAGCTCGGCCTCGTCGCCGATCCGAACGCCGGCATCTGCCCATGGCAGACCATCGGCGAATGCAACTGGCCGAAGCCGGAGAGCAACACCCAGAGCAACATCGACGACCTCTGGCATGCGGCAGTCAATGGCCGCGGCACCTACTTCAGTGCCACCGACCCGTCGTCGCTCGCCGCCGGCATCAGCGGCGCGCTGTCGACGGTCACCGTCCGCGACGGGGCCCTCGCCGCGGTGACGGTCACCAGCCCGAATCTGGCGGCCGGCAGCAACGAGCTGTTCGAGGCCTCGTTCCGCGTCGGCGAGTGGTCGGGCGACATCGTCAAGCGCACGATCAACGGCACGACCGGTGCCATCTCGGCGACCCCGGCCTGGTCGGCGCAGGCACAGCTCGACGCCAAGGTGTCCGCGGGAACCCATACCGCGCGCACGATCTACCTGTTCGAATCCGGCGGCAACAGTTCCGGCAGCGGCGTCGACAACCTCAAGCTCTTCCTCTGGGCGAATCTCAGCACCAGCCAGAAGAATTATTTCCTGTCGCCGCAGATCGATTCCCTGACCCAGTTCTGCTCCATCGGCACCACCTGCCTGACGGCCACGTCAAAGACCAGTGCCCAGGGCGAGAACCTGCTCAACTTCGTACGGGGTGACAAGAGCAACGAGGGACCGCTCGCCGACCTCGGCAAGTACTACCGGCAGCGGACGCACCTGCTCGGTGATATCGTCAGCTCCGAGGCGGTCTACGTCCAGGGCTCGCCGTGGAACTATGCCGACTACAACTACGTCGGCTTCAAGACCGCCAACCAGACGCGTACCGCGATGGTCTATGTCGGCGCCAACGACGGCATGCTGCACGCCTTCTACGCCAGCACCGGCGAGGAGGCCTGGGCCTACGTACCGGGCGCGGTCCTCTCGCGCCTGTTCAAGCTCGCCGACAAGAACTACGGCGCGCAAAACATGCACGTGTTCAGCGTCGACGGCACGCCGGTGGTCGGCGACATCTGCGTCAGTGACTGCGCCACGCCGGCATCCGGATCGCTGCCGACCGTCTGGAAGACGATTCTCGTCGGCGGCCTGAACAACGGCGGCCGTGGCTACTACGCGCTCGACATCACCAACCCGGCAGCGCCCAAGGCCCTCTGGGAATTCACCCACAACGACCTCGGCTACAGCTACGGCAACCCGGTGATCACCAAGCTCAAGGACGGCACCTGGGTGGTCATCGTCACGTCGGGATACAACAACGTCTCGCCGGGTGACGGCGTCGGCCACCTGTTCATCATCCGGGCCAGCGACGGCACCCTGCTGCGCACCATCTCGACCGGTGCCGGCGACACCACCACCCCGAGCGGCCTGTCGCGCATCGCGGCGTGGGCCAACTTCCCCGACGCCAACAACACGGCGCAGCGCGTCTATGGTGGCGATCAGCTCGGCAACCTCTGGCGCTTCGACGTCAACGGCGACATCCCGCTGCCCGCCGTCCCGCCCGCGACGCCGGTATACGACGCGCAGCGCCTCGCCACCCTGAAGGATCCGGGTGGTGTCGCGCAGCCGATCACCACCCGGCCGGAACTCGGCAAGGTCGGCCCGCACGCCGTCGTCTTCGTCGCCACCGGACAACTGCTCGGCACCGACGACCTGGTCACGACGCAGACGCAATCGGTCTACGCGATCAAGGACCGCCTGCTCGATGCCGACTACGGCAGCCCGCGCCCGCTCAGCCCGGCGCAGATGACGCCGACGCCGGGCAGCTTCATCGCGCAGACGCTCACCTCGGCGACCTGCCCGACGGGCAACCCGTTCTGCACCGCCGGCAGTGCCATCGTCCTCGGCACCAACAATCCGGTGGACTTCGACGTCGACGACGGCTGGTACGCGGACTTCCCGGTTGCTGGCGAGCGCGTCAACACCGAGCTGCGCCTGCAGTTGGGAACGCTGGCGCTGAACACCAACACGCCGACGCTCGGCGCCTGTGTTCCGGTCGGCGTCAGCTTTGCCTACTTTTTCGACTACAGCGGCGGTAGCCCGGTGGACGGCACCAACGGCCTCTCCGGCATCCGCCTCGGCGATTACCTGAGCAGCGCGCCGAGCGTCATCCGCCTGACCGACGGGACGATCAAGGAACTGATCCGCACCGACGCACCCGGCACCATCAGCACGCCGGTGCCCACCGCACCCTCGCCGCTGGATACGCGCCGCGTCTCGTGGCGCGAGTTGGTCACCGAGCAGTAGGAGAGGCTCCGTCCGGACGAAGAAAGCCGCGCAAGCGGCTTTCTTTTCTTCCCGGCGCAGCGCATCCTCCCACGTGCGAAGCCGTGGTACAAGGCCTGCAGCCGTGGCCCCGGCAGGTGTCGAAAATCTTTACACCGTCCGTCCGCGGCGACCATGCAGATTCCTGGAGACTGATCTTCAACCGCCTTAAATCATAATGTTGGCGGCCAACACACAAAGCTGGCACGTTTCCTGCTTTAAGGCCCATTCGGGACGAATCGTTCTTCCCCGAACCGACCGACTGAAGAGAGGACAACGTGAAAAAACTGACCAAGGCACTGGCCGTGGCGGCCATCGCCGTCTCCGCCGCCTACACCCCCGCCGCCAGCGCCATCGACGTGGCACTCGAACTCGCGCTGCTCGTCGACGTTTCGGGTAGCGTCGACGGCAGCGAGTATGGTCTGCAGAAGACGGGTTACATCAATGCGTTCAAGGATGCAAACCTTCAGGCAAACATCGCCAGCCTGACCGGTGGTATCGCCGTAGCCTACATCGAGTGGTCTGGCAGCAGCCAGCAGTCGGTCGAGGTCAACTGGACGCACATCACGGATGCCGCGTCAGCCATCGCCTTCGCCAACGCAATCCAGGCCTCCACCCGCAACTTTGCCGGCGCGACGGCCCCGGGCAGCGCGATCAACTTCGTTGTCGCCAACAGCAACCCCAATAGTTTCTTCAATAACGCGTTTGTCGGGCGGCGTAAGGTGATCGACGTCTCGGGCGACGGTGAGCAGAATGATGGCGCCAACACCGCGGCCGCGCGCGACGCCGCCTTGGCTGCTGGCATCGATGCGATCAATGGTCTGCCGATCCTCACACCCGACTATCCGAATCTCGACCAGTGGTACCAGGCCAACGTCGTGGGCGGCCCCACTGGCTTCCTCAAGGTCGCCGCGAACTTTGCCTCCTTCGAAGCCGCGGTCTTCGAGAAGATCGGCCGCGAAATCAAGCCGACTCCCGAGCCGGGTTCGCTGGCCCTCGCCGGCCTCGCGCTGGCTGGTGTCGCCGGCCTGCGCCGCAGGCAGCGTTCCTGATCGCAGTATCCAGTCAAAAGGCCGGCGCCCTCGGGTCGCCGGCCTTTTTTCTTGCGCCTGTCATCCGGAGCAACCCACGGTTCGACACCGTTGCGATGATCTGATCGGTACCAGCCTGTGGGCCTGCCTCTTCGTCATGCATCGGGGTTGACCAGATTCGGCTACATGATGGCTACACGAAGGCCGGAAAACGACAAAGCCACCCCCGAGATTGGCCTGACTGTTTGATTCGTTGGTGCCGCTGCCCGGAATCGAACTGTGGACCTACGCATTATGAATGCGCAGGCTGAGGCGGACCTACGCATCAATGCAGCTTGATAGTTCTTGCTCTAGCAGTATCTTAGCGATACACTGACCTTAACGGGGTTACATCAAAGCGCATCGTTCTGCACCCGAAAAGTAACCCAAGCGTAACCCCGGGGCAGCCCAAACGCATAAGGTCACGTCATGAGCGATGCATCGAGATTCCAGTTCAACAAGGAGCGAATCGTTGCCCTGCCTGCTTCGGCGGCTGGCACGCGGGCAACTTATCACGACACGAAGACACCGGGCCTACAGCTTCGCGTAACCCCGGCAGGCGTGAAAACCTTTTCCATGTACCGGCGCACCAAGGGCGGCGGTCCGGAACGGGTGACCTTGGGTCGCTTCCCTGCCATGACCGTAGAGCAGGCGCGGAAGGCGGCTTCGACGGTCAATTCAGAAATCGAGCACGGCGCGAACCCTGCCGAAGTGAAGCGCGTACTCAAGGCGGAGCCGACACTGACGGAGTTCTTCACCGAATACGGCAGACGGCACGGCGAAAACCTGGCCGTGTGGTCCAACATGCAGCAGCGATTCCGCGACTACTTGCAGAAGCCGCTGGGTGAGCAGAAGCTCGGGGGCATCACGCGGGCGATGATTGCGCGCGCGCTGTCCGACGTTGAGAATGCAGGCAAGGCCCCGGCGACGGTCAGGCTGGTACGGGCGCTGGCGTCTGGAATTTTCGGCAAGGCGATTGAATGGGGCTACCTTGAAGTGAACCCGGCGCAAAGCGTCAAGGTGGCCGGGCGCCTAGTGAGCCGCGACCGATTCCTGCAAGCTGATGAACTGCCCCGGTTCTTTCGATCGCTGGCGGAAGAGCCGAGTATCGCCATGCGCGACTTCATTCTGCTGGCGCTGCTGACTGGCGCACGGCGGTCAAATCTGTGCGCCATGCGCTGGTCGGAAATCAACGTGGCGGATTCCGTCTGGCGAATCCCCGACACCAAGAACGGCACCCCGCAGAACGTGACGCTCTGCCCGGAAGCCGTGGAGATCCTGAAGGCACGACAGGAAACGATCGCAGGCGAGTTCGTCTTCCCGGGGCCTGGCGCCAGCGGCCACATGGTGGAGCCGAAGAAGGCGGTGATTCGCGTCATGGAGCGGGCCGGCATTCCCTACGGGCGCAACGAGGCGAACGGCGTAACGCTGCATGACCTGCGGCGCACGCTCGGCAGTTGGCAAGCGAGAACCGGCGCAACGCTGGCGATCATCGGCAAGAGCCTGAACCACAAGAGCCAGCAAGCAACCGCGATCTACGCGCGACTCGATCTTGATCCGGTGCGCCAGTCCGTCAATACGGCAACGGCTGCCATGCTGGAAGCCGGCGGAATGAAAGAGGTGGCCGAGGTGGTACGGCTGCCGAACCGGGGCGCTGCCTAGTCATGCCTGAAATCTCCCGCTTCTTTGGCATCGTCATTTACATGAACTGGCGGGAGCATCCGCCGATGCACTTTCACGCGGTCTATGGCGAGCATGAAGCCCTGATGACGCTGGATGGCAAGCTATACGCCGGTTCGCTGCCGGGCCGGGCGCTGTCGATGGTGCGCGAGTGGCTGGCGCTGCATCGGAAAGAACTTGAAGCTGACTGGGAGCTTGCCATGCTGCGCAAGCCGCTGAATCCGATTGATCCCTTGGAGTAACCCTGATGATCCTGCACACCACGGAAGTAACCCCGCTGTCGGGCTATCGCCTGTTCCTGCGCTTCAACAACGGAGAGTCCGGAGAAGTGGATTTGTCCGGTGAAATTGACGGGGAAGTATTTGAGGCGCTACGTGATCCAGCCGTGTTCGCCACGGCAAGTCAGCATCCGCTGATGCGCACGGCGTCATGGGCAAACGGCGCGGACATCGCCCCGGAATTCCTGCTCGATCTGATGCACGCGCAGCAAGGTGACCGGGCTGCGTGATCGCGGATCGCCGGACCGATACGCCCGGCGCCGCCCTGTGGCTGGCGGACCTGGCAACGAGGAAAAACCCGTGAGATGCCCTACGTGCCGACACGGCGAAACCCGACTCGGCGCGGTGACTGGCGGAAACCCAACACTGCGCTGCCGGAAGCATTGCAGCGTGACGGTGATGTGGTGGCCAAGTTCAACCCGATGCTGATGGCGACGCGACGGCCCTGACCGCCAAGAACCTGGCTTGGTTACGGCAAATGTAACCCCGGCGTAACCCCAGCAAAAAGCCCCGGCTTTTGACCGAGGCTAACTGCTTGATTCTTTGGTGCCGCTGCCCGGAATCGAACTGGGGACCTACGCATTACGAATGCGCTGCTCTACCGACTGAGCTACAGCGGCACGGCGTTGATTCCCGCCCATGCAGGAGCGCGATTCTAGCAGCGCCGGCGGAATTTTGGAACCCCTTGTGCCTGCCTGCCGGCACGAACCGTCCCCGAGGCGACCCTTCCCGGGCCCGACCCGTCCGCGTCAGTCGAGCCTCGCCAACCTCGACTTGGCCAGCGGCGGGTTCTTGGCGAAGTACTTGCGGATCCCGGAGAGGATCGCGTCGGCCATCCGGTCCTGATAAGCGTCGTCGTTCAGCTTCTTCTCCTCCTCGGGATTGGAAATGAAGGCCGTCTCGATCAGGATCGACGGGATGTCGGGCGCCTTGAGGACGGCAAATCCTGCCTGCTCGACGTTCGCCTTGTGCAGGCGGTTGATGCCGCCGATCTCGCCGAGGACGGCCTTGCCAAGCTTGAGGCTGTCGTTGATCGTCGCCGTCTGCGAGAGGTCGAGAAGCGTCCGCGCCAGCACCGGATCCTTGACGTCGATGTTCACCCCGCCGATCAGGTCGGCGGCGTTTTCCTTCTGTGCCAGATAACGCGCAGCCGAACTCGAGGCACCGCTTTCCGAGAGAACGAAGACCGACGAGCCGTTGGCATCCGGCCGGATGAACGCGTCGGCATGGATCGAGACGAAAAGGTCCGACTGGATCCGGCGCGCCTTCTGTACGCGCGCCTGCAGCGGCACGAAATAGTCCGCGTCGCGGGTGAGCACCGCGCGCATGTTCGGCTCGGCCTCGATCTTCGCCTTCAGCCGCCGGGCAACGGCCAGCGTCACGTTCTTCTCATAGCTGCCACCGCTGCCGATCGCGCCCGGATCCTCGCCGCCGTGCCCGGGATCGAGGGTGATGGTCACCAGGCGATCGACCACCGGCCGGCCCTGACTCCTGCCTGCCACCTTCTGCTCGGCCGGCGCCTGTTCGCTCTTCGTCTCGCGCCGATTCTCGGCCGCTGGCTCGGCTCGCGCCTCGTTCCGGCCTTCCGGCCGGCTGGCGGTCCTGCTCTCGACCGTCGCCGGCAACGGATCCTTCCGGTCGAGCAGCGACAGCAGCGGATCGGGTGGATTCGCCGGGTAGACATCGAGCACCAGCCGGTGCCCGTAGCCGCCGACCGGCGACAGTTCGAAAACCTGCGGATTGGCCTCTCCCTTGAGTTCCATGACCACACGGACGACGCCCGGCTTGTGGCGCCCGGCGCGCAGCAGGCGAATGTTGGGGTCATCGGCGGCGACCTTGCTCGCCAGTCCGTCAAGGACGCCGTTGAACTCGACTCCCTCGAGGTCGACCACGAGACGATCAGGATCCTTGACCAGGAAATGGGTGTACTTCAGTGGCGCGCTGTGCTCGATCGTCACCCGGGTGTAGTCAGCCGCCGGCCAGACGCGCACCGCCATGATGCCGGCCGCACGACCGGCTGCCGCCTGCGACAACGGGCTCACCGTCAACAGCAGTGACGCACCGGTGAACTTGATCAGCCGGCGGCGTGCGACCAGCCGCTCCTCAGCGCCATCAGACATTCTCGACCCTCCTCGCTGCCGGCGACGATCTCCAGTTCCCTTGCCCGCTGCGCGAAGTGCAGGCGCAGCACCAGGTCGGCCGTGGGCATGTACCCGGCCGCATTCTGCGGCCATTCGACCAGGCAGACGGCATCGTCGCGGAAATACTCGCCAAGCCCAGCATCCAGAAACTCTTCCGGAAAGTTGAAACGATAGAAATCAAAGTGATAGAAGTATATCCTCGAAATCACATAAATTTCAACCAGCGCATACGTAGGGCTTTTCACAGGGCCGCGGTGGCCGCGTGTGCGCAACAGCGCGCGCACCAGGGTCGTCTTGCCGGCGCCGAGGTCGCCATCCAGCGCAACGACCATTCCCGGCTTGAGCACCGGCGCCAGGACACCGCCGACGCGCGCGGTGGCGGCTGCGCCCGGCAGGTGCAGGCGAAAGGCGGACTGGTTATCATCCGGGCTATGCACGAAGAGAACTCCGAAACAGGTGATCGGGAAGCAGCAGGCAGCGCGTTGTCGGCGACCGCCAGCGAAGTGGCCGGGCTGCCGCGCCGGATCAGGGCCTGGGGAACTGAACTCGGGTTCGCCGCCATCGGCATCAGCGGCATCGACCTGTCGGCAGCGGAACCGAGGCTGCTCCGTTGGCTCGCACTGGGACGGCACGGGGCGATGGATTATATGGCCAAACATGCGCCACTGCGCCTGGCGCCGCAGGCGCTGCTGCCCGGCGTGCAGACGGTGATCTCGGCCCGCCTGCCGTACTTCCCGGCGGCAGCCGCCGACGCCCATGCGGTGCTGGCCGACGACCGGCTCGGCTACGTCTCGCGCTATGCGCTCGGCCGCGACTACCACCGGACGGTGCGCGGCCGCCTGCAGAAGCTTGCCGCATGCCTGCAGGAAGCCGCGGCAGCCCTCGGCCAGCCCTGCCGCTGCCGCGTCTTCTCGGACTCGGCGCCGGTGCTCGAGACCGAGTTCGCACGCCAGTCGGGAGTCGGCTGGCGCGGCAAGCACACGCTCTCACTGACGCGCGACGGCTCTTGGCACTTTCTCGGCGAGATCTACTGCACCCTGCGACTGCCGGCCGACCTGCCGGCGGTCGATCATTGCGGTGACTGCCGGCGCTGCCTCGACGTCTGCCCGACGGCGGCGATCGTCGCCCCTTACCAGGTCGACGCGCGCCTGTGCATCTCGTACCTGACGATCGAACTGCACGGCGCCATCCCGCTGCCGCTGCGACCGCTGATCGGCAACCGCATCTACGGCTGCGACGACTGCCAGCTCTGTTGCCCATGGAATCGTTTTGCCCACCTCGGCGACGCCGATTTCGCCGTCCGCAACGGCCTCGACGCGACGCCCCTGACAACGCTCTTGGCCTGGGAAGAAAGCGAATTCGGCAGCCGCCTGGCGGGCAGCGCGATCCGCCGCATCGGTCACGAGCGCTGGCTGCGCAACCTGGCCGTCGCCCTCGGCAACTCCCGCCGCGGCACCCCCGGGGTCATCGCCGCGCTCCGCTCGCGGCTCGACCACCCGTCGGCGCTGGTGCGCGAGCACGTCGGCTGGGCCCTGGCCCGCCACGCTGAGACGGGCTGACGGCCAGGCCGTGCAGGCGGACGGGAGGCCGCCTGCGCCGCGGACTCACATGTTGGGATAGTTCGGTCCGCCACCGCCTTCCGGGGCCACCCAGCGGATGTTCTGTGTCGGGTCCTTGATGTCACAGGTCTTGCAGTGCAGGCAATTCGAAGCGTTGATCTGCAGACGCGGGCCGGCCTCTTCCTCGACGATCTCGTACACCCCCGCCGGACAGTAGCGCTGCTCCGGCGACGCGAATTCGCGGTAGTTGATCGCGATCGCCTTGCTGCTGTCGAGCAGTTGCAGATGGACCGGCTGCTCTTCCTCGTGCGCGGTATTCGACATGAAAACCGAAGACAGCCGGTCGAAGGTCAGCTTGCCGTCCGGCCGCGCGTACTCGATCGGCTGGCATCGGGAGGCTGGCGCCAGTTGCCCGTGGTCACTGCTGCGATCCTTGAGCGTGAAGAACATGCGGCCGCCGCAAAGGTTATGCTGGATCCAGTTGAAGGCACCGCCAAAGAAGGTGCCGAACTTGTGCAGCGCCGGACCGAAGTTGCGCGCCCGGTGGAGTTCGCTGTACAGCCACGACTCGCGGAAGGCCGCGGCGTAGCCGACGAGATCGCTGCGCCCCTGGTCACCGGCCTGCAGCGCCGCAGCGACGGTTTCGGCAGCGAGCATTCCCGACTTCATCGCCGTGTGGATGCCCTTGATCTTGGCGAAGTTGAGCGTACCGGCGTCACAGCCGAGCAGCAGGCCGCCGGGAAAGCTCTGTTTCGGCAGGCTGTTGAACCCCCCCTTGGTGATCGCCCGCGCTCCGTAGCACAGTCGCTTGCCGCCGTCGAGGTATTTCCTGATCTCGGACTGCCGCTTGAAACGCTGGAACTCCTCGAACGGCGAGAGGTACGGGTTGGCATAGTTGAGGTCGGCGATCAGTCCGACGACCACCTGCCGGTCATCGAGATGGTAGAGGAATGAGCCGCCGGTCGCGCCGTGTTCGCTCAGCGGCCAGCCGGCGCCATGCACGACCAGCCCCGGCCGGTGCTTCGCCGGGTCGATCTCCCACAGCTCCTTGATGCCGAGACCATAGTGCTGGGCGGTCGCGCCGGCGGCGAGATCGTAACGGGCAATCAGTTCCTTGCCCAGTTGCCCGCGCGAACCCTCGGCAACGAGCGTGTAACGCGCGTGCAGCTCCAGGCCCGGCTGGAAGCTGTCCTTCGGCTCGCCATGCTTGTCGCGGCCCATGTCGCCGGTCGCCACCCCCTTCAGCGAACCGTCCTCGTGGTAGAGCAATTCGGCGGCGGCAAAACCTGGGAAAATCTCGACGCCCAGCGCCTCCGCCTGCTCGGCCAGCCAGCGGCAGAGCGCGCCGAGGCTGATGACCCAGTTGCCGTCATTGTGCATCGGCGCGGGCACGGCAAAACCCGGCAAGCGCACGGCCGATGTCTCGCTGCGATAGAGAAAGACCTGATCCTCGCACACTGGCGTCGTCACCGGCGCGCCTCGGGTCTGCCAGTCGGGCAGCAACTCGTCAAGCGCCCTGGCCTCGAAGAGCGCGCCGGAGAGGATGTGGGCACCGACCTCGGAACCCTTTTCGAGCACCATCACCGACCATTCCGGATTCAACTGCTTCAGGCGGATGGCTGCGCTCAGTCCCGCCGGACCGGCTCCGACAACCACCACGTCATACTCCATTGCTTCCCGTTCCATCACCGCTCCCCATGGTTTCTCGATCGCGTCGGCAGCCCCCGCGGGCCCGCACCGGTGCCTCGCCGGACCAGGCCGCAGCCGGCGGACGCACCAGGTTCCTCATATACCGCAGTCCGGGAACTCGGTCAACGACCCGCCGACGCCTCGGCCTCGCCGTCGGCCTGCACCGCGGTGGACCGTTGCGGCTGCAGCCGCCACGCGGGGAACTCGGCGCGAAAATTGCTCCCGGCGCCAGGTTGCGAGTCAATGCGCAGTGCCGCCTGATGGCGCAGCAGGATGTGCTTGACGATGGCCAGCCCGAGGCCGGTGCCCCCGGTATCGCGCGAGCGACCTCGATCGACGCGGTAGAAGCGCTCGGTCAGGCGCGGGAGGTGTTCGGCGGCAATGCCGACACCGGAGTCGCGAACGGAGAAGACGCCGATACCGGCGCGCAGCTTCCAGCGGATGCGGATGTCACCGCCGGCCGGCGTGTAGCGGACGGCGTTCGACACCAGATTGCCGAAGGCGCTGTGCAGCTCATGCCGGTTGCCACGCAACCCGGGGCCGCTGCAACTGACCTGCAGACGGTGCCGGCCGGCGCTGAGGCCCTCGGCCTCGGCGCGCAGTTGCGCCAGCAGGTCGGCCATGTCGATGTCTTCCTCGCTGGCAGGGGCGTCCTCCGCCTCGAGGCGCGACAGTGTCAGCAGGTCGTCTACCAGGCTCAGCATGCGCCGCGTCTGCTCGCTCATCAGACGGGCAAACTGCTGCCGCTGCTCGGCGCTCATCGTGCTGTCGTCGCCGAAGTGCTCGAGGAAGCCGCTGACCACCGTCAGCGGCGTGCGCAGTTCGTGCGAGACGTTGGCGACGAAGGTGCTGCGCATCGCCTCGACGCGCCTGGCGTCGGTGACGTCGAGGCTGACCAGCAGGGTGTTGCGTTCGCCCAATGGCACCGCGCGCAGCGAATACACCCGGCTGCGCGTCGCCGGAGACTGCAGGATGAAGGGCGACTGCCCGGCCGGACTGCTGAGATATTCGGCGAAGCCCGGCGCGCGCACGAGCTGCTCGATGATCGCCCCGCGATCGCGTGGCAGCCGGATTCCCAGGTGCTCGCCGGCAGCGCGATTGGCCCACTGCACCTGATGATCGTCGGTAAGCACCACGAGTCCATCGGGGACGGCGTCCATGGCCTCGCTGAACGAGCGCAGGCTGGCCTCGACCTCGGCCAGTGCGCGTGCGTCCAAACGAAGCTTGCGCGCCAGCTTGCGGAACACCTCGCCCCAGGCACCGCCCGAGTCGGGCACCTCGGCTGGCTGCGGGCCGTCGATCCAGACCGCGAGCAATGCCAGCCGGCGTGTCTGCAGCATGACGACGAGCATGAAGCCGACGGCTGCCACCGCCCAGCCCCAGGTGACACCATGGATCGCCGCTACCAGCAGAGCGAGGCCGACCACCGGCAGTACACCGGTGAGAACGATGCGCGTGCACCAGCGACCGGCTCCAGTCATGCCGCGCCCGGCGGTGACCCTGGCTGGGCGCTGAGCTTGTAGCCTGCACCGCGCACCGTCTCCACCAGATGTTCGGCAGCCGGCCCGAGCGCGACACGCAGGCGGCGGATGTGGATGTCCACCGTGCGGTCCTCGATATACACATGGTCGCCCCAAACGCTGTCAAGCAGTTGCTGGCGCGAGTAGACGCGTCCGGGATTGGCCATCAGGAATCGCAACAGGCGGAATTCGGTCGGCGTCAGGTTGATCCGCTGGCCCGCGACGCGCGCCTCGTAGGCCACGGTATCGAGCGCGAGTTGCCCGACCGTCATCGTTCCGGCCGCGAACTCGGGCGCACAGCGGCGCAGTACCGACTGGACGCGCGCCATCAGTTCCTTCGGGCTGAACGGTTTGACGATGTAGTCGTCGGCACCGCCTTCGAGCCCGGCAACGCGATCGGCCTCCTCGCCGCGCGCGGTCAGGATGATGATCGGCAGCCGCCGCGTCCGCCGCTCGCCACGCAGCTTGCGCGTCAGCACCAGGCCCGACTTGCCGGGCAGCATCCAGTCTATCAGTGCCAGGTCCGGCAGCGTCCCGGCAAGCTGGATCTCCGCCTGCTCGGCCGTGTCCACGCAGACCGGCTGGTAGCCGCCGCAGACGAGCGTGAAGCGCAGCAGTTCCTGGATTCCCTTGTCGTCCTCGACGACAAGAACCTGCGCCCGAGCGGCTTCGCTGCGCGTCATGCTTCGTCCGTCTTGCTGGCGGCGACCGCGCTGTGCCGGATGTCGATGCCACTGACGATGTAGATCACGTTCTCGGCGATGTTCGTCGCGTGGTCGCCGACGCGCTCGATCGCCTTGGCGATCCAGATGATGTCGAGCGCCTCGCTGATGGTTCGCGGATCCTCCATCATGTAGGTGATCAACTGCCGCAGGATGGCGTTGAAAGCGGCGTCGATCGCCTTGTCGGCGCCGATCACCCGGCGGGCGGCGTCCACGTCCATGCGTGCCAGCGAATCGAGCGAGCCCTGCAACATGTCGCTCGCCAGCCGCCCGCAGTGATGCACGTCGGACAGCCGCGGAATGCGCTGCGCGCCCGACTGATGCAGCTTCTGCGACATGCGGGCAATCTTCGACGCCTTGTCGCCCACGCGCTCGAGATCGGTAACGATGCGCGAGATCGCCATCACCAGCCGCAGATCACGCGCCGTCGGCTGCCGCCGGGCGATCAGCAGCGTGCAGTCCTCGTCGATGCCCACCTCGAGCGCATCGACCTCGCGATCGTTGCCGATGACCTGCTGCATTTCGTCGAGGTTGCCGCTGCTGAAGGCATCCACCGCCGCCAGCACCTGCCTTTCGACGAGGCCGCCCATCTGCAGGATGCGGGTCCGGATGTTCTCGAGTTCGAGATCGAATTGTTTGCTCAGGTGATCGCTCATGGTGCATGGACTCGCTTCGGGTTGCGGAAAGGAGGCTCGACCGGCGCAGCTTAGGCCCCCAATGTTACGGGACAATGACGGGCGAGCAGGCCCGCCTCCCGGCTGGCGCGCAACGGCGCCCGACGCGCAGGCGGGTGCTGCTGCAGGAATCGTCGCCAGCAGACCGGGACGCAACGCGCGCGATCGGCTGCTGCGACTGTGCACCGGCAGGAGCGGCGACGATCCACGCCAGAACGGCGAGTGGCCGCTTCTGCCCACAATGACCCCTATAATGGCGCTTCCGACATCCTCGACTGGCGCTTCGGCAATGGAGCTTCCCCGCGATTCGAGCCTGCTGCTCGCGGCCATTCCGGCTCTCGCCTTCGCCGGCTGCCTGTTGCCGCTGCTGCTGCAGCGCTACGGCAGGGCGGTCGCGGCACTCGCAGCTGCCGCGGTCATGGCGGGCTGTCTCGGGCTGCTGCTGCGTCTGGCCGCCGCCGCCTTCGCCGACCAGACGCAGATCTTCCGGGTCGCCTGGCTGCCGGCCTGGGGACTCGACTTCAGCCTGCGGCTCGACGGCCTCGGTCTGCTCTTCTGCCTGCTGATTCTCGGCATCGGCATGCTCGTCGTCCTGTATGCCGCCTGGTACCTGCCGGAGACGGACCGGCTCGGGCGTTTCTACTCGATCCTGCTGCTGTTCATGGCCGCCATGCTCGGCGTCGTGCTGGCCGAGAACCTGCTGCTGCTGCTCGTCTTCTGGGAGGTCACGAGCCTCTCCTCGTTTCTCCTCGTCGCCTACCGCAGCGACAAGCACGAGTCACGCATCAGCGCGCGCATGGCGCTGGCGGTCACCGGCGGCGGTGGTCTGACGCTCTTCGCCGGCGTTCTGCTGCTCGGCGAGATCGTCGGCAGCTACGAACTGTCGGTGGTCCTCGAGGCCGGTGCGCGGATTCGCTCCGACCCGCTGTACGCGCCGGCGCTGATCCTGATCCTGCTCGGCGCGTTCACCAAGTCGGCGCAGTTTCCCTTCCACTTCTGGCTGCCGAATGCCATGGCAGCACCGACGCCGGTGTCGGCCTACCTGCATTCGGCGACGATGGTCAAGGCCGGGGTCTTCCTCCTCGCCCGCCTCTACCCAGCCCTCGGCAGCAGCGATCTGTGGTTCTGGCTGGTCGGCGGCACCGGTGCGGTGACCCTCGTCTATGCCGCGGCGATCGCGCTCTTCCGCAATGACATCAAGGGCCTGCTCGCCTATTCGACGATCAGCCACCTCGGTCTGATCACCCTGCTCTTCGGCCTCGACACGCCGCTGTCGG
>JAEUOM010000131.1 GCA_016788495.1 Accumulibacter sp. | reverse complement strand
CGCCTTCGTCTGGGGCATGATCATGTTCGCGATGATGATTTACTGGCACATCTACGGCAAGCAGAACCTGTCGAACGAGGCCTACAAGACCACACCCGAGTTGTTCGCCGCCAAGGCCGAGAAGTTCATTGCCGAGAACACGGTCCGCACCGAAAAAGGCCTGAATGAAGAGGAAATCCCGGTGGTCAAGGTTCCGGCTGGTGGCGCGGGTTACCTGATCGCCCGCCTCTGGGCGTGGTATCCGATACTTGAACTGGAAAAGGGCCAGACCTACAAGATCCATCTGTCGTCCCTCGACTACAACCACGGCTTCTCGCTGCAGCCGGTGAACATCAACATCCAGGTGATCCCGGGCTACGAGCACGTCGTCAAGATGACCCCGACCAAGGAAGGCACCTACGCCATCGTCTGCAACGAATACTGCGGCATCGGCCACCACTCGATGCTTGGCCGTATTTACGTCAAATAAGGGGGAAACAGAGCGATGGCAACGACTTACCGTACCTGCCCGGTCTCCGGACTACAGTTCGAGGACCAGGCCGAGAAGCTGATGCGCTGGAACGCCGTCGCCGGCGTCCTCTGGCTGCTGGTCGGCGGCATCACGGCGCTGCTGGTGATCCTCACCCGCTGGCCGGCGATCAAGCTGCTGCCGGCTGACCAGTTCTACCTGATCCTGACCGCGCACGGCATCGACATGCTGATCCTGTGGATCCTGTTCTTCGAGATGGCGGTGCTCTACTTCGCCTCATCGACACTGCTCAGGTGCCGGCTGGCAACGCCGAAGATCGCCTGGCTCGGCTTCTGGCTGATGGTCGTCGGCGGCATCATGACCAACATCGCGATCTTCCAGGGCGAATCGAGCGTCATGTTCACCTCCTACGTCCCGATGCAGGCGGCCTGGCACTTCTACCTCGGCATCATCCTCGTCGCCGTCGGCGCGCTGCTCGGCACCGCCGTCTTCTTCGGCACGCTGGTCGTCGCCAAGCGCGACAGAACCTACCAGGGCTCGCTGCCGCTGGTCACTTTTGGCGCCTTGACCGCCGCAATCATTGCCACCTTCACCATCCTGGCAGGTGCCGGCATCCTCGTACCGACCTTCTTCTGGTCGATCGGCCTGATCAAGGAAATCGACGCCCAGCTGTACCGCATGGTGTGGTGGGGTCTCGGGCACTCGTCGCAGCAGATCAACGTCTCGGCACACGTCGCCGTCTGGTACCTGATCGCCGCCGTGATCTTCGGTGCCAAGCCGCTGTCCGAGAAAGTGTCGCGCTTCGCCTTCCTGCTCTACATCCTCTTCCTGCAGCTCGCCAGTGCGCACCACCTGCTCTCCGACCCGGGCATGAGCGCCGAATGGAAGGTGCTCAACACCTCGTACTTCATGTATTTCGCGGTGATGGCATCGATGATCCACGGTTTCACGGTTCCCGGCGCGATCGAAGCGGCCCAGCGGCGCAAGGGCTACACCAACGGTTTGTTCGAATGGCTGCGCAAGGCGCCGTGGGGAAACCCGGTGTTCTCCGGCATGTTCATCTCGCTCGTGAGCTTCGGCTTCCTCGGCGGCATCTCCGGCGTCGTCCTCGGCACCGAGCAGATCAACATGCTGATGCACAACACCTTCTATGTTCCGGGCCACTTCCATACCACGGTCGTCACCGGTACGACACTGGCCTTCATGGCGATCACCTACCTGCTGGTACCGGTGCTCTTCCGGCGCGAGATGATCCTGCCGAAGCTCTGCCAGATCCAGCCGTACCTGTTCGGCATCAGCATGTCGGTCCTCGGCCTGGTGATGATGGGCGCCGGCACCCTCGGCGTCTCGCGTCGCCACTGGGACATGGCGTTCTCCGGTGCGCCGTTCCAGTATGAGTGGCCGGGTGCGGCCTACCTGATGATGGGCCTGACCGGGATCTTCGGTGTCATCGCGGTGATCGGTGGCGGCCTGTGGATCCTGCTGGTCGTCGGATCGCTGCTCTTCGGCAAGAAACTCGACGGTGGCAAGGTCTCCGACAAGCCGACGCCGATCCCGGTGGCGACCCAGGCGGCTTCGGCCGTGGCACACGGCAGCGATCACGTCGGCGTCCCCGGCACCGTCGTCCTCGCGCTGCTGCTCTTCGTCTCCTTCGTGTTGTACTATTTCGTCAACTGGAAGTACCTGTCGGAAGTCTGGCTGTTGAGCTGATCCGGCAACCGTCCCCGCGCCGCGGCGCGGGGACCTGCCTCAATCGGGCCTGGCCAACAGGCCCGATTCAAGCAGGGTCTCCATCCCACCACCCGCTCCTTCACCTGATCGCCACGCTATCGACGCCCATGCAATCGACGCTCCCATCGAACAGCACTCCCGGTCTTCCCATCCGTGCCATTCTGGGCGTCTTCAAGCTGCGCATTGGCGTCGTCATCACCTTCACGGCCCTCGCCGGACTGGCGGTCAGCGCCGGTCCCTCGCTGACCCCGCTGCAGTTGCTGGTCCTGGCCCTGTCGGTACTCGTCTCGTCGGCCAGTGCCGGCGCCTTCAACCAGTATTACGAACACGACAGCGATCACCTGATGGCGCGCACGAGCAAGCGCCCGTTCGTCACCGGCCAGCTCCGCCACGGTCCCGTCTGGCTGCTGCTGATCGCCGCCCTGATGACGCTCTCGGTCGCTGCCGCCTGGATCGCGCTCAATGCCTGGTCGGCGCTGTTCGTCTTCCTCGGTGCCTTCTTCTACGCCATCGTCTATACGGTCTGGCTCAAGCGCCGCACCTGGCTGAACATCGTTTTCGGCGGACTCGCCGGCAGTTGGGCAGTGCTCGCCGGTGCCACCGCTGCCGATCCGCAACTCGGCGCCGTGCCGCTGGCATTGGCACTGGTCCTCTTCCTGTGGACCCCGCCGCACTTCTGGAGCCTGGCGATCGCTTTCCGCGACGACTACGCCGCCGCCGGCGTGCCGATGCTGCCCGTGGTCGTCGGCGACCAGCGGGCGGCAAACACGATCTTCGCCAGCACGCTGGCACTGGTTGCCGCCAGTCTGCTGCCACTGGCCTTCGGCCTTGGGCCGATCTATTTCGCCGGTGCGGCGATCGGCGGCTTCCTGTTCATCCAGAAAGCCTGGTTGCTGACGCGGCAGCCGAACCGCAAGACGGCGATGGTCTGCTTCCACGCGTCGCTGATGCAGTTGACCCTGGTCCTTTGCGCCGCCATCGTCGACACGCAACTGCGCTTCTGACTCGTGACGGGCCACATGCGGTGATTCGACGAAGCTTCCGCGTCCGCCGTACGGCTCTGCCGACCGCTCGATGGCCGCGGCTCCGGGGAGCGCTGATCGGCTTCCTGTCGGCGCTGTTTCTGCTGGCCGCGAACCCGCTGCGCGCCGATGAAACGGGCAGCGACAGGCCGAAACTCACCGCCCGACCGCAGGGCGCCACCGGCGGCCTGGCGCTGACCACGCTCGACGAGAAGGCCGCCTTCGCGCTGTCGCAGGCCGCGGTCGGCAAGGAGGTCGGCGATTTCGTCCTCCTTGACCGCCAGGGAAAGCCAGTCGAGCTCGCGCGCTATCGCGGCAAGCCGCTCGTCGTCACCTTCATCTATACCGCCTGCTTCCAGGTCTGCCCGACGATCACGCGCAACCTGCAGAAAGCCGTCGACACGACGGTCAGCGTCATGGGCGCCGACCGCTTCAACGTCATCAGCATCGGTTTCAACCAACCCTTCGACTCGCCGGCCGCACTGGCGGACTTCTCCCGACAGTATGGCATCCGCCTGCCGAACTGGGAATTTCTCAGCCCTGCCCCGGCGATCGTCGGCGACCTGACGGCGAATTTCGGTTTCAGCTACGTCGCCACTCCGGCGGGCTTCGACCACATCAACCAGGTGACACTGGTGGACGCCGACGGGCGGATCGTCCGCCAGGTTTACGGCGAGAAGTTCACCGCCGAAGACCTGGCCGAACCGCTCAAGCTGCTGATCACCGGGTCGGCGATCCCGCCCGAGGTCGGCACGCTGCAGGAGATCATGGAGCGTGTGCGCATCCTCTGCTCGATTTACGATCCCGTCACCGGCCGCTACCGGACCAACTACTCGCTATACTTCCAGTTCGCCGGTTTCATCACCTTTGTCGGCTTCATGATCTATCTGTCGATCAACTTCTGGAAGAACCGGCGCCGTAGCGAAAGCAAGGCGCAGTAACGAAATGCAGCGCTTCACCATTTCGCTCGAGGCCCCGCTCGCCGAGGCATTCGACGAACTGATCCGCAGCAAGGGCTATCACACGCGCTCGGAGGCGATCCGCGACCTGCTGCGGCAGCAACTCGGCGCGCATCAGCTGCAGCGCGACGAAGCGCCCTACTGCATCGCCACCCTCTCCTACATCTACAACCATCACCAGCGCGACCTGGCGGAGCGCCTGACGGCGCTGCAACACCGGCATCACGACCTGACGCTGTCGGCCATGCATGCCCACCTGGACCACGACAACTGCATCGAAACGGTGTTTCTGCGCGGGCCGACGACGGCCGTGCGCGAGTTCGCCGACGCGCTGCTGGCCGAGCGCGGCGTTCGCCACGGCCAGCTCAACGTGGTCCCCGCAGACATTGGCCACGAACCGCATCAGCACCAGTCCGCGGCCGGCGCGGGCACCCACCTGCCGCACGTCCATAGCACGCCGAAGACTTGACTCCCGGAATTGACACGTGTCAATTCGCCGCAGGGGGGCGACCAATATAATCAATGGCTAATAATTACCGGCGGCACACCTCCAGGTCCATCCGTGAGTTTCCACACCACTTTGCGCAAGGGCGCGAGCAGCGTCTTCCTGCGCATCGAAGAGGGTCTCGACGGTCCGTTTGGCGGCGCCGACAACCCGCTCCGTCATCTCGGCGCACTCGGCCTCTACCTGCTCTGGATCATCGTCGGCAGCGGGCTCTATCTGTACACCGTGCTCGACACCGGCATCGACGCCGTGTACAGCTCGATCGCTTACCTGTCGCTCGAGCAGTGGTATCTCGGCGGCGTCCTGCGCAGCCTGCACCGCTACGCGTCCGACGGCTTCATGCTGGTGATGACCCTGCACCTCATCCGTGAATGGTGCTACGGGCGCTACCACGGCTTCCGCCTCTATTCGTGGATGACCGGCGTGCCGCTGCTCTGGCTGGCGTACATCAGCGGCATCGGCGGTTACTGGATCGTCTGGGATCAGCTCGCACAGGTCTCGGCCACCGCCACGGCCGAGTTGCTCGACTGGCTACCGATCTTCAGTGAGCCTTCGGCACGCAACTTCCTCACCCCCGACTCGATCAGCGACCGTTTCTTCACCATGCTGGTGTTCATCCATATCGGCGTGCCGCTGCTGCTGATCCTCGGCCTCTGGGCACACGTGCATCGCATCAGCCACGTGGACTACCTGCCGACGCGGCGGGTGATGCTGGCGACACTGCTGGCGCTGATCGTCCTCTCGTTGCTGCAACCGGCGCTCAGCAACCCGCCGGCCAATCTGGCGGTGATTCCCGGTGAACTCGACTTCGACTGGTTCATCCTCTTCATCCATCCGCTGACCGACCTCACTTCGCCAGCGATCGTCTGGCTGCTGCTCTTCGCCCTCACCGCCCTGCTGGTCGCCCTGCCATTGCTGCCACATCCGCCGCCGGAACCGGTGGCGGTCGTCGACGCGGCCAACTGCACCGGCTGCGATCGCTGCCTTGCCGACTGCCCCTACGCGGCGATCAGCATGCAGCCGCACCCGCTGCGCCCGGGCTTCAAGCTCGCCGTCGTCGACAGTGACCTGTGTGCAGCCTGCGGCATCTGTGCCGGCTCCTGTCCTTCCTCGACCCCCTTCCGCCGCCGCGAGACGCTGGTCACCGGCATCGACATGCCGCAGCAACCGGTCCATGCGCTGCGCGAGCAACTCGAACAGACACTGACGGGGCTCTCGGGCCCGCGCCGGGTCGTCGTCTTCGCCTGCGCCCGTGGGGCCGACGCCAGCGGGCTGGCGGCCGCCGATACGGTGGTCATGCCGCTGCTGTGCGCCGGCATGCTGCCGCCGTCCTTCGTCGAGTACGCGCTGCGCGGCGGCGCCGACGGCGTGCTGCTGAACACCTGCCGCCCGGGGGGCTGTGACTTCCGGCTCGGCGATCGCTGGACGCGCGAGCGCCTCGCGGGCGAGCGTGAACCGCACCTGCGGCGAACGGTCCCCGCTGCCCGCCTGCAGCTCTCTGCCGCCGCCGCCGGCGACGAAAGCACCCTCAGCGCTGCCCTGGACGATCTCAGAACCCGCCTCGACAACGAGGCTCTGGCTGGCGAGCCACTTCCACCCTATCTGCGGAGAGCCTCAAACCATGCTTAAACCCGCCGCCATCATCGGCCAGGTGATCCTCTACGGAGCCTTTGCCGCCTTCATCGGCTACTTCGCCACCTCGCCGAAATACCACCAGGTTGCCGACGACGTGGCGCTGATCAAGTTGTCGATCAGCCACCTTGGCGAGCGTGAATGCCGCAAGCGAACTGCCGAGGAACTGGCGAAGATGCCGCCCAACATGCGCGCGCCGCTGGACTGCCCGCGCGAGCGCTCGGACATCAGGCTGGAAGTGGATCTCGACGGTCAGCCCATCCTGCAGACCGTGATGCACCCGACCGGCCTCTACAAGGATGGCGTATCGACGATCTACAAGCGTTTCGAGGTGAAGGCCGGCAGTCATCGGCTCGCGGTCCGGATGAACGACAACCTCGTCAAACCGGGATTCAACTTCGTCAAGGAAGAACGGATCAGCCTCAAGCCCCATCAGGTGATGGTGATCGACTTCAACCCCGACCAGGGCGGCCTGTTCTTCAGGTGATCGCCCGTCACGGCGAACGGCCACCCACAGACGCTTCCCCAATTTCCTGAGCTGACATCGACATGGTCAAGTTCCTGCAACAAATCCTGCGCTGGCTGTTCATGCGCGTCGAGAACATCTTCAACGTCGCTTTCGGCGACAAGATGAACCCCTTCTACCATCTGGGCACGATCAGCTTCTGGCAGTTCTGGCTGCTGCTCGTCTCCGGTCTGTACCTCTACATCTTCGCCGACACCGGCGTCCATGACG
>JAEUOM010000217.1 GCA_016788495.1 Accumulibacter sp. | reverse complement strand
CTGTGTCGATGTCCAGCCACCCTTCAATCGCCTGATCGAGTTCTCGCTGACGGCCATGCCGACCTGGCGTCAGGCGGAAGCGGTCGATCTCGAGCAGCACGTCTTCTACCACCGGCTGCGGCGTGGCAGGAACAGCCAGCGCGACCTCTACCAGCTGATCGCCGAGCTGCACCAGCCGATGCTCGACCGCTCACGACCGCTGTGGCAACTGCACGTCGTCGATGGGCTGAGTGGCGCGCGTTTCGCGCTGTACGTGAAGATCCATCATGCCTGTGCCGACGGCGTGACGATGATGCGCTGGGCGGCAGAATCCCTGTCGACGAGCGCTGACGACCCCGCGCTGCGGCCGCTGTGGTCGCTTCGCCATGGGCAGGCGGAGCGCAGGCTGCAGCGCGAGCGGGAGAAGCTGGCGACCTCGCTGCTCGGCGATCTGCTCGGTGCCGGCAAGCGCGTTCTCGGAGTTGGCCGTCTGGCCGCCATGATGCTGCTGGAAAGCGTCAAGCTGACGAAGAACGCCATCTCACTGCCTTTCGCCGCCGACGGCAACACGCCATTGACCGGGCAGGTGACCGCCGGCCGCCAGTTCGCCGCCGCCTGCGTGGACATGCAGCGGGTGAACGCGATTCGCTCGCGGACGCGCTCGACGCTGAATCACGTGGCGCTGACCTGCCTCGACGGTGCCTTGCATCGCTACCTGCGCGACGAGGGCGTCAAGCTGCGGACGCCGATCACCATCCAGATGCCGGTCAACCTGCGGCGGGAGGGCGACGAGGGGAGCGGCAACAAGATCGGCTTCGTCCAGGTGGAACTGTCGGCGCCCACCGACGACCCCTACGTTCGCCTGCGCAACATCGGTTTTTCGCTGCGCAACGTGCGCACGCTGATCGACAGCGTGGCGCCGGAGGCGATCGAGTCGTACACGGTGATCACCTCGCTGGTCGGTCTCCTCGCCGAAAAGCTCAATCTCAGCGACCGCCTGCCACCGGCGAACGGCAATACGCTGGTTTCGAACGTACCCGGTCCGGCGCATCATCTCTACATCAAGGGCGCCCGGATCGAGGAACTGCACCCGATCAGCACCCTGCCGCCGGGCAATCTGCTCAACATCACGCTCTTCAGCTACGCTGGTCGGCTGTTCTTCGGCCTCATCGCAACCGATGAACTGCCGCATCTCGAGCGCCTGAGCGATTACGTCGGCGAAGCGTTCAGCGAGCTCGAGCAGTCGGTCACCGACGCCTTCGCGACTCCTGCCCCGGTTTCGCCATCCTGAGTGGGCGCCAGGGCAGGGGCTCTGCAGCGGCGATCGGGCGACTTTCCCCGTTGGAAAAGAAAAGACCGGGCGGGGACCCGGTCGAAAGCTCGGACTTCTGGTTGCTTCGGGGAACTGCAGAGTCCCGTCGCAACTCCGCGGGACCCGTCGGCGTAGGTGCGTCGTGCCGCTGCCTGGAACGTCGGTCCGAGCACAGCCCGCGAGGGGCGTTGTCGTTCAACCGCGTACTGCTGATCGCCTCTTGCCGCAGCGTCCGTTGACCTCGGCGAGCAGTGATTGGAAGCGTTCGAAAGACATGTCGGCCGCTTCGCTCAGCTCCGGCATCCGGCGCTCGGGTTGCCGCCGACGTTCCGGCAGCTTGCCGGGCGGCCCGCGGTCGACTTGGCGCCGGTCTCCGCCACTGCGGACTGTCTCGGTCTTCAACTTGATCCCTCCTGCGATGCTGGCCTGAAGCGATGCCGCGACGATACGCTCGCACGGCACAGGCTCCCGTGCGGGATTTCACGTTCGCGATCGTGCCGACGGGTCGCCGCCCACAGCCACCCGCATCGCACCGCGTCACTCCCACCGGCGCGACGTGCACACGTAACCGACCGCTCGCCGGCACCTGCCATCGTCGGCGAGCGCCACGAAAACGCTTAAGATGCTTCCTGCCGCGGCCGCTCGGCCGGACTTCGACTGCCTGCCGGGATCGGTCGCGGCGCTTGCTGCCTGGAGGGAAAGAGAAATGATCGGCCTGTCCGCCGAAGACCAATCGCACGTGCCGCTTGCCGAACGACTGCGGCCGCGGACGCTGGCCGAAGTGATCGGCCAGACCCACCTGCTCGGAGCGGGGAAACCGCTGGCCGTCGCTTTCCACTCCGGACAGCCGCACAGCATGATCCTCTGGGGACCGCCCGGAGTGGGCAAGACGACTCTGGCGCGTCTGATGGCGGACGCCTTCGCTGCCGACTTCATCGCCCTTTCGGCCGTTTTCGCCGGCGTCAGGGACATTCGCGAGGCCGTTGCCAGAGCCGAAATCAGCCGTGCCCGCAGTGGCCGGCGAACGATTCTCTTTGTCGACGAGGTGCATCGTTTCAACAAGGCGCAGCAGGACGCCTTCCTGCCCTACGTCGAGGGCGGACTGCTGACCTTCGTCGGCGCGACGACCGAGAATCCGTCGTTCGAGCTGAACTCCGCGCTGCTCTCGCGCGCTGTGGTCTACGTCCTGCAGCCGCTGACGCCGGAAGAAATGGGCGAACTCCTGCAACGTGCCGTGCGGCACGCGTTGCCCAGCGTCAGTGTCAGCGATGAGGCGCGTGCGCGGCTGATCGGTTTTGCCGATGGCGATGCACGGCGACTGCTCAACATGATTGAACAGATTGCCACGGCGAGCGGGGAGACGCAGCCGCAGATCATCGACGGCGCGTTCGTCGAGCAGGCGATGGCGCAGAGCCTGCGGCGTTTCGACAAGGGGGGCGACGCCTTCTTCGACCAGATCTCGGCGCTGCACAAGGCCGTCCGGGGCTCCTCGCCGGATGCGGCTCTCTACTGGTTCTGTCGGATGCTCGATGGCGGCGCCGACCCTCGTTATCTGGCGCGACGGATCGTCCGCATGGCCTGGGAAGATATCGGTCTGGCGGACCCGCGCGCCGCGCGCATCGCGCTCGACGCTGCCGAGAGCTTCGAGCGCCTTGGCTCACCGGAGGGCGAGCTGGCACTGGCGCAGGCCGTCTTGTACTTGGCGATGGCTGCCAAGTCGAACGCCGGCTACCTCGCGTATAATGCCGCGCGCGGCTTCATCGGCAGCGATGCTTCGCGGCCGGTGCCGCTCCACTTGCGCAATGCGCCGACGCGGCTGATGAAGACCCTCGGCCACGGCAGGGATTATCGCTATGCGCACGACGAGCCGGAAGCCTATGCCGTCGGCGAGAGCTATTTCCCGCAGGGCATGCCGGTGGTCGAATGGTATCGGCCGGTGGCGCGCGGGCTCGAGATCCGGATCGGCGAAAAACTCGCCCACCTGCGCGAACTCGATCGCCAGGCAAGAGAAGACAAGGACTGAGCATGCTTGAAATCCAGCTGTTGCGCAACAACATCGATGTCGTCGCCGACCGGCTGGCGACACGTGGCTTCATCCTCGACCGTGCCGGTTTTCAGCGTCTGGAGAGCGAGCGGAAACACCTGCAGACGCGTACCCAGGAATTGCAGGCGACGCGCAACAGCCTGTCGAAGCAGGTTGGCGTGCTCAGGTCGCGGGGCGAAGATGCCGCGCCGCTGATGCAGCAGGTGGCGGCGCTGAAGGAAGAGCTGGAGACCAATGAGGCGCGGCTTGGCGCGTTGCTCAAGGAACTCGACGATTTCTTGGCGACGCTGCCCAATCCACCGCACGAAAGCGTGCCGATTGGTCGATCGGACGCCGACAACGCCGAGACGAAGCGCTGGGGAACACCACGCAGCTGCGCTTTTGCCGTCAGGGATCATGTCGACCTCGGTGAGGCGCTGGCGCAGCTCGACTTCGCCATCGCTGCCAAGATCGCCGGTACGCGCTTCTGCCTGATCCGCGGTCCGCTGGCGCGCCTGCACCGCGTACTGGCGCAGTTCATGCTCGACACGCACACCACCGAACACGGTTACCAAGAGGTGTACTCGCCGTACCTCGTCAACGCCGCCAGTCTGACGGGAACCGGGCAGCTGCCAAAATTCGAGGAGGATCTGTTCCGCATTCAACGCCCGGACGCCGAGCCGCTGTACCTGATTCCGACCGCCGAAGTGCCGGTCACCAACATCGTTCGCAACGAGATTCTGGCGGCGGCCGATCTACCGCTCAAGCTTGTCTGTCACACGCCCTGTTTCCGTTCGGAAGCCGGCTCCTATGGTCGCGATACCCGCGGCATGATCCGCCAGCACCAGTTCGACAAGGTCGAGCTGGTACAGATCGTCGCTCCGTCCGACTCGCAGGCGGCGCACGAGGAACTGACCGGGCACGCCGAGCGCATCCTCGAACTGCTCGACCTGCCGTACCGGCGGGTCACCCTGTGCACCGGCGACATGGGCTTTTCCTCGGCCAAGACCTACGATCTCGAGGTCTGGCTGCCGGCGCAGAACGCCTACCGCGAGATCTCTTCATGCTCCAATTTCGAGGCTTTCCAGGCGCGGCGCATGCAGGCCCGCTACCGCAACGAGCGCAACCGGACCGAACTCGTGCATACCCTCAACGGTTCGGGCCTCGCTGTCGGGCGCACACTGGTGGCGGTGATGGAGAACTATCAGAACGCCGACGGCAGCATCGGCATTCCCGAGGTCCTGCGTCCATACTTCGGCGGCATCGCGACGATCCCGGCGATCTGAGCGGGTTCGCGCCGCCAGTGGGCGCGGGCTCCGCCAGCCCGATTGGCGGCCATGGCGGCGTCAGGGCAGAAAAGTTCCAGTGGCGAGGCTTGCGACAGGTGCGTGGTGGCGTTCCTGTGCTAATATTCGCGCCCGACGGAGAGGTGGCAGAGTGGCCGAATGTACCTGACTCGAAATCAGGCGTAGGTGTGAGCCTACCGAGGGTTCGAATCCCTCCCTCTCCGCCAATATGTATGTGCAAGCAATTGGTTTAAAAGGAAAAGGTGTAATCAGATCGCTCGTGACTGGCAAGATGACCCACAATAAGGCATCCTTCAACGAGTCCCTCTGACGCGACAGGCGCAGTATCTGTGGCACCTCCATTCCAGTCGGGAAAGTGACAGGCCGGTGGAGGAGGCGAGAGGCTGCTGTATGAATCATCGGTCAGTCGTGGTTCCGTAGTGAAACCCGCTGCGTGTCGGGAAGGAGTGGGGAATGGAGGCGCGCGGTAAGTAAGAAGTGTTCCCATCATCCCTCAGTCCCCAAGAATTCAGGGTTCGCGAAAGAGGGGTGCATCAGCGAGCTCATACGCTCCCGCAACCGAACCACATGCCACTTCGACCGCACGGAAGACCCCCTGCCGATGTGCCTAGCGGTGGCTTCGATACAGTGCGATGGGGTGCCAGTAGTACGACGATGAGCGCTGGCTCTTCCATGGTGTTGTCGTTGGCACTGGCGCGAGTAGTTTACCCCGCAATGAGCAGCTGAGAAGACACCCAATCTGCGAAGTCAGTCGCTGGATGTCTGTCGACCTCATCTCCGGCACGTGGCCAGAGGTTGGCGCCTCACCTCAAGCGCGGCGAACCCCAACCATGTACTTGGCGGACGAAGGTGCGTTTGCCGGGACAGGACCGTTGGTGTCGGCGCCGGAGTCAAAGCGGCGTCCACAAGCCGACATAAATCTGGTGCGAGGGAGGCAGGAGCGGTCGTCTGGAAGGTTGGTCAGAGCGCGCAAAGAGAGGGCTGCCCGGCCCGTGGGCAGAGGCGGTCGGTGCAGGGTTTGGGCGAGGACGGGTTCTGAGTCAGGCGTCGTGCTGCTCGCGCATCCGGTAGGACGTTCCTTCGATGACCAGTGTCTCGGCATGA
>JAEUOM010000089.1 GCA_016788495.1 Accumulibacter sp. | reverse complement strand
GAGTTCCTCGACGCGCCGGGCGCAGGCCTCGGTTGCCTTCAGCGATGAGCCGTTCGGCAGCCACAGGTCGACCAGCACCTCGGGCCGGCTCGAGGCGGGGAAGAACTGCTTCTGCACGCCGAGGCTCAGTCCGGCCAGGGCAGCCACGAAAGCCAGCAGCGTCGCGCCGATGACCAGCCAGCGATGTCGCAGACACCACTCGACGCTTGCCCGCACGCGGCGATAGAACGGCGTGCGGTAGGGATCGGCGCCATGCTCCAGCGCCGCCCGCTGCAGCTTCGCGGCATCGAGCACGAGATAGCCCAGATAGGGGGTGAAGACCACCGCCACCACCCACGACACCAGCAGGGCGATGCTGACGACGGCGAAGATCGAAAAGGTGTACTCGCCGGCACCCGACCGGGCGAGGCCCACCGGCATGAAACCGACCGCGGTGATCAGCGTTCCGGTCAGCATCGGAAAGGCGGTCGAGGTATAGGCGAAGGTCGCGGCGCGGAAGCGATCCCAGCCCTGCTCCATCTTCACCACCATCATCTCGACGGCGATGATCGCATCGTCTACGAGCAGCCCGAGGGCGATCACCAGGGCGCCGAGGGAGATGCGCTGCAGATCGATGCCGAAGGCGTACATCAGCAGGAAGGTGATCGCCAGTACCAGCGGGATCGACAGCGCGACGACGGCGCCGGTACGCAGGCCGAGGCTGATGAACGAAACCACGAGGACGATCACCACCGCCTCGGCGAGCGACGACATGAAGAGGTTCATCGACTGGCGGACGATCTCCGGCTGGTCGGCGACGACATGAAGGTCGATGCCCAGCGGCAACTGCCGTTGCAGGCGCTCGCGCGCCGCGTGCAGTCGTTCGCCGAGCCTGATCACGTCGCCGCCACGGTTCATCGCGATGCCGATGCCGATCGCATCGTGTCCCTGCACCCGCATGCGCGTCGTCGGCGGATCGGCAAAGCCACGCCCGACGCTGGCGATGTCGCCGAGGCGGAAGAGGCGGCCGCCGGCCTGGATGCCGATTTCGCGAATGTTTTCCACCGACTCGAAGTCGCCCGAGACGCGGATGCGGACGCGGTCGGAAGGCGTCTCGTAGAAACCCGAGGGAGTCATCGCGTTCTGCCGCTGCAGGGCATCGAAGATGGCCAGCGGATTGAGGCCGAGCGTTGCCAGCTTGGCGTGCGACACCTCGATGTAGATCTTCTCGTCCTGGACGCCGAACATCTCGATCTTCTTCACGTCGGGCACCTGCCGCAGTTCGCGGCCGATGCGGTCGGCTTCGCGGCGCAGCGCGGCGAGGTCGAAACCGTCGCCGGTGAGCGCGAAAATGGTGACGAAGGTGTCGCCGAACTCGTCGTTGAGGAAGGGGCCGACGACGCCCTGCGGCAGCGTGTGCCGCATGTCGGCGATCTTCTTGCGCACCTGGTACCAGGAATCGGGGACTTCCTTCTTCGGCGTGTAGTCCTTCAGCAGCACGGTGATCAGCGACTCGCCGGGTCGCGTCTGCGAGCGCAGCACGTCCACCCACGGCACTTCCTGCAGTTTCTTCTCGATGCGCTCGGTGATCTGCAGCTGCACTTCCGGCGTCGTCGCTCCCGGCCACAGCGTGCGCACGACCATCGCCTTGAAGGTGAAGTCCGGATCCTCGGCGCGGCCGAGCCGGAAGTAGGAGAAGATGCCGGCAAGCATCAGGACGACGATCAGATAGGCCACCAGTGAGCGGTGGCGCAGCGCCCACTCGGAGAGATTGGGCGGCGTCATCGGCTCGCCGGATCGCTTGCGGCGCTTGTCGGCGGCGTGCCGTGGCGGTCGGGTTGCTCGATGGCGCGCACGCGTTCGCCGCTGCTCAGCTTGTGCACGCCGGCGACGACGATCCGCTCGCCGGCAGTCGCGCCGCTGGCAAGAATCGCGCTGTTCTCGCGGTAGGCGGCGATGGCGACTGGCCGCAGGCTGACGATCTGATCCGCGTCGACCACCCAGAGGGCCGGTTGACCCGCGTGCTGAAAGATCGCCGTCAGCGGCACGCTCAGGCGGCTGCTGCCCTCCTGGCGCAGGAAGCGGACCGTGGCCGTCATGCCGAGGAGGACGCGGGCGTCGGGCTTGCGGATGGCCACCCGTGCCGCATAGGTGCGCGTCACCGGGTCGGCCACCGGCGACAGCTCGCGCAGCGTTCCGGCGTAGCGCGCCTGCGGTTCTGCCCAGAGACTGATCTCGGCGGTGGCGAGCGAACGCAGTTCGGGCATGCGCGCCTCGGGGATCGAGATGGCCACCTCGAGCGTATCGGCCCGTGCCAGGCGCATGACGGTCTGGCCGGCAGCCACCACCTGCCCGACTTCCGCCGTGATCAGGCCGATGACGCCGGCCTGGTCGGCGCGCAACACGGTGTACGAAGACTGGTTGCGCGCCAGTTCGGCCTGCGCGCGGGCAGCCCGGTGGGCGCTTTCCTTGCCGTCGAGCGCCGCCTGGCTGACGAAGTTCCGTTCGCGCAGGTGGCGCCAGCGCTGCAGATCGGCGGTGGCGAGGTCGAGTTGCGCGTTGGCTGCTTCGACCGACAGCAGGCTGTCCGCCGGGTCGATCCGGGCGAGGACGTCACCGGCACTGACGATGGCCCCGGCATCGACCGGCCGGGCGGTGATCTTGCCCGGAATGCGGAAGGCGAGCGGCGTTTCGTGGCGCGCGCGGACCTCGCCCGAGTAGCTCAGCGTCGCCTCGCCGGCGGTTTCGCCGAGGACGCGTGTCAGTACCGGTCGCGGTGGTTCGGGTGCTACCGCTTCGCGGCCGCAGCCGGCGAGGGCAGCGAGCAGCAGCAGCGCGGGCAGCAGCCGCAGGCGCAGCGGCGATGGCGCGCGGCGGACTCTCACGGACGGTCTCCGGCCGGCCGCAGGCCGCGAAGCAGCAACTCGAAATGCGTCTCGAGGTAGTCCTCGGGTGACACCTCGTGCCCGCACAGGCGCAGCGAGAAGCGCGAGATGGCCAGCATCAGTAGCGGCGCGATGATGACGTCGATGGCCGCCTCGACGTGCAGCGGACGAAACTCGCCCTGGTCGATGCCCCGCTCGAGCGCCTGCCGCAACAGCGCACGGCCGCGGCTGATCACCCGTTCGCGGTAGTAATCGGCGATCTCGGGGAAGTTCCTCGCTTCCGAAATGATCAGCTTGCTGACGCCGGCGAGCGCCGTGCTGCCGATCTGCTGCCACCAGCCGAGGAGCAGCTCGTGCAGCAGCTCGGCAGCCGGCCCCTGATGGGCCGCCATCCGTTCCCCGGCAGCCAGCAGCGCCGCCACCATGCCGTCCTCGATCACCGCCTTGAACAGCGCTTCCTTGCTCGGAAAGTAGAGATAGAGGGTGCCCTTCGAGACCCCGGCGCGGCGCGCGACATCGTCGAGCCGGGTGGCAGCGAAGCCCCTGTCGACAAAGAGTTCCAGTCCCGCGGCCAGGAGTTCGGAGGGGCGCGCGTTCTTCCGCCGGCGGCGAGTCGAAGCCGCGCCCGGCGCGGTGGACGACGACTCGTGAGGGGCCGTGGGATGCATTGGTTCTGTTTAGTGACTGACGGGTCAGTAATATAACGGTCATCGCTGCGGCAGTCAAATCCGGCGCCGGGATCACTGCGGGAGGAAGTCCGGCGCGAGCACGTCCCGGGGGCAAATCGGTCGCCACCAGGATCAAGACATGGGCCCGCACTCATTCGTGAGATCCCAGTCACTTCAACCCGTACCAAACGCCGCGTCCGCTGCCGTGCTGCTCCAGATGGTTGCGCCCGGTCAGGTCGCGGAAGTGCTGCTTGAGGGTGTTGCGGCTGGCTCCGGTCAGTTTGATGGCTTCCATCATCGTGACGCGCCCATGTTCGCGGGCAAATTCCACGATCTGCAGTGACAGTTCGGGCAGCGCGGCCAGCACGATCCTTTCGCGCTCGACCTTCTTCTCCAGACGCCGAACCTGCTCGGCCAGGGAGCGCAAGAAGAACGCCAGCCATGGCTGCCAGTTGGGAGCCTCCGTGCGGATGGTGCCCTGTGTCTGGCGCAGGGCCAGGTAATAGGCTTCCTTGTTCAGCTCGATCACACTCTCCAGCGAACTGTACGGCACATGGGCGTAACCGGCCTGGATCAGCAGCAGGGTCGTCAGCACGCGGCTCAAACGTCCGTTGCCATCCTGGAAAGGGTGAATTTCCAGAAACACCACCACGAAGATCGCGATGATCAACAAGGGGTGCAGATGCCTCGTCTCCCGTTCGTCGTTCACCCACGACGCCAATTCGGCCATTAAACGTGGCGTGTCAAACGGTGTGGCGGTCTCGAAAACGATGCCGATCTGTGTCCCTTTTTCATCGAAGGCGGCGACGCTGTTTGAATTGGTCTTGTACTGCCCCCGGTGGCGCGCATCCCTTTCACTGTGGCGCAGCAGGATCTGGTGCAGTTGCTTGATGTGGTTCTCGTTGACAGGGATGTCCTGCCACGAGCTGAACACCAGATCCATCAGTTCAGCGTAACCGGCCACTTCCTGCTCGTCACGGGTGTCAAAGGACTGGATGGCCAGGTTGGAGAGCAGGCGCTCGACCTCGCGGTCAGTCAGCTTGCTGCCCTCGATACGCGTGGACGAACCGATGCTTTCGATGGTCGCAACCCGCCGCAGCGCCGAAAGGCGCTCAGGTGCGAGGGTTCCCAAGGCCCGCCAGGCGCCTTTGAATTCGTCGATCCGGGCAATCAGGCTCAGGATCTCGAGTGTGATCTGGAGGGTGTCTGAACGTACCATGCAACCAATAGTAAACCCATTAACACCCATTTTGAAGCCGAGCGGCCTTGGAATGGGTGTAAATGGACAATTTCTTGGTTTGTCTGATGGGAAGCGGGATGCATTCGCTTTATTTAGTGACTGATTGGTCAGTAATATAACGATGCTGGCTGCGGTAGTCGAATCCAGCTCCAAGATCACTGGGGGACGAAGTTCAGCGCGCGCACGGTCCGAGCGCAGAACAGGCGAAACCAAGCTGAGAGTTTGCGCCTGCACGCGTTCATAATGGCTGCCCATAGAGGCGAACACGGTACGCACAGGAGATGAACGATGCGAGATGAGGCGCAGAGTTACTTCCGTTACTGGGGCAAGGCGCGGGCGACGGGTCGTGTTCCCCGCGCCCGCGGGGATGAGGCGCCTGTGCCCGGGCGGCTTTCACGTCGACCGGGACCTGTTGTGGTCCGCCGGAAACGTTGTCGCAGGCGGCATCCAAGCCGAATCCAGAGGCTCATGCCAGCGACGAACTGAAGCGCACTCCCAAGCGCCGCAGCGTCCGCTCGGCGGCGAGGACGCCACGGTACTGCGCCTCCTCGAACAGGGAGAAGCCGCTGACGTCGGCGTGCGCAAAGCGCAGGCGCTCGCCATCGGCGGCGAAGCGCGTCCGCGCATCGCTCCAGATCAGTCCGGGCAACGGCCTGACCATCGCATGCGCATTGCGGAAGACGTCTAGGCGGCTGGTGAGCCCGCGGATGTTGGGGTGCGGTCCCTCGAGTTCGGCGAGGATCTGTTCCGCCCAGACTTCGCGTGCCGTGTCGCGTAGCGCCGCGCGGCCAAGCTCAGGCGTGAGCTCGTCGAAGCTGCGGTACCAGGTCAGGACCGTCGCGCCCTGCCAGACACGCATCTGCTGGTGCGTCGCGACGATGTAGCCGAGGCCGTTGCCCTGGTAGAGCACGTTGTCCCAGGCGGGCGGTGCGCCGCTGCGCTCATCCGGAAGACGCGACAGCGTCAGGTTGGCGATCAGCCACGGAGCGTAGCTGAAGCTGCTCGCCGCCCGCTTGAGTTCGCCATGACCGGTGAACACCCAGGGAACGAGAAACAGCGGCGCCGCCCAGATCAACTGCCCGGCGAGGACGCGCAGCGTGCGCTGCTCGGCCGCCAGCCAGAGATCGACGGCGATCGGCCGATCGCTCGCTCCTCCGCCGTCGCCGCCGTCGACGCGGAAGGCCAGCGCCCCGGTCTGCAGGCGCTGGCCGACGCGCGCTTCGATCGAGCGCAGCATACCGGCGATCAGCCAGGCGTTGCCTTCGGGCGCGGTGAGGACGGTGTCGCTGCCGGCATTCGCTGCCTGGCCGTCGCGGCACGCGAAGTAGTGGATCCCGGCCCAGGCCGAGACGGCGGCGCTGGAAGTGCCGTAGTCGTCACGACAGGCGTGATTGACGTACCAGTGCAGGTGCGGCGAGTCGAGCCCCTGCGCGAGCAGCCACTCGCGCATGCTGCTGCGGTCGAGCAGCAGCAGGTCGCGATCGCGGCCCGACAGCGCCATCGGCAGTGCGAAGGCGGGCCTTCCCGATGCGTCACGCCGGTGCGCGAAGCCTTCGATGAGCTCGGCAAAGCGCCGGTACTGGCTGCGCTCGTCGGCGCTGACGCCGGTCTGCGGCAGCAGGCCGTCCTGCCAGCGGCCTGCGAAATAAAGCCGCTCCTGTGGCGTCGCGCAGAGATGGCGCTCGTCGTAGACCGGGCGGGCGGCGCGGGCATCGCCGTGCAGCACACCCAGTTCGGCGAGGAGTTCGCGCACGGCGGTCGACTCGCGGGTCGGCAGTGGCAGGTAGTGCGCGCCCCAGGGATAGGCGCTGACCGCGTTGCGGCCGGCGCGCGAATTGCCGCCGGCCTCGGCCTCGAGTTCGACGAGCAGGAAATCGCCGAAGCCCGCCTGCGCCAGTTTCCAGCCGGCAGCCAGACCGCCGACGCCGGCGCCGACGATCAGCACCGGCACTTTCCGGGTTTCGCTCGCTGCCGGCAGCCCCTGTTCGCGCAGGCGATGTCCGATCTGCAGCGAGGTGCCGAGAAGCTCGCCCGGCGGTAGTGCCGGCGGCTGGCTGCGGCAGGCGGCAAGCGAGGCGGCGCCGGCGGCCGCGGCGATCGAGTTCAGGAAGTCGCGCCGGTGCATCGTGCTAACGGATCACCTGTCGCCACTCCTGTTCGAAGTAGCGCACCAGCACCTGATTGTTGAGCCGGTTCACCTCGGCATCGACGCGTGTCATGTCGCGCGGAAAGACGAACAGCGCCGGCGTGGTCTCGGGGCTCAGGAAGCGGGTGGCGACCGCGTAGGACTGCGGTGACCGGTAGGGCCGGCGTCCGGCGATGACGAAGCCCCACTCGCCGAAGGAGGGGACCAGCGCGTGATACGGCGTCACCAGCAAGCCGATGCTTTCCAGCGTCGTGACGACGCACCAGAACGACTGGCGCGCGTAGAGCGGCGAGGTCGACTGGATCACCGCCAGTCCGCTGGCTGCCAAGTGCCTGTCGAGCAGGCGGTAGAACGAGGCGCTGTAGAGCTTGCCGAGAGAGAAGTTCGACGGGTCGGGGAAGTCGACGACAACGAAATCGAAGCTCTCGTCGCTTTCCTCCAGCCACTGCAGCGCGTCGGCGTTGATCACCCGCACCCGCGGTGAGTTCAGCGCGTCGTGGTTGAGCTTGCGCAGCGGCGGCGCGCTGGCGAAAAGGCGTGTCATCGCCGGGTCGAGATCGACGAGGACGACGGTTTCGACCTGCGGGTACTTGAGGATCTCGCGCACGGCCAGACCGTCGCCGCCGCCGAGGACGAGCACGCGCCGCGCCGTCGGCAGCGTCGCCAGTCCGGGGTGAACCAGTGCCTCGTGGTAACGGTACTCGTCGCGCGAGCTGAACTGCAGGTTGTTGTTCAGGTGCAGCCGCAGATCGTCCTTCCAGCGGGTGAGGACGATGCGTTGATACGGCGTGCTTTCGGCATGCACGATCTCGTCGGCGTAGAGCTGGCGCTCGGCGAGTGACGTCAGCTCGCCGGCGGCAGCGAACGCGGTGAGCAGCGAGAGCAGCGCGACGCTGCCTTGCGCCCGCAGCCAGCCGGCGTTCGGCAACTGTTCGCGAAACAGCCACCAGGCCCAGAGCGCCACAGCGACGTTCAGCACGCCAAAGAGCAGTGCGCTGCGAATCAGCCCGAGATGCGGCACGAGCAGGATCGGAAAGAGGATCGACACCGCGAGCGCGCCGAGGTAGTCGAAGGTCAGCACCTGCGAGACGACTTCCCTGAACACCAGGTCGCGCTTGAGGATGCGCATGACCAGTGGGATCTCGAGGCCGACGAGCACGCCGATGGCGAAGACGACGAGGTAGAGGAGCAGCCTGAACGGCGCCGGTGACCAGGTGAAGGCGAAGAACAGCAGTGCCGCCGAAAAGCCGCCGAGGACGCCGACGAGCAGTTCGACCTGGATGAAGCGCAGGATCAGGTTCTGACCGATGTAGCGCGACAGCCAGGAGCCGACTCCCATGGCGAACAGGTAGCTGCCGATGACCGTCGAGAACTGCGTCACCGAGTCGCCGAGCAGGTAGCTGGCGAGGGCGCCGGCGATCAGTTCATACGCCAGCCCGCACGACGCGATGATGAAGACCGAGAAGAGCAGCGCCTGCTTCATCGTCCGGCGCGTGTCGTCGCCGGCGCGCTGCCGCGGACGGTGCGGGCCCGGCTGGCGTCTTGCTTGCGGTCGATCGGTGAATGGCGCATGCCCGGCATTCTATGCGTTGCCGGTACCTGCATGCGAAGGAGCATGCGGCCTGCGGCCAGCGAAGGACACCCGGTTGAGGAAATCGGCTACCATGCGCGCTGCACCCGCGTCGCCGTGCCGCAGCGCCGACCGCCACCGATCGCGCCGGCAGACGACAGTCAGAACCCTGGATGAAGCGACCATGAACTCCCCTGACAGCAGGCATTTCGAAATGGCCCGGCCAACCCTGGCAGTGCTCTTTCTTTGTGTGCTCATTGCTGCATCGCTGTGGATCCTGCAGCCCTTTCTGCCGGCGCTGATCTGGGCGACGATGGTCGTCGTCGCCTCGTGGCCGCTGCTGCTCCGCCTGCAGCGGAGCTTCGGCAATCGCCGCCTGCCGGCAGTGATCCTGATGACCGTGCTGGTTCTCCTCGGCCTCGTCGTGCCGCTGTCGGTGGCGATCGCCACCATCGTCGACAATGCCGACCAGATTGCCGAATGGGGCAGGTCGCTGAGCGGACTGCGCATCCAGGAGTCGCCGCCGGCCTGGGTCGGCGAAGTGCCGGTGGTCGGTGGGCGGCTCGAGCACGCGTGGCGGCAGATCGCCGCCACCGGCACGAACGAGCTGGCGACCAGGGTCGCCCCCTACGCCGGCAACCTGACACGCTGGTTCGTCAGCGAGATCGGCAGCTTCGGGCTCGTCTTCGTGCAGTTCCTGCTCACCGTCGCCCTGTCCGCCGTCCTTTATGCGTCGGGCGAGAAGGCCGCGGCGGGTGTTCGCCGCTTCGGCTATCGCCTCGCCGGCGAACGTGGCGAGGGTGCCGTGATCCTCGCCGGGCAGGCAGCGCGCGCCGTCGCCCTCGGCGTCGGCGTCACCGCGGTCGTCCAGTCCCTTCTCGGCGGTATCGGCCTGGCGATCGCCGGGGTGCCTTTCGCGCCGGTGCTGACCGCGGTGATGTTCATGTTCTGCATCGCCCAGCTCGGTCCGACGTTGGTTCTGGCGCCGGCGGTCGTCTGGCTGTACTGGGGAGACAACACCGGCTGGGGAACCTTCCTGCTGGTGTGGACGGTCTTTGTCGGCACCATGGACAACTTCCTGCGGCCGATCCTGATCCGGCAGGGCGCCGACCTGCCGCTGCTGCTGATCCTCTCCGGCGTCATCGGCGGCATGCTCGCTTTCGGCCTGGTCGGTCTGTTCGTCGGCCCGGTCGTCCTGGCAGTGGCCTATACCCTGCTCGATGCCTGGATCAACGAGGTTCCGCCCGAGGTCGGCCGGGCTCCGGCGGTGACTGCGGAGGCGCCGGCAGCCGCAGGCGCGCGGACACCGTGAGGTCATCGGCGCCGCGCACGCTCGCTTCTTTCACTTTTGGCCCTTGTTCGAGGTTGGTGGAATGTTTTCAGGAATCGTCGCTGCCGTTGGTCAGATCACCGCCATCACCCCCCGCGGTGACGGCGCGGCAACCATCCGTCTGACGATCGACGCCGGCCGACTCGGGCTCGACGATGTCGAGCTCGGCGACTCGATCGCCTGCAACGGCGTCTGTTTGACCGTGGTCGACCGACGCGGCGACTCGTTCAGCGTTGACGTGTCGCCCGAATCGCTGGCGTGTACCGTCGGCCTTGCCGAATGCGCTCCGGTGAACCTCGAGAAGGCGCTGCGACTGGCCGACCGCCTTGGCGGCCACCTCGTCTCCGGGCATGTCGACGGCGTCGGCGAGGTGTTGCGCTTCGACGCAGTCGGCGACAACCGCCTGCTCGAGATCCGCGCGCCGGATGAGCTCTCCCGATACATCGCGCGCAAGGGGTCGGTCACCGTCGACGGCGTCAGCCTGACGACCAACACCGTCGAGGGGGCTGCGTTCAGCGTCAACCTCATCCCGCACACCCTGGCGGCGACGACACTTGGACGGCTGGCTCCGGGCAGCCGGGTGAATCTCGAGGTCGACCTCATCGCACGCTATTGCGAGCGTCTGCTCGCAGCAGGCCGGTAGCCCGGACGGCAGCCGGCGCGCACCTCATCCCTGGCGGTCTGCCCGCTGGCCCACGGCGCAACGGGGTGCTGCACCGTGGGCCAGCGCTGGGCAACCGGTTCAGCGCAGCGATTCCTGCACCGAGCGCATCGGACGCACCCATGGCTGATTGACCCGCAGTTCGGTCGGCAGCGCGGCAATGGCCGCGCGTGCCTGCGTCAGCGTCGGGAATACGCCGAAGAAGAGGTTGTAGCGTTCGCCCTGCGCGCCCTCGCTGACGGAGTAGGCGAGCGAGTCCAGCGCCAGATGTGCCATGTTGCGGTCGATGAAGCGCGCCATGTCGCTCTGGCTCGGCGACGTCACCAACTGCACCGTGTACGCAGCGGGGTTCTGCTGCAGGAGCCACTGGCTGTCCTGCAACACGCCGGCGCCGGCACCCTGGGCCCGCAGCTTGCGGACCGTGCTGCGCAGGTCGGCGAGGCTCTTTTCCAGACTGCCGAGCTTGCCGCCGACGCGATCGATGCTCGCCTGCTGTTGCGCATCCGCGTCCTGCTGGGCGCTCAATTGCGCTGTCAGGGCGGCTACCTGGGTGTCGACCGCAGTGATGCGGGACTGGCTTTGCGCCACTGCCGACTCGAGGCTTGCGGGTGCGAAGGCGGGCAGCCATTTGACCAGGACCAAGCCCAGCACGGTCAGCAACAACACACCGACAATCGCCAGGTGCGTCCAGCGGAACCGGTCGCGCGTCTCGCCGCGATGCGTCGCCAGCGCGGCTGCCAGCTTGCCGATCTCGTCGTCGAGGCGCTGCGTCTCGGACTGCAGGACGCCGACCAGGCGCCGCAGATCCTGGAACTCGGCATAGCGCTCGCGCTGCAGGGCGCCCAGGCCGTCGATCCGCGCCTCGACGATCGCCTGCTGCCGCTCCGTCTGTTCACGCACGGTCTCGATGCGGCTCCTGTTGCCGCGCGTCGCCGTGTCGAGCAGCTGGCAGGCGATGTCGAACTGATCGAGCCGCGTCCGCTGCTCGGAGACGATCTCTTCTTGCGCCCTGAACAGCGCCGCGAGCGAACCGATGCCGGCGTCGAGCTCTGCCAGCTCGGCAGCGATGCGTGCGTTGCTGCCCGCCAGCCGCGCTTCCCAGCGCTGCTCGGAGTCCGCCAGCGCGGCACGGGCTTCACCGTGCAGCGCAGCGAGCCGCTGTTCGGTGGCGGTGGCGCGTGCGGTCAGCGACTCACCCTGCTGCCGCAGGTCGGCGCCCAGTTGATGCACACGACCGGAAAGGGCGCCGCCCGACTGGCGGATCTCGCCGAGTTCGCTGTCGATGCGGCGATTGTTTTCCGCGTACAGCGCCGTCAGATCCTCGTAGTCGCGCAGTACACGGTCGAGCTGCGCGTTGATCTCCTTGGCCGTCGTGCTGGCGCCGTTGGCCTGCGTCAGCTCAAGCAGCCTGGCCATCTCCGGTCGGATGATGGGAACCTGCAGGGTTGTTGCCTCGGGTGTGGCGGTGGCTACGGCTGCGGGCTGTGACTCGCTCGGCAGCACCAGTTTGGCAGTTTCGGTCATGTTCGGCCCCTCTGGTTGATTGGCAGGCATGCGTCCAGGAAAATGCGCGCTGGCGCGCAGTACGACGACAGTTCAGCGATTGCCCCGGACCTCCCTTGATGGCGACACGCGTGTTCATGCGACACGCCCGGGCCAGTATATGTTCCGCGATCGATCGGGGTCAATGGTCGCTCAGGCTCCGAGTGAATCCCGATGTTGATGCTTCGCCCTTCTCCGATGCTCGCGAGCAGGATGTCTTCCGGAGTTCCTGGAGTTCTCGGAGGCAACTCGGGATTCAAGGTGGGAGGAACGGTGTGGGCCGGCAGAGCACGCGGGCGAGTTCGCGTTCGAGGGCGTCGTCGTCCAGGTCATCGTTCTCGATGACGGCCGCGTCCAGGTAGCTGGTCGCCAGTTGCACCAAGCAACGCTCGATGCGCTCGGCTCGGTCCGGGTCGGCGAGCATGTAGCGGTCGAAGGGATCGACGGTGCCGGCTCGAATCCGGGCGGCGATCCGCCGGTGGCGGGTGGCGGGGGCAACGTCGAGCACGACCACCGTCGTTGCGGGCGGCAGCGCCGCGCGCAAGCAACGTTCCAGAGCCGGGCTGCGGGCGCGTGTGGCCCACTCCTCGCGCTGCTGGCCGAGAAGCAGCGCCAGCAAGCGCAGCGCGGTGTGGCTGACCACCACCAGGGGAGCGGCCGACGGCCGATAGCGGCGCCGGTCGCGCGCCAGGAGCAGCCGGGCCACGGCCGACAGCAGCGGGCGCAGCAGCGGAAACACGCCCAGGAACGCCTGCTCTCGGAACCGGCCCCAGCGCCCCTTGCTGTCGCTGCTGGAGCGGGCATCGGCGGCCGGCGCCGCGAACCCGCCGGCGCGCTTCTCGACGCGATGGCCGGCAGCTCGCCAGCGGTGGATGAGGAACTCGGCGACGTAATCCTTGCCGGCGGCATCAGTGCCGAGAATCAAGAGAACGGGCGGCGGCGGCGGGAGCATCGGGGACTCGCTTACGGCCGGTGGAATCGGGTGCATGCTATCCTGTCGCTGTCCACGGCGCAGCTCTGGTTCGCCACGGTCCTCGCCGCTGGCGGGCAGCCGCTCAGAAGAGCATGTCGGCCCAGATGTTCTGCGCCCAGCCGGCAGCGATGCGGCCTTCGAGTTCGCTGCGTGCGCTCGAGACGCCGCCGGCGCCAGCGACCGGCTGCACGACCCCGGTCCTGCGGTCGTACTGAAATACCGAGGCGACGTGGATGGCGTTGCGCGAGTCGACGAAGCTGTAGCAGGTGTTCATCAGCACGGGCGCCGGGTCAGGCGGCTCGCCTGCGAGCAGCCTGAGGATCGCTGCCGCGGCCAGCTTCGCCTGCTGGTTGGCAACGTGCCCGGACTTCGGCATCGTCGGCGCCGGGAAGATCGCGTCACCGAGCACATGCACCGCCGGCGTATTGCTCGACTCCATCGACAGCCAGTCGATCTCAACCCAGCGCTGGTTGATCAGTTGCAGCCCCGATCTGGCGGCGATGTCGGCTGCACGTTGCGGTGGAATCACGTTCAGGACGTCGGCTCTGACCGTGTCGAAGTCGAGGTGGGCGGTTCTCGTGGCGACGTCCACATCGCGCAGCTCGCTCTGCGGCCGATACTCGATGATGCCCGGATAGAGTTCAGCCCACGCCCTGACGAACAGCCCCTTCTTCGAGACGATCTCGTCGTTGGCGTCGAGGATGATCACCTTCGACCGCGGCTTGTGTCGCTTGCAGTAGTCGGCGACCAGGCTGGCGCGCTCGTATGGCCCGGGCGGACAACGGTACGGCGCCCTCGGGACCGAGAGCACGAAGACGCCGCCGTCCGGCATCGCTTCGAGCTGCCGCCGCAGCGCGACCGTCTGCGGACCGGCCTTCCACGCGTGCAGGATCCTTGCCTGGGCGCTGGCGCTGTCGAGGCCGGGAATGTCCTGCCAGATGAAGTCGATTCCGGGAGACACGACGAGGCGGTCGTAGCGCAGTTCGCCACCGCCGGCGAGGCGCAGGCTGCGTGCCTGTGCGTCGATCGCCAGTACCTCGTCGTGAATGATGCGCACCCCCCGCTGATCGCGCAGGCGATCGTAGCTCAGCGTGATGTCGTCCATGCTGCGGCTGCCACCGATGACCAGATTGGACATCGGGCACGAGACGAAGGCGGGATTGCGCTCGACCAGCGTGACCTCAACCGTGTTCGCGCTCCACAGGCGCAGGTACTTCGCTGCCGTCGCGCCACCGTAGCCGCCGCCAACGACGACGACGTGACCGCCGGTCTTGCGCATGCCGCCGCCGGCGCAGCCGGCGAGGGTCAGCAGACCGGCGAGGGCGCCGGTCTTGAGAAAGCTGCGTCGGTTGATGCCTGCCACGTCACCACTCCTCATTTCTGGGTCGCAAAGTACGCGGCGATCAGTTCGAGCTGCTCGTCACTGTAGCCCCTGGTGATCTGCGGCATGATCGTTCCGGGTCGCTGGCCGTTCTTGAAATCGGCCAGTTTCTGCAGGCTGACGCGCTTGTCGATGCCGGCGAGGGGGTCGATGCCGGAGCCGGCGACCGCCCGGCCGTTGGTGCCATGGCAGTTGGCGCAGGTGGCGGCAAGGTTGCGTGCCCGCTCAGGGTCGGCCGCCTGGGCGAACAGGCTGGTCGTCAGGACGGTCAGTGTGAGTAAAGCTGCTGGGTGCTTCATCGGTCTTCTCCGGAAAGTTGGGTTGCCGCGGAGCAACGGCCGCAGGCAGTTCTCAGGAATCCGTCCGGGTGCGGCGCGCCAGCGCCCGAGCGTCGCGCGCGATGCTCATACGCGAACGATGCGGACGCTGTCCGTGCTGCCCGCACGTGGCCCGGCTGAGCCAAAAACGAAGGCCAGCAGGTCGCCTTCACGGACCAGACCGGCGCTGCGGGCGGCAACGACGGCCAGCCGCAATTGCTCGCCGGGGTCGGAGTTGGCCGGCACGACCAGAGGCCGGACACCCCAGACCAGCGACAGGTCGCCGAGCACCTGGCTGCTGGTCGAGATGCCGGCGATCGGTACCTTCGGACGGAAGGCGGCGACGCGATGCGCCGTCTGCCCGCTGCGCGTCGGGCAGAGGATCGCCGCGACGCCGAGTTCCTCGGCGGCCTGCACCGCAGCGTGTGCCACGGCCCAGGCGACGCGGTCGCCGTCGGCGCCGCTCGCCTCCGGCACCACGCGCAGCCGCGGCCAGTCCTCGGCCGACTCGGCGACTTCGCTCATCATGCGCACGGCCTGGCTCGGGTAGAGGCCGACGGCGGTCTCCTCGGAAAGCATCAGGGCATCGGTGCCGTCGAGGACGGCGTTGGCGACGTCGTTGACCTCGGCGCGCGTCGGCAGCGGCGAGCGGGTCATCGACTCGAGCATCTGCGTCGCGGTGATCACCGGTTTCCCCGCCAGGTTGCAGTGGCGAATGATCTCTTTCTGCAGCAGCGGCACGCTGCGGGCCGGCATCTGGATGCCGAGATCGCCGCGCGCAACCATCACCGCGTCGGCTGCCTTGACGATGCCGTCGAGGTTGTCGATGGCGGTTGCCGTCTCGATCTTCGGCACCAGCGCCGGCCGAATGCCCCTCTTCGGGAGCATTGCCCTTACCCGTTCGACGTCTTCGGCGCGGCGAACAAAAGAGAGGCCGATGAAATCCACCTTGGCGGCAATCGCCATCTCGAGCGCCAGAGCGTCGCGCTCGGTGAACGGCTCGACGTGCGCCTCGGCGCGCGGCAGGTGCATGCCCTTGCGCGAACGCAGGGTGCCGCCGCGCACCACCGCGGTGCGTACGTCGTTGCCCAGCGATTCGATCACCCGCAGCACGATGGCACCGTCGGCGAGGTAGACATCGTCGTTCGGAAGGACCCAATGCGCCAGGTCGGACAGGGTGGTTGCCACATGCCGCTCGTCGCCGCGGCCGTCGTCGCTGCCGCTGAGGATGAACTCCTGGCCGTTTGCCAGTTCGACTTCGCCGCCGGCGATGATGCCCGAGCGGATTTTCGGGCCGGGCAGGTCAACCAGGGTGCCGATGCTGCGCCCGAGCACCTGCGACAGTTCGCGGACGCGGCGGACGTTGACACTGTGCGTTTCCATTTCGGCGTGCGCGGCGTTCAGCCGTACCACGTCGACGCCGGCTTCGAGGAGCTGCCGTAGCGGCTCCATCTCGGAGGTGGCGGGGCCGATCGTCGCCACGATCTTGGTTCGGCGCATCAACTACTCCTCGCTCGTTTCAGGATCCCGGCTGTTCTGCCGGTACCCCGGGCGGGCGCCAGCGCCAGCCTCGGACCAGTCTTCAGGATGCCGAAACGCGACCAAAAAACGCCCGAGTATATGGGCGGCCGGCGCCGGCAGTCAATTGCGGGCGCCGGCTGCAGGCAGAGGCGGCGCGGCGCCAAGCGGGTCGCGGCAGCCTCATCACAGGGGTTGCAGCAACGGTCCGCAGCTGCACTTGCGGGCGACGATGACGATGTCGCGCTGCCAGCATCGCGGTACGACTCGGTACGCCAGCCGCAGGATCGTGTCGCGGCGACTGCCTCGCCGGTCGTCGTGGCGATAGCCGACGGACTGCAGGGCGAAGCCGGATGCCTCGACGAAGCGGCTGACTTCGGCGCACGAGTACTCGCGCACATGGCCCATGTGTCCGAGGCGGCGCAGCTTGCCGAACTCGGTCAGTGGATCGGCGACGCTCCTGCCGAGGGCGAAGCGGGCGAGGCTCGGGAGCGAATAGACGTTCGGTGTCGTCAGCAGGAGGAAGCCGCGGTGCACCAGCACGCGGCAGATCTCCGACAGGACGAAGGCCGGGTCGATGCGCAGATGTTCGAAAGTATCGCACAGCAGCGCCCCGCTGAAGTGCTCATCGGAGCCTCTTGCAAAACTCCCGCAGGGCGATTTGCTGCGTCGCAACATTCGCTCTCCGGGAGTGATTTTTGCTGCGAGCGAAGCCGGTCCGGCTGAGTTGCTAACCTGATGGCATCGTTTTCCGAATCCGGTGCGAACCCCCTCCTGCACTCCTCGAATGCACCGCGTTCAGAGAGCGAAGGCTGGGGGTCATCGTCGTAATCGCATCAATTGGTCAGCGGACAGCGCGAGCAGGCCGAACATCAGGTGGGCCATCACCTTGGTGTGGCCCTTGACCCGGATGTGCCTGCCACCGAACTCATCCTTGAGGCGAGCGTTGCTCCGCTCGGCGGCGC
>JAEUOM010000024.1 GCA_016788495.1 Accumulibacter sp. | reverse complement strand
CAGCGCCGAAAGGGTCGCGCCGGCGACCGGTATGGCGACCTCGTGGACGTCCGCCAGAGCGAATCGGTGCGTCGCCGGCAACGGCGCCGGCCGGAAGATCAGCCGCTCCTGATGGTGGTAGACCCAGGCCAGCAACAGCAGGTAGGCAAAGCCGGCGAGAACTGCCAGCGAACCACAGGCCCGCAGCCAGCCAAGCGCGTTGTGCGATGGCGCCACGCGGTCGCCCGCCGATGCCGCCAGGATGCCGGCAGGCGCCGGCAAGCGAGTTTGGCCGATCATCGCGCTGCCTCAGGCAAGCTGGTGAAAGCGATGGATCAACGGTGGCCGCGCCAACAGCTCGCCCGCCCGCTCGATGGCGCGCGCGACATGCGCCGTCGCCAGATGCCCATCGGCTGCCGCCTGATCGCACCAGCGCTCGGCGGTGACGAACTCGCACGCATCGTCCTGGTTGTGGAACAGCTCGTAGCCGAGACAGCCAGCCTCCGCGCGGCTCGCCAGCGCCAGCTCGACGAGCACCGCCTGCAGCCTACCCGCACATCCCGCGCGGGCCGTGAGCCGCGCCATGATCCTGATCATCGCTTCCTCCTCGTCTCCGGATCCGGCGTTCAGCGTCGCCGGACGTTCATCAACCCACCATCGACCATACGCAGCTGGCCCTCTCGCGGATGCAGCCGCGCCGCCCGATGCTCGGCGAAGCGGCGCCAGGAGCGCCAGCCGCAAGGGCCGCGCATCAACCATCGATGCCACGCTCGGCGGCAGCCAGCGCGGTCGCGGTTGCGGCGCGACCCTCCTCCGGTGCCACCGGACACCCCCGGCGTGGCGCTGCCGCCGGGCCCAGCGTCGCGATGTCGTAACCACGTGGATAAGCCACACGGACGATCCGCGTCCGCAGCATCGGCTGCCGCCGCCGCGGCAACCAGCGCAGAAGGCGTGCCCGCCAGCGCAGCGCAGCCGTGACCGTCCGCTGCAGCCACCGCGGCGCCGGCTGCAGATCGAGTGCAGTCAGCAGCGGCGGGTCAAGCAGCGCGTGGATGCCGCGGCGAACCAGCGGTCGCACGGGCGCCGGGAACCAACTGGCGAACATTTCCCGCGTCGCCAGCGCGACCAGCCGGCTGGCCGCCTGCGGGCGGAAGTTCCGCTCTTCGTAGTCGCTGCTGAAGGCAGCGAAGTCGGCCAGCGTCGCGGGAATCCCGAGGATCTGCATGCGCGCGCCAACCTCGCGCCAGAAGCGGAACCACGCCAGGCGTTCGCCTTCGCTCATCCGTCGCCAGCCGAAACGCTCGTTCCAGCGCAACGGCTCGAAGACGAAGGTCGACAGCACATAGAGAAAATCGTCGTTGGCGATGCGGAACCGCGCGTGCAGCTCGTTCATGCGGCCGATCGCGCGCTGGCCACGCAAGCTGTCGAAGCCGTTCTCGATGATCTCGCTGACGATCAGGTCGGTATCGTCGTAGCGCTTCTGTGGCCGCCCCTCGAACTCGCCGGTCGCGTGCAGCAGACCGCCGATGCGTACCGACGCGAAGCTGCGGAACAGCGCCAGTTCGAGAGCACGCGTCGTGTCCCAGGGAAAGGCCACGGTCGCCAGGTGCCGTACCACCTGCTGACAATCGCGACACTCGTCGGCGTGCGAGCGGGTCGTCATCGTGCTCCTCCTTTTCATCTGCTCGATGCACGAAGATACGCGTTGGCGACGGCAGCGGATGCAGCCGGCAGGCCGATCACGCCAGGCCTGCGCGCAGGCACGCTCCTGGATTACAATCCCCGCGGTAGCGGCAGTCGCGTGCCGCCGCTTCCCCGCTGCATCGGGCAACGGCAGCCACGGACCACACGCTTGCCCGGTGCCCTGCCGGCAGCGGCCGGGGGTGCCCGTCGAATGGCTGTCGGGACACGCGCAGCAGTGGAAAGTTCTGATCGCCCGGCGGCGACTTCCCGCCACCATGACGACCTGCAGCAACAACCGGACCTCGTGATGTATCGGAAGATTTCGCTCATCGTTCAGCCAGGCGACAGCTTCTTCCCGATCGTGCGCGCGATCGACCGGGCGGAACGCTCGATCAACCTGACCGTCTTTCGCATGGACGATCCGATCATCCAGCGCGCGCTGATCGAAGCCCGCCAGCGCAACGTTCGCATCCGCGTGCTGATCTCGAGCAGCGCACGCGGCTGGGAGGAGCGCAATCGCAAGCTGCTCAAGGATGCGAACGAGGCCGGCATCGACACCCGCGAGCCCGCCGGCGACAGCAGGCGCGCGCGCTACCACTACAAGGTGATGACGGTGGATGAGGCCGAGGCCTTCGTCTTCACTTTCAACCCGACGCGCGACAACCTGCATTACGCGCGCGACTTCGGCGTCGAGGTCTACAGCCCGTCGATCGCCGCCGAGATCAACCGGCTGTTCGACGCCGACTGGACGGATCAGCCCTTCGCCCCCGACCAGGACTCGCCGCTGCTGGTCAGCCCGTTCAACAGCCGGCAGAAGATGGAGACGCTGCTTGCCGGTGCACGGACTTCGATTCACATCGCCGACGCCAAGCTGTCCGACCCGGCAATGCTCCGCCTGCTGATGAAGAAGGCGCGCAGTGGCATCCGCGTGCGCGTCCTCGGCGACGAGAGCCAGCGCCGCACGCTGCCGGCCGGAGTCGAGTTCCGGGCGGTGCCGCGCTACCGGCTGCACGCCAAATGCACCATCATCGACGGCACGACCGCCGTCATCGGCAGCATGAACCTGCGCACCGAGAGCCTCGACCGCCGCCGCGAGCTGTCGATCATGGTCGACGACGCGGAGCTGTTGCAGGCGCTCAGCGCCGTCTTCGACAGCGACTGGGACCACAAGGCGCCGCTACCGGACAGCACGGCGACGCAGGTGCTGCGGCTCAGCCAGTTGGCGCCGGCCGAGCCGCTGCCGTCGGCAGCGGCGGGTTTCGTCCTCATCTCGCGCACGAACCCGCAACTGCGGCACGGACTGCGCGAGGGGACGAGCACCATCGGACGTGCACAGGAGAACGACGTGATCATCGGCGACGCCCGCGTCAGCAGGTACCATGCCCGCATCACCCTCGACAACGGCATCTGCATGCTCATCGACCTCGACAGCGGCAACGGCACCTTCCTCAACGGCGAGCGCGTCGACGGCCGCCGCTTGCTGCGCCCCGGCGATGTCGTGCGCATCGCCGACTGCGACGAGTTCCGCTTTCTTGAGCTCTAGCAGCCTGTCGGACTTGACCAAGTCGGCTGCAAAACGTGGGAAGACGGCTCATTTCTCCCCGTATTTGTGCACGAATGGAACAACCACTCGCTTGAAATCCGTGAACAACTGAGCTCGCCTCCCACTCTTTTCGCTTCGACCCATCAAGTCCGACAGGCTGCCAGGCGTTCTCCGCGACGTACCGGACAGACGACGATGATCGTCAAGCGCTGCTGGCGGCGATCGCCGCCAGCGGGGAAGACGTCCGAACCTTCGACGATTCGCCACGCCCGTCTTCCCCTGCGCCTGCAAGCGGGAGGAACCTTCCCGGGATTGAGGAAGGGAGCGGCGGATTGACACCCCTTGCTGCGATCCCTACACTCGACTGGCCGCGCCTGGACTTGACAGCCTTTGCTGCAGGACGAGCGCCAACTGCTTCGCCGGGGAGGCCTGCATGGCTGGCATGAGCGACCTGATGGAGCGGGCGCGACATCGCATCAGCGTCGGGCGCTCACCATCTCGCGACACGATTGACCATCAGGGAAAGGTCCGTACATGGAAGCGCAACCGCAACGCCCGACTGGAGCCTTCATCGGCGCATCGTGGGCAGCCCTCCTGGTCGGTGCCATCGCGTACCTGACTGGCCTCTGGAACGCCGGCATGGAGCTCAACGAGAAGGGCTACTATTTCACGGTCCTCATGTATGGACTGTTCTCGGCCGTTTCGCTGCAGAAGTCGGTGCGCGACCGGCTCGAAAGCATCCCCGTCACCGCCATCTACTACGGCCTGTGCTGGGTCTCCCTGCTCCTGGCGATATCGCTGCTCACCATCGGGCTGTGGAATGCCACGCTCGTGGCGTCCGAGAAGGGCTTCTACGCGATGTCCTTTCTCCTCAGTCTGTTTGGCGCGGTCGCCGTGCAGAAGAACATCCGCGACCTCGCCCACTTCAAGGACGATCCACCCCTCCACAGCCCGGCGACGCTGCCAAACGAACAGTCGAAGGGACCGGGGTCGAATTGACCATTCATGCAAAATGCTGTGACCCTGGCCCCTTTGACCTTCTTTGACCTTTCTCCGAAAACAACCCGGACAGGTCGCCGCCGGGGTCACGCGTCCCGCGTGACCCCGCTTGCCGCAGGCAGGCGCTCCGCGCCTGCCTCCTGCTCCGGGCGGGTGGACCTCAGGGCAAAGCGAAACCCCAGGAGGTCGAAGCGGATGACACGGCGCCCCTCGCCGCGGAAGGCGGAGCGAAGCCCCCTGGCCTCGTTGCCCCACGAGCCGCCGCGCACGACGCGGGGGGCAGCCCCCTCAGTGCCACGCGGATCCTCGACCGTCCCGTCAGCGTAGTCCCGAAGCCCGTCGGCACACCATTCCCAGACGTTGCCGTGCATCTCGTAAAGACCCCAGTCGTTCGGCGCAAACGATTTCACCGGCACCGTCTTCTGCCGGTACTCGCCTTTCCTGCCCCCCGCATAGGGACGATTGCCGTCGTAATTGGCCTGCTCCGGACCGATCGTCGCGCCGAAATGGAACGGCGTTTCGCTGCCCGCGCGGCAAGCGTACTCCCACTCGGCCTCGGTCGGCAGCTCGGCGATGACGCCGGGCGCCAGCGAAGCCACACGTTGCAGGAAACCACTGGCGCCAATGACGTCATCCCGCGACACGCCCTCGACCGGGTTGCGTGCATCTTCCTGGAAACCGCTCGGATTTTCCCCGCCCATCACCGCCATCCACAGCGCCTGTGTGCAGGCCGTATCGGCGAGCCAGAAGCCGCTGGTCAAGCGCACGCGGTGGCGCGGACCCTCCCGTTCCGCTCTTTCGGGCTCGTCGGCCGGCGAGCCCATCGAGAACTCGCCGGGTTCGATCCAGCGGAAGCGCTGCACGACGCCGGCCAGGTCGACGTCGATCCACAGTCCGTGGGCGTCGTCGCCCCAGGCGCTCGCGCAAGCGGGCGGCAGTACCGGTGGCCGCCGCGCGTCTTCGGGCGGCAAGGATGCGCCGGGCGGGAGCACTGCGCGCTTCATCGGGCGGGGCAGTGGCACACGGAGTCGGCGACCCGGGGGGCTGTCGGCGCCGGCATCCGCCGTTGTCGCCTACCGGCGCCCCGGGCGCCTTGCGGTTCGCCGGCACGAGAAACCGTGCCGGCAGGACGTCGCGTCTGGTCCATGGTTTTCGGCAAATCCATGCCGTTGGCTCCATCGAGCTCAGGGCAAAGCGAAACCCCTGGTCGTTGAGGTTCTCGTTGCGGTTGTCGCGGTGCCTCTCGTTGCGGTAGGCGGAGCGAAGCCTCCTGGCCTCGTTGTTCCACGAGCCGCCGCGCACGACGCGGGTGGCTTTCCTTTACAGTGACCGACATCCCTGCCTCACGATCTGCATTAGCCACGGATACGCCCGCAAACTCTGCTGCACAGCGGCCGCCGCCGAATGGACCCCCTTGCCGCGCCGGCAGGCATGACAGCCAGCGACCAGCATCCGCTCCAGGCGTGACTCGGCAAGATTGAGAATCGCATGGTGCAGCACCCGGTCGGCAAAGCACGCCGCGTGGATCGTCCGCCGCTTGGGGTCGTGGATGGTGAACCGGACCGCGCGGCCCTGCGGCGAACGTTCGGCCAGGATGTCGGCCGCGAGCTGGTCGAGGTTCTCGTCGAGCTGGCCAAGAAAGCGCGCCACCGCCGGCCGGCTGCTCTTGCCGCGCGCGGCTTTCCAGGTGGCGAGTTCGAGATTGTTGCGCTCGGCGAGCGCAGCGAGGGTGATGGCCTGTCGTTGCATGCG
>JAEUOM010000238.1 GCA_016788495.1 Accumulibacter sp. | reverse complement strand
AGGGGTTCTTCAGTTCGTCGGCGGTGTAGGCGGCACCGCAGCTCTCGCAGTTGTCACCGTACTGGTCGGCGGCGCCGCACTTCGGGCATTCGCCCTTGATGAAGCGGTCGGGCAGGAACATCTGCTTCAGCGGATCGTAGTACTGCTCGATCGTGCGCGTCTCGATCAGTCCGGCAGCGCGCAGGCGCGAGTAGATTTCGTTGGCGCAGGCCCGGGTTTCCGGCGAATGGGTCGTGTAGTAGTCGTCGAAGCCGATGTGGAAGCCGGCGAAGTCGCGTGTGTGCTCGCCATGCACCCGTTCGATCAATGCCTCCGGTGTGATCCCTTCCTGCTCGGCGCGCAACATGATCGGCGTTCCGTGCGTGTCGTCGGCGCAGACGTACCAGCACTGGTGCCCGCGCATCTTCTGGAAGCGTACCCAGATGTCGGTCTGGATGTACTCGACGAGATGGCCGAGGTGAATCGCGCCGTTGGCATAGGGCAGTGCGGATGTGACCAGGATCTTGCGTGTCATCGGCGTCGGTGCAAACGGGCAAAGGCGGCATTCTACCAAACGGGCCTTGTCGCGCAGGCTTCATCTGCAGAAGCGGCTTGCCCTGCCGCGGCCTCAATGCCAGCCGCGCAGCATCGCGATGCCGTGTGCGCCGTGGCTGCACGCTTCGGCCAGCAGCGCAGGCTGCATGCCGCCGAGCGCATAAAGCGGCAGCGGTGAGCGCTCGCCGAGCCGGGCGAAGCGGTGCCAGCCGATGCCGGCTGCCTGCGGGTGGCTGGGCGTCGGCAGAACCGGGCCCAGGACGGCAAAGTCGAGCTGCAGCCGGGCGGCCCGCGCGAGATCGTCGGCGCCATGGCAGGAGGCCGCCACCAGCGGAAACGGCGGTTTCTGCTCGAGCTGCCAGAGGCGGGCCGAAGAGAGGTGGACGCCATGCGCGGCGACCGCTGTTGCCAACTGCAGGTCGTCGTTCACCAGAATCCTGGCTGCGGGGTGGGCGGCTGCGCGCTGCATGACGCGCCGGGCGAAGTCGAGCCGAACGCTCGCCGGCAGCGTCTTGTCGCGTACCTGGATCAGGCGCAGGCCAGAGCGCAGCGCCTTCCCGAGCCGTTCGAGTTCGCCCTCGATGCCGTTTTCGCTGGCGTTGGTCAGCGCGTAGACCGGCGGCAGTGCCAGCGCGCGCAGGATCGGCCCGTTCGCCGGCAGGATCGGCGCGACCCCTGGCGCCTGCCCGGATCGTAGCCAGACCAGGCCGCTGTGTTCGATCGCAGCCGCCTCGCCGCGCCAGGCGTTGACGCGGAAGAAGCGCAGACGCACCGTCGCGTGCGGATAGCTGAACTCGCAGCAGACCCAGGGCCACGCTCGCTCGACGCCAATCCCCAACTCCTCGTGCAGTTCCCGCCGCAGGGCAGCGTGCGCCGTCTCGCCAGCTTCCACCTTGCCGCCGGGAAATTCCCAGTAGCCGGCGTAGGGTTTCCCTGGCGGGCGCTGGGCGAGGAGAAACTCGGGTTCGGCCGGATCGCCGCGCAGCAGGACCGCTGCCGCGACTTCGGTGATCACGCCCATCGCTGCCGGCGCCGGGTGCCGTGCCGAGCGCCGGCGCTCACGGGCGATGCCGCAAGCGCCGGCGCGAGGCGGCGAGGCTCGCCTGAACGCCGTTGACGGCGCTGCGCTGCCGGCCCGCCCAATCCCTGGCAAACTGCCAGGCGACGCGACCGCTGCGCGAGCCGCGTTCAACCGCCCAGTTGAGGGCCGCCCGCTCGCTGCCGGCAATATCCTCCGGCCGGCAACCGAAGGAACGCAGCCAGTGGGCGACGATGTCGAGGTAAGCCTCCTGGTCGAAGGGGTAGAACGAGATCCAGAGGCCAAAGCGCTCGGAGAGCGAGATCTTCTCCTCGATCGCCTCGCCGGGGTGGATCTCCTCACCGACACGCCGGCTTTCGAGGTTCTCGGCGAAGTACTCGGGCATCAGGTGACGGCGGTTCGAGGTCGCGTAGATCAGCACATTCTCTGGTGCTGCCGCAAAGGAGCCGTCGAGCACCACCTTGAGCGCCTTGTAGCGCGCGTCTCCGGATTCGAACGAGAGGTCGTCGCAGAAGATGATGAAGCGTTCCGGGCGGTCCTCGAGCAGCTCGACGATCTGCGGCAGGTCGGTCAGCTCGTCCTTCTCGACTTCGATGACGCGCAAGCCCTGTGGCGCGTACTCGTTGAGCAGCGCCTTGATCAGCGATGACTTGCCCGAACCACGCGCACCGGTGAGCAGGACATTGTTGGCCGGCAGCCCGGCGATGAAGTGGCGGGTGTTGCTGTCGAGGCGCGCCTTCTGCTCGTCAATGTCGCGCAGGTCGGCCAGGCGGATCTGCGGCAAGCGGCGGATCGCCTGCAGGTGGCCGGAACCGTTCGCACCGCGCCAGCGGAAGGCATGCGCCGCGCTCCAGTCGGGATCCCGTGCCACCGGTGGCAGCAGCGGCTCGAGGCGATCAAGGAGGCGCTCGGCGCGGGCGAGAAAGGAGGCCAGCTGCGCCAGGGATTCACTCATTGAACAGTATACTGGGCGGGTTGCACGAACCCGACACTCTAGCCAAATGATCCGCAAAAGCCAATCACGTTGCCTCGTCATCACCGCCGTCGCGCTGCTGCTCGCCGCTTGCGGCAGCACAGCCAAGCCACCGGCCAGCGGTAGCCCCGGCGTCGCCGCCTGTCCGCCCTGCCCCGACTGCCCGGCGGCAGCCCCGACGGCTGCCGGCAAGGGCGATGCGAAGCCGCTGCAGGCGGCCCGCTGGAGCGATCTGCCGGGCTGGAACGACGACGACCTGGCCGCCGCCTGGCCGCCTTTCCTGCAGTCGTGTCGCGGCCTCGCCAGTCGCGCGCAATGGCCGCAATGGAAAGCCGTCTGCGACGACGCGAGAGTGATGGCCACGCCGGCAGCGCCTGCCGTCAGGGCCTTCTTCGAGTCGCGGCTGCAACCCTGGCTGCTGACGAATCCCGACGGTTCGACGCGTGGCCTGGTGACCGGCTACTACGAACCGCTGCTGCGTGGCTCGCGCACGCGTGGCCAGCCCTACCTGCAGCCGGTGCTCGGCGTTCCCTCCGACCTGCTGACGATCGATCTCGGCAGCATCCTGCCCGAGCTGAAGAACATGCGCCTGCGCGGTCGCCTGCAGGGCAACAGGGTCGTCCCCTACCTCTCGCGTGCCGAGATCGGCAAGCGTGCGAACGAAGGCGGTGAACGGGTGCTGCTCTACGTCGACGACCCGGTCGAGCTGTTCTTCCTGCAGGTGCAGGGCTCCGGGCGCGTGCAGTTGCCGGATGGCAGCAAGCTGCGGCTGGCCTATGCCGACCAGAACGGCCATCCCTATCAGTCGATCGGTCGTGTGCTCGTTGACCGGGGCGAGATGAGCCTCGAGCAGGCGTCGATGCAGTCGATCAAGCAGTGGGCGCGCGCCAACCCGAGCCGGGTGAGCGAGCTGCTCAACGCCAACCCGAGTTACGTCTTCTTCCGTGAGGAAGCGATCCGGGGCAGGGATGGCGATGGCCCGAACGGTGCTCTGGGCGTGTCGCTGACTCCCGAGCGCAGCATCGCCGTCGATCCCCGTCATGTGGCCCTCGGCGCCCCGGTTTTTCTGGCGACGACCCTGCCCGATTCGGCGCAACCATGGCGGCGGCTGGTGATGGCACAGGACACCGGCGGCGCCATCCGCGGCGTCGTCCGTGCCGACCTCTTCTGGGGCTTTGGCGCCGCCGCTGGCAACCAAGCCGGGCGGATGAAGCAGCAGGGGCAGATGTGGGTTCTGCTGCCGGCCGGCGCCGCACCACCGTAGGTCGCCGCTGACCCTGGCGGGTGCGCCGCCGCCCCGTTCTGGTGCGTCCGCTCTGGCCAGCGCATCATTGCTGTGCGCACGGACGGCCCGCGCAGTCGATGATGGTCGATTCCGGGGCGTGACGGCCCTGGAACGGGACTTGCTTGATGGCTCCATCCCGATACTCTGGAGGAGCCATGGAAACACTCAAGTCTGGTAGCGACGTTCTCTTCATCCTGCTCGGTGGCATCATGGTGCTGGCGATGCATTCCGGCTTTGCCTTTCTCGAACTGGGGACGGTACGCAAGAAGAGCCAGGTCAACGCGCTGGTCAAGATCCTGACCGATTTCTCGGTGTCGACCATCGCCTATTTCTTCGTCGGCTACAGTATCGCCTACGGCGTGAACTTCTTCTCCGGCGCCGAGACGCTGCTCGAGAAGAACGGCTTCGAACTGACCAAATTCTTCTTCCTGCTGACCTTCGCGGCGGCGATCCCGGCCATCATCTCGGGCGGCATCGCCGAGCGGGCACGCTTCTATCCGCAACTGGCAGCGACCTTCCTGATCGTCGCCTTGATCTATCCGCTGTTCGAAGGCATTGCCTGGAATCAGGCCTTTGGCATACAGGCGTGGCTCAAGGCCACCTATGGTGAGGAGTTCCATGATTTCGCCGGCTCTGTCGTGGTGCACGCGATGGGCGGCTGGATCGCGCTGCCGGCGGTGCTGCTGCTCGGTGCGCGTTACGGTCGCTATACGAAGGAGGGCAGGGTATCTGCGCACCCGCCGTCATCGATCCCCTTCCTGGCTCTCGGCGCGTGGAT
>JAEUOM010000183.1 GCA_016788495.1 Accumulibacter sp. | reverse complement strand
CCATTGCCGCCGAACCCGACGCGCCGGCCGACCTCAAGGCGCAGGCGGCGAAAATCGTCCGCGTCGAGAATCCGGATGTGCTGCCCTCGGTGAAGCGCGTCGTGATCACCAGCTTCATGGCCGACTTCGTCAGCGAACTCCGCTACAGCAAGTCGCTCAGCGGCCTCGAGGCGATGATCGGCGCCGACTCGGACGTCTCGATCCGGCTCGTCGGCAGCAACAACGAGCAGTTGCAGGCGATCACCGAAGCCTTCTACGAACAGACGGTCGCGCAGTTGCGCGCGCGCGGCATCGAGGTGGTCGAGCACGCCGAACTCGCCGCCCTGCCCGAGTATGCCGAACTCGCCGCTTCGGGCCTCAAGCCGCTGCCGAACGAGCAGGATGCGAAAGCCGGCAAGGGACTGTTCTTCACGGCGCAGGGACTGCCGTTGCACCTGATCGACGAGACGCAGTTCATGCCGAGCTTCTCCTTCGGCCGCAAGAAGCAGGACGACTTCCTCACCTTCGGCACGCGTTTCTCGGGTGGCTTTGCCGCCGCGCAGACGCAGCAGATCGAGAACCGGATCGCCACCGGTCTCGGCGCGACGATTCTCAAGGTCCGTCTGACCGTTCTCGGCGGCCAGTTGACACCGGACAGCAGCTTCTGGAGCAGCGGCAAGGTCAGCACGCGTGCCGCGGCGAGCTTCGTGGATACCGTCACGCGCTACGCCTTCATCACCCCGGACGGCAACAAGGCGCGCATCTCGCTGCAGGAGACCGTCGCCACCGACGAGATCGGCGAACTGGTCAACACCACCAGCGACGGCAGCAAGGCGACCGACACGGCGAAGAACGTCGCGCTCGTCGCGCTCAACGTAGCCAGCCTGGCGGCGCGCCTCGGCGGGCTGAACACCGGCTACACCGGAGGTTTTTCGGCGACCAGCGAGTACGAATGCCGGGTGCGGCCGGAACTCTTCGAGAAGACGGTGCTCAGCCACTACGAAACGATTGCCGGCCTGTTCGGCGATCGGCTGCAGAATCCGGGGCAGTAGGCGGGGCAGCCGGGAACGCTGTCGTCCTGGCCCGCTGGGCGCGGCCGCCCGGCGCACCGCCCACGGGCGATCAGGCCCTGGACCGCCGACCCGCTTCCTGCAACGCCGGCAACAGCGGCGACCTCGCCCGCAGCGTTCGTGACCTTGCGCAAGGACTCGCCGTTGCCTTCGCTCACTCCCGCCACGTGTAAACACGCAACACTTCATCGGCACCAAGCTACCGGGCAGTGGACTTGCTGGAGATTGGCCAGACCAAAGGGCGTGGCCGAGAGGATCGCTGCAACGGGAACGCGAAAAGGGCAGCGATCACGCCTGTTGATGGACCGCCGTTGACAGGCTACAAGCGACCGAAGATACTCCTTTGCCTACTGCTGAACTTCCCTTTGCTTTGCGTTTACCCAAGGCACCATTGGGTTGAGGGCTCAGGTTGCAGGGCTGCGGTGGCTGTGCGACCCACGGTCAGCGGCCTTGGGCCGCGCCACGGAGACTGATCGATGCCCCTTAGCGCCCACACTCGCGAACAACTCAAGACGCTGTACAACGCGCTTGCCGATCGTGTGCTCGAGCCCGGTGATCCGGTCTATGTGGCGCAAGTCAACTGCCAGGGCTTCAGCGATGCGATCGAGGAGATCGCCAACGAGATCGAATGGCAGGATGGCGGTGGCGTGTGCCTGTTTACCGGTCAGCGCGGCACCGGCAAGAGCACCGAACTCAAGCGCCTCAAGAAGCGCCTCGAGGACCGTGGCACGGTGGTCTTCTACGCCGACCTGTCGGAGTTCCTGTTGCTCACCAAGGAGGTGGAGATCAGCGATTTCCTGGTCTCGGTGGCAGGCGCGATGTCGGAGAGGGTGCAGGAGGCGTACGGTGCGTCACCGGGGAATCGCAGCTACTGGGACCGCTTCCGTGAGTTCATGCAGACCAAAGTCAAGATCAGCGAATTCGCCGCCCGATTGCCCGGCGTGGACGTCAAGGCAGCCCTGAAGAGCGATCCGGATTTCAAGCACCGCGTGCAGGAAGCAGCACGCGGTCATGTGGCGCAACTGGCGCGAGAAGCGCACGACTTCCTTGCCGAGGCCGTGCGTTTCGTTCGCGAGAGAGAGTCTGAACCGGCGTGCAAGGTGGTCCTGCTGATCGATTCGGTCGAGCGGATTCGCGGCGTCGGCAGCGAGGCCATGGCCGTCTACGAGAGCGTCCGCAATCTCTTTTTCGGCCACGCTGAACTCTTGCGCGTGCCCCTCCTGCACATCGTCTATACGATTCCACCTTACCTGTCGGTACTCGGCCCCGGCGCCGGCGCTCTGATGGGCGGTGCGGTTCCGCGCCGGCTGGTCAGCACGCACGTCTTCAAGGACCGCACCCGCGATCCCGATCCCGAGGGGCTGGCCGTGCTGCGCACGGTGGTGGAAAGGCGCTATTGCGACTGGTCCCAGTTGTTTCACCAGAAGGCACTCGACCAGTTGGCGATCAGCTCCGGCGGTGACCTGCGCGAATTCTTCCGCCTGATCCGGCTTTGCCTGCCGGCGGTGCGCGACGATTCGCAACTGCCGCTGTCACCCACCGCCGTCAAAGCGGCCGAGAATGCGGCGCGCAGCGAGATGCTGCCGATCCCGGGCGAGCACCTGCTCTGGTTGCAGCGCATCACCAGGACGCACGACACCTGTCTCGAGAAGGATAGCGAGCTGCCGACGCTGGCGCACTTCCTCGACAACCGGCTGGTGCTGAACTACCGCAACGGCAGTGACTGGTACGACGTGCATCCGCTGTTGCGTGAGCTGGTCGACGCCCATGTTGCCCGCACTGGCGCTTGACGCGCCGACCGAACGCGTTGCCGTCAATCTGCTGCGTCACCTCGAGTGGCAGTACGATGGCTTCTCGCTGGTTTTCCTGTTCGCCGACGTCGGTCCCTCGCTGCAACTCGCCGACTGGCTGGATCAGCGGCTGGCGATGCAGGGCCGGGCGCTGCATCGCCACGAGGCAAAGGACAGCTTCGTTCGTCATCCGGAGGCGGCGGTCGACCTGCTGGTCGACCGCCTTGCCGATCTCTCGGCGCAGCCGGGCGGTGTGTGGTATGCGATTCAGCGCCATCCCGGCGACGTGCAGTGGAACCGCGCCCGCACGCTGTTCCTCGCGCGCCTCAACGAACGCCGCTTCCTCCTCGAGCGCGACCTGAAGCGGCCGCTGGTGCTGGTCCTGCCGGCGCATTTCCGTGCCGAGACGCGCGCCATGGCCCCGGACATCTGGCACAAGCGGGACCTCAGCGAGGAGTTGCGCTGGTTGCCCGAAGCCGTGCCGACGTCTGTGCCGGTTTCCATGGAGCCGTTGGCGACGCTGGTGGCAGCGGACGGTTCCCTGCCGGCGTTTGCCGAATGGCAACGGATGGCGTCAGCATCGGCAGCCGAGCAGGCGTTCCTGCCGACTGCCTGGACAGCCAGCAACGAATTGCTCGCCGCCGGACGGCCCGGCGACGCCGAGCACGTTGCCCGCAGCGCACTGTCGCTGGCCCGGCGCCGTGCCCAGGCGAAAGCCGATAGGTCGAGCGACCGCGACCTGTCAATCTCGCTCGACAACCTGGGCCGCGTGGCGCAGGCGCAGGGCGACTGGACGCAGGCCGAGGCGGTGTATCGCGAAAGCCTGGCGCTCAGACGCCAGCTCGTCGAGCGGCTGGGCGGCACGCCCGAGTCGCTGCGCGACCTGTCAATCTCGCTCGACAACCTGGGCCGCGTGGCGCAGGCGCAGGGCGACTGGACGCAGGCCGAGGCGGTGTATCGCGAAAGCCTGGCGCTCAGTCGCCAGCTGGTCGAGCGGCTGGGCGGCACGCCCGAGTCGCTGCGCGACCTGTCGGTGTCGCTCAACAACCTGGGCCGCGTGGCACAGGCGCAGGGCGACTGGACGCAGGCCGAGGCGGTGTATCGCGAAAGCCTGGCGCTCAGACGCCAGCTGGTCGAGCGGCTGGGCGGCACGCCCGAGTCGCTGCGCGACCTGTCGGTGTCGCTCAACAACCTGGGCCGCGTGGCGCAGGCGCAGGGCGACTGGACGCAGGCCGAGGCGGTGTATCGCGAAAGCCTGGCGCTCAGTCGCCAGCTGGTCGAGCGGCTGGGCGGCACGCCGGAGTCGCTGGATGATCTGGCGGTGTCTCTGCTCAACGTCGCCGCCATTCCTCCCGGCGATTCTGCAGCGCGCGCGGAAGCGGTCGATATTTACCGTCGCCTGCGCACGCGCTTTCCCGACACGGCGCGCTATGGCCAGTGCCTGCAAGCGCTGTCGGGTGAGAGTCGTGCGCCCCAGGGAAGCGCGACGATGCCCGCGGGTTGACGACCGCAACAGCGGTGGGGTGGAATAGCAATGCGACGCGGCAGCGAGGATAGGAAATCCAACGCTGGCAACGAGAGAATGTGAGCCTTCACCAAGCAGGGGCAATGTCGAGTCTGAACCATTCGGTACGGCAATCACCGTGTGCAGGACTCTCGCACCACCGCAGCGTACCAGCATGCGGGGTCCGCTTTGCGCTACCATCGGCCGCCATATGATGAGAACTCCCGCCAACGGCTTTCCTGCTCCGCTCGCCGGTGCTGCAGCCATCTGCGCATCGCGTTCGCCCGGTCGTCGGCGCGACCGTTCGCCGCCTTGGCACAGCCGCCTGCTGCCTGCCGCACGTGATGCCTGGTGGCGCCGATTGCTCGCCTGGCCGACGATCCTTGCCCTCTTCCTGCTGCTCCTCAGCACGCCGGCCGAGGCACAGTTCCCCTGGCCGAAGGCGAAGAGCGAGCCCCCGGCGGCGAGCGCCGAGCCGGCGGAGAAGCCGCGCGACAAGGCGGCGCGCAACTTGGCCGAGGCGCGCCGGCAGCAGGAGGCGTTCCGGATCGAGCAAGGGGTTGCGCGGCCCACCGAGGATCCGCTGGTCAGCGAGCGCCGTCGGCTGCTCGACCGCCTCGTCGTCTCCTACGGCGAACAGATCAAACTGCTCG
>JAEUOM010000166.1 GCA_016788495.1 Accumulibacter sp. | reverse complement strand
CGACGCGCAGCAGCGCAACGCGCACGCAACTCGTGTTCACCACGCACGATTTGCAGCTGATGGATCAGCGCCTGCTGCGCCGCGACGAGATCTGGCTCATCGAGCGCGGCCCGCACGGCGAGACGCTGTTGGAGAGCCTGGCCGACTATCAGGGACTGCGCGCTGACAGGGACATTCGAAAAGCCTATCTGGATGGGCGTTTTTCGGGCATCCCGCACTTGGCGCCCCTGCTGGCGCGTGGCCGCCGCCCGTCAATGGCCGCGGTCGACGGCGAGACGCAGCCCTCCGGCGATCCGGTCGCTTTGTCCGCCGAGATCCGAGGCGGCAGTTGATCTCCCGGCGCAGCGCTTTCAAGAAGACAAAGCGCCTGTTCGTCATTGCCGCCGAGGGCGATGCGACGGAGCCGATGTACTTCGCCGCTTTTCAACCTGGACGTCACGGAACCTTTCGATTGAAAGTGCTGGACAACCCAAGGCACAAGACCAGTCCGCTCAAGGTCGTCGAGCGACTCACCGACTACGAGCGCGTGTACCAGCCCGGCTCAGACACCGAATACTGGGCAGTCGTCGATCGCGACACTTGGGTTGAGGAAGAACTCGCCGCCGCCTGGACGCTAATCGGCACAAAGAAAGGTCACTACCACTTGGCACTGAGCAATCCGTGTTTCGAGCTCTGGCTGTGGCTGCATCTCTTTCCTAACCGCCCGTTCGCCGGCCGTCATGACTGTTGCCGCTCTCTGGCCCGCGAATGGAGTGGATTTCGTACCAAGAGCGATTTCGACGTGGCTGCGCTCGTAACCACGCAGCACATCGCGGATGCCTGCGAACGTGCCCGCAGGCTCGATACCGACCCGAGCACACCTTGGCCACGTCACCAAGCGACACGCATCCATCAGCTCGTCGAAAGGCTCCGCTAACGGCCCGGAGCTGCGGCTGCACACCTGCTCATGAAAGCCTTGACAACTCTGGCTGGCCGGAGTCGGCTATCGACAACGATGGCTATGGACTCGCTACTGCTGCTTTCGCCTGGCCGGCCGGCTCGGCGAGCACAGCCCGGGCGCTCATCGCCAACGTGCCGTTGGGCCCCTGCGCCGCGAGCGTATAGCCGCCATCCTCGGGGGTGCACACCAGCCGGAAGGGCGCCAGGTCGAAGAGCGGTGCCAGGCCGCGAAAACTGTACTCCTGCACCGGGCGTGTCACTTGCCGTCGCAGCAGTTCCATCAGCAGCACGGCAGTCAGCGGACCATGCACGACGAGGCCAGGGTAGCCCTCTTCGCCGATCGCGTACGGACGATCGTAATGGATCCGGTGCGCGTTGAAGGTCAGCGCCGAGAAGCGGAAGAGCAGTCGCGGATCGGGTGTGACGATGCGCGCGCAGGCTGCCGCCGGCAACGGCGGCCAGTCGAGAAGCTGCGGCGCGGGTATCGCCGCTCCGGGTTCGCGGTAGACGATGTCCTGCTCTTCGTCGATGCACAGGCGATCGCCCTGATGGTAGCCGTGGTGCAGCAGAACGAAGGCGAGTGAGCCGGTGCGTCCGCTCTTCAGGCGAACATCGCGAATGGTGGTGACGCGCCGCGCCGGCTGGCCGAGCCGCAACGGCGAGTGAAAGCGCAGCCGGGCGCCGGCGAACATCCGTCGCGGGAAAGGGATCGGCGGCATGAAGCCGCCACGCTGCGGATGCCCGTCGACTCCGAGGCCCGCCTGCGGCACGCGGGGCAGGAAGTAGAACCAGTGCCAGAGCGGCGGCAGCGCGCTGCCGCCAGTGAAGCGCTCCGAGCCATCGCCGAGCGTCGCCGCGGCCGCCAGCGCTGCCGCCAGCCCGAGATCGTCGTCGGTGCTGTCCTGGCGACCGATCCAGGCGCTGAAGTCGCTGCCGGGGTCGCTCATCTACTTCCACCCCGCCATGCGCTGCCGGCGCGAGGTCGGCATCAGGGCTGCCTCATAGACATGGACCGCGTTCTCATTGCTGGACACCGCGGCAAGGAGGACCACGTCCGCATCAGTGATCGTCGTCGTTGCCGCAGTCATGCCGGTCGGCAGGGGTTCGACATGCGGACGGTTGTGGGGATTCATGGCAGTCCTTTCTGCTGGTCATCGGCGCGGTTCCCGCCGCACGAGGACGAAGGGCGCCGGCTGCTGCCGGCGCAGGCCAATTGTCTCGCGCTTTGTCGTTGCCGTGTACCTGTTTCGTCGCGAATCGATCTTTTGCCTGCCTCTCGACGCAGAGCTGCCGCGGGTTCCAGAACAGGCCGATGCCGACGCACTGGCACGGGCTGTCGGACCTGCGGCGGCAGACGGGCACGTGGCCGACCACGTGGCTGCACAGCATCAGCAGGATGCCGCTGGTCAGCAGCGCCGCCAGGTTGCCTCCAGCCGAGGGGGAGAGGAAAGCGTCGCGGAACGCCCCGTTTGCCACCGCCAAGGCCAGGATGACCCGCCAGGCAGCGAAGGCGGCCGGCAACCGATCAAGCCAGGCATCAATCCGCGAGCCGAACTGGTCCATTGAAGTGGCACTGCTGGCTTTCGCAGTGCCGGGTCAGCGAAGATGAACCACCTGCCTTGCATGATGCGGCGGGCCGTCGTCCCCGACGGCCTCCCCCGCATGCCGTTCGGCCCGGAAACGGCAGCCCGCGGCAAGGCGCTGGCCGCCGCTTCCGGCTTCGCGCGAGGCGAAACGGGGAGGCGGCCGCTGGCGCACGCTCGATCGCCGCAACAGACTACTTGCCGGCCTCGCGCTTCTTGCGGGAGGTCGCCATCAGGGTGGCTTCGCCGTCGATGACCACCTTGTCGCCGACTGTGCACACGGTATCGAGCACCACCCGGCACTTGTCTTCGATCACTTCCTTGACGGTGACCTTGGCGCGCACCGTGTCGCCGGGACGAACCGGGGCGCGGAAGCGCAGCGACTGATTCATGTAGATCGTTCCGGGGCCGGGCAGGCGATTTCCCAACACCGCCGAGATCAGGCTGGCCGACAACATGCCGTGCGCGATGCGGCCACCGAACATCGTCGTGCGACCGAACTCCTCGTCCATATGAACCGCATTGACGTCCGTCGACACCCCAGCGAAGAGTACGAGGTCGGCATCGGTGATGGTCTTGGCAGTTTCCGCACTCATGCCGACCGACAGGTCTTCAATGTCGTAACCGTTTTGTGGATTCATGACAGTCCTTTCTGCTGAACATCGGCGCGGTTTTGGCCGCGCCTGGGAAAAAGGCGCTCGCGACTGCCAGCGCCCGTCTGATCATCCCGCCGGTCCTGCCGTGCGCCTGGTCTCTCGCCAGGGCGACGATCACGACCGCAGGAAGCAAAGCATTGTCGCGACCGACAATTCCTCGCTGAGCCGGCAGCATTCAGCACGGTCGAAAGCCCGATCGGCGCCGCCTGCCATGGCTAGTTCATCACAATCACGACTTTACCCGTCGACTTGCGGCTGAGCACCTGATTCAGCGCCTCGACCGCCCGTGCAAGTGGATAGGTCGCAGAAACATGTGGCTTGATCGCGCCGTCGACCACCCACTGCATCAGCTTCCGGAAGCTCTCGCTCATCAGCTGCGGGTGCATGTCGGCGTAGGCAGGCCAGTTGACGCCGATCACGTCGACGTTCTTGACCAGCAAGTGATTGGCGGGGATCTGCGGGACGCCGCCGCCCGCGAAACCAATCACCAGGATCCGGCCCTCAAAGGCCATGCTGCGCAGCGAAGCGGTGAACAGGTCGCCGCCGACCGGATCGTACACCACGTCGGCTCCGCGGCCGCCGGTCAGTTCCCTGATCCGCAGGCGGACATCGTCCACGCTGCTGTCGATCAGGTGGTCGGCGCCGTGTTCGCGCGCGACCTGCAGCTTCGCCGGCCCGTTGGCGGTGGCAATGACCCTGGCCTGCAACAGCTTGCCGATGGCGACGGCAGTCAGACCGACACCACCAGCCGCGCCATGCACGACCAGCGTTTCCCCGGCACGCAGGCGCGCGCGATGCCACAAGGCGAGGTGCGAGGTACCGAAGACGACCGGAAACGCCGCGCCATACTCCCACGACATCGCTGCCGGCATCAGCACACAGCGGTTCACATCGGCGACCAGTTGCTCGGCGTAACCGCCGTGCGGTGTGAGGGCGATCACCCGGTCGCCGACGGCGAGAGACTGCACGCCGGCGCCGCGTTCGACAACCTCGCCGGCCACTTCAAAGCCCGGGCTGAAGGGCGGCTGCGGCTGCTTCTGGTACTGGCCGCAGGTGATCAGGCCGTCGGCAAAATTGACGCCACAGGCGCGAACGCGAATGCGCACCTGGCCAGGACCGGGACGAGGCTCGGGAACATCGTCGAGGCGCAATGCATCAGGCCCGGTGAGCGCATGGCAAACGATGGCTTTCATGGCTGGGGTTCAGGCAGTGGGGACATGCGGCCGCCCTTCCCTGCTGTGACGGCAAGGAAGGGAGCCGGAGGGATCCGGGCGAAGTCGCCGCGACTCGTGCTCATTCCCCTCCCCGGCAAAGGGAGGGGAAAACACGACATCCGATCAACTCGAACAAGCGCCGCTCATTCGCCAATGATCTTGCGCACGACGTCGGTCATCGAGATGACGCCGACCGGCCGGTCCTTCTCGGTGACCACCAGGCGATGCATCCGCCGCGCAGTCAACAGGCTGACCGCGTCGCTCAACAACAGGTCGGCGTCGCAAGTCGCGCAACCGGGCGTCATCACCTCCCGCGCCAGCATCGACCGCGCCTGCTCGGGCGTCCGCCCCTGCCGTGCGAGCACCATGTCGGTCTGCGAGACGACCCCAACCGCGTTGCCTTCCGCATCCATCACCACGACCGCGTGAATCTCCTTCTCAACCATCAGCTTGGCCACTACGCCAACAGTGTCGTCCGGCGTGCAGGAGATGATGCCGCGATGCATCAGATCGCGAACCTTGCTGCCGTCGTCGGCGATGGTGATCGCCTCGCCCTCGGCAATGCTCGGCAGCGGAACGGACATCGGGTACGGTGCCGGCGTGGTATGGACGTCGCCCTTGGGCAGCGTCGGGTGAACGATCGTCACCGGCGCTTTGCCGCTGACTCCGAGACCAAACTCGGTCGCCGAAACGAGGACCGACATGTTGCCGTGCGGGTGTTTGTTGTCGTGCATGAGTTGATGGGCAAGTGGCAAATCGTCGTAGGAAAAGGCGCGCGACATGCAGGGATCCAGCAGACCCTGCAGCGCCAGCTGGTTCATGTCGTTCGACTGCTTGGCATTGGCGAAATGCGATCCCTGCAGGCGCTTCTGTCGCATCCAGAGGTAGCGCAGGTCGACCGTCGCGTTATAGCCAGTGGTGCCGGCGCACACGACCACCATGCCGCCGGTCTCACAGACGAAGATCGAGGTCGGGATGGTCGTTTCGCCTGGATGCTCGAAGACGAGGTTGGGCGCGCGCCTTTCACCAAGCACGTCCCAGATCTTCGAACCGAAGGCGCGTACGCCCTTCAACCACTTCGCGTAGCCGGCGTTGTCCTTCCAGTGCGGCAGCATGCCCCAGTGATCGAAGTCGTTGCGATTGATGCAACCCTTGGCGCCGAGCTTCATGCAGTAGTCGAACTTGTCCTCGCCCGAGACGATGGCCACCGAGGTCGCACCCACCGCCTTGGCAATCTGGATCGCCATCGAGCCGAGACCTCCAGCACCGCCCCAGATCAGTGCAACGTCGCCCTTCTTGATCGAGTTGGCTCCCCAGCCATGCAGCATCCGCCATGCCGTCGCCGCCACCAGCGTATAGGCTGCGGCCTCCTCCCAATTCATGTGCTTGGGCTTCGGCATGCACTGATGGTCCTGCACCTTGGTAAACTGGGCAAAGCTGCCATAGTTGGTCTCGTAACCCCAGATGCGGAAGCTCGGCGAATACATCGGGTCGCCGCCGTTCTTCACCCACTCGCAGTTGCGGCTCCACTGGCCGCAATGCATGACTACTTCATCGCCGACCTTGACGTTCTTGACGTCCTTGCCGACCTTGTAAACGATTCCGGACGCATCGCTACCGCCGATGTGGAAATCCTCGGGTTCGCCCGCCTTGTTGCGTGCGGCGATCACGTTGACCGGGATTCCCAGGCCGGCCCAGACATTGTTGTAGTTGATCCCGGCCGCCATCACCAGGACCAGCACTTCGTCGTCGGCAATCGCCGGCGTGTTGACCACTTCCTTCTGAAATGCCTCGGTCGGCTTGCCAAAGCGCTCCGGGCGGATCAGCCAGGCGTGCATCTGCTCCGGGACTTCGCCCAACGGAGGCAGTTCGCCAAGTGCATACAGTTGCTTGCTCATCAGATGCTCCTTTTATGGTGAAAGGGTCGGTTGGTTGACCGACAGCAAACGGGAAAGAATATGCTCTCGCATACGCTCGTACTCCTCAAACTGACTCGATCGACACGCGCCCAGCCGCTCCTCGATGGCGGTACGGCCGCCGATCAGCCCCAGGCCGAAAGTGCCGAACTCCTCCTTCAGCAGCCGCAACACCCAGGCACTCTGGTGCTGGCTGCGCTGCCGCTCAAGGAGGCCGGCCGCGACGAGGAAGCGTCGGTGTCGATCGAAGTGCGCGTGAAACTCCTTGATCCCGGTCCGCATGGTCGCGCTCAGCAGGCAGACCGGGTAATCCCAGCCCTCACGGCGATCCTGCCGCGGGGCACTGCGACCGATCTCGCTCGCCGTCTTGCGGGCTGCGGCGCCGAGGTCGGCCTTGTTGACGGCGAAGATGTCGGGAATTTCGATGATCCCCGACTTGAGATACTGGATGGTGTCGCCGGACGCTGGCTGCGCCACATAGCAGACGGTGTCGCCGATCTCGGCGATGTCGATCTCCGTCTGGCCGACGCCGACGGTCTCGATGACGACGATGTCGAAACAGGCCAGCATCAGCCAGCTCATCGGCCACACTTCGCTGGCGACGCCGCCCAACTGGTTGCGATTGGCGAGCGAGCGGATGAACAGCCCGTCGTCCTGCCCGACGTTCTTGATCCGGATGCGGTCGCCGAGCAGCGCGCCGCCCCCGAGCTGCGGCCGGCTCGACGGATCGACCGCCAGCACGCCGACCGTCGTACCGGCGAGTCGCCATTCGCCGATCATCGCCGACACCAGCGACGACTTGCCGGCGCCCGGCGGACCGGTGACCCCGATCAGATGACCAGCGCTCAGCCAGCGCTCGCCGGACAGACACGCGAGCAGCCGCACGGCGCGGTCACGCGCCGCCGGCAGCCGGTTGTCGAGCAGGTTCAGTCCGCTGGCAACGGCCGCCCGCTCGCCACCCAGGATCCGGGCGGCGAGCCGTTCGGGATCGGGAAGGCAGGGATTCGTCATCGACCTCTCAGGACAGCGACCCGAGCCGCTCGAGCCCGTTGCTTTCGCGCACGACGTCGACGATGTCGCCCATGATCGCGTTCAGGTTGAAGTCCTTCGGCGTGTAGATCGCGCGCACCCCGAGCGCCAGCAGCCGCTCGGCGTCGGCCGGCGGGATGATGCCGCCGGCGACCACCGGCAGACCCGCCAGATCGCGAGCACCGAGTTCCTGCAGCACCGACCCGACGAGCTCCATGTGGCTTCCCGAGAGGATCGACAGCCCGACGACATGGACGCCTTCCTCCTGTGCCGCCTGGGCGATCTGCTGCGGCGTCAGCCGGATGCCGTCGTAGACGACCTCGAAGCCGACATCTCGTGCCTTGACGGCCACCTGCTCGGCACCGTTCGAATGGCCATCGAGCCCCGGCTTGCCGACAAGAATCTTCAGC
>JAEUOM010000100.1 GCA_016788495.1 Accumulibacter sp. | reverse complement strand
TGGCCGAGGCGCGCCGGCAGCAGGAGGCGTTCCGGATCGAGCAAGGGGTTGCGCGGCCCACCGAGGATCCGCTGGTCAGCGAGCGCCGTCGGCTGCTCGACCGCCTCGTCGTCTCCTACGGCGAACAGATCAAACTGCTCGACGACATCGACAACCTCGCCCGGCCGCGACCGCCCGACCTGCAGCAGCAGGAACTGCTCGCCGCCTTCAGCGGCGCGGGACCGTACTCGGCGGTACGGGTCGATGCGTTGCGCGACGCGCAGCACGCCGTGCGCCACCTGATGCAGCGACTGGCGGCGGCCGACCGCGCCCTCGACACGCTGCAGACCGGGCAGCTCGATGAGCAGCGCAAGGCGAGCGAAGCGGTTCGTCTGGCGGAGGACCGGCTGAGCCGCGCGCGCGGCAATGAGGAGAAGGACCGCGAGCGGGACAGCCGGGACACCAACCTGCTGCGCCGCAAGCTGGCCGAGGCACAGCTGCTGACCATCGGACTGGCGAAGGACAAGATCGCCAGCGAAAGAAAGGCGCTGCAGGCACGCGACGGCGAGATGGAACGAGTTCTGGCGCGCGTGCTGCCGGCGCAGGAACTGAGCAAGGACGAACTCGAGCAGCAGCAGGTGCTGTTGCGCAGGGAGCTGAAACAGCTGCAATCGGAAGCCGAGAAGCTGCTTGCCGAAAACAGCCGCCGCACGGCCGAGCGCGAACGCCTGGTCGCCAGCGCCGACGCCGGCCGCGCCACGGCGCAATCGGCACAGCGCCTGCAGTTGCTCGATGCGCGACTGGAGAGCGACCGCATCCGCCTGCTGGCGCTGAACTGGGCGCAGACGCTGGCGCAGGCGAGCATCGACGCCTGGGCGCAGCGTTACGTCGGCTTGCAGGCGCAGGACACGGCGACCCGGCAGACCGTCGTCGCCTGGCTGACCCGCACCCGCGATGAACTCGAAAACCGCCGCCAGCTCGTGCAGCAACTGGCGCAGGAGGCGCGCGCCGACCTCCGCGAGCAGGAGGCACGCATCGAGGCGGGTACTGCCGGCCCGGCGACGGCGACGCAACAGGCGGAACTGCTGGCCGCCCTGCGCGAGCGCAGCGTGGCTTTCGAACGGGTCGAACGGATGGGCACCACCCTGCTGCGGCAGCTCGAACGCTGGTTGGCGGATTTCGGCTTCAGCGGCGACGGGGCGCACCACGGAGACTGGAAGCTGGCCGCCGCACAGGTCAGCGAGACGCTGAAGGGGATCTGGAACTTCGAGATGTTCGCCGTCGACGAGTCGACGATCATCGATGGCAAGAGCGTCACCGTCAGTTACGGCGTCACCATTGGCAAGAGCATCGGCGCGCTGCTCCTCTTCCTGCTCGGCTACTGGCTGTTCGCGGCGCTGTCACGTCGCCTGCAACGGCTGATGGTGCAGCGCTTCGGCGTCGACCAGCAGCTCGCCACCGTCATCCGCCGCTGGGCGATGATCGCGCTCGGCGTGCTGCTGGTGGTCTTCATCCTCAACCTGGCGCGCATCCCGCTGACCGTCTTCGCCTTTCTCGGCGGCGCGCTGGCGATCGGCGTCGGTTTCGGCACGCAGACGATCATCAAGAACGTCATCAGCGGCATCATCGTCCTCTTCGAGCGCAAGATCCGCGTCGGCGACATCATCCAGCTCGGTGGAACGACCGGCCACGTCGTCGCCGTCGACCTGCGCGCGTCGACGGTGCGCGGCTTCGACGGCGTCGAGGCGCTGATCCCGAACTCGAGCTTTCTCGAGAACCAGGTGGTCAACTGGACCTACTCGAATCCACGCATCCGGCGCGAAATCCGCATCGGCATCGCCTACGGCTCGCCGACCCGCCGCGCCGCCGAGATCATCGCCGGCTGCGCCACCGACCATGGCGAGGTGCTCAAGGATCCGCCGCCGGAGGTCTTCTTCGAGGACTTCGCCGACAGCGCGCTGCTCCTGGTGCTGGTCTTCTGGGTCGAACTCGGGCCGCAGCGGCCGCCCGGGCGCCGGGTGGACAGCGATCTGCGCTACGCGATCGAGAAGAGACTGGGAACCGCCGGCATCGCCATCCCGTTCCCGCAGCGCGACCTGCACCTCGACAGCTCACAGCCGCTCGCCGTCCGCATCACGCCGCCGGCGGCCGCGGACGGCGATGCCGGCGGCGCCTGAGAGCACGGGTCGCGCCGCACCGGCGCTGGCGGCAGCCAGCGGGCTTCAGACGGCGACTTCGACCAGTTCGGGCCGCAACAGGTCGACGAGCACCGCGGGCGCGATGCCGACCAGGTAGCCCCGCCGGCCGGCGTTGATGAAGATCCGCTCGAGGCCGAGAATGCTGCGCTCGACATACACCGGCATCGGCTTGCGCGTGGCGAAGGGGCTGGTGCCGCCGACGAGATAGCCCGAGTGGCGGCTGGCGACCTCCGGCCGGCAGGGAACGATCGATTTGACCGCCAGGCGGCGCGCGAGCTTCTGCGTCGACACCTCGCGGTCACCGTGCATGAGGACGATCAGCGGCTGCCGGTGCTCGTCCTCCATGATCAGCGTCTTGATCACCGCGTGCTCGTCGACGCCGAGCTCACGGCTGCTGGCCGCCGTTCCGCCGCGCTCCTCATAGTCGTAGGGGTGATCCGAAAAGACGACGCCGGCGGCGCGCAGCAGGCGGATCGCCGGCGTCACCGGCAGTCGCTCCTTCGCCATCCGTCCCGCTCGCGCGCCTGCCCGTCAGTGCGGACGGCCGTTGCCGAACGCCGGAAAACTCGCGGCATGACGCTCGATCCATTCGCGTGCCGCCGCTTCGGCGTCGGCCAGCCGACCCTCCTCGCGTCGGACCTGCTGGCGATAGTGCTCGATCTGGCAAACCTGCTCGACCATGCGCGCGGCGAAGAGGTCGTCGGCGTCGGCGAAACGGATGCCGACCTCGTAGGCGCCTCCCTGCCGCTGGCACCAGACGACCACCCCGGCAGCGCGAAACGGCGGCTGCACGAGCGGGATCGAGAGCACCACCGCCGCACCGACGCTCAGCGGTCTTCGACTGAGGCACGCCAGGCCGCCCTCGCTGACGTCCTTCAGCCGCGGTGCCGAACGGCGGTGCGCGCCGTCTACGGCGATGGCGAGCGGGATGTCCGCCGGATGGCGGATGAAGCTGCGCCTGTGCGCCTGCATCGAAGCCATGTTCCACTCCTTCTGCCACTTGCCGGCGGCGGGCGGCGACGCCCGCCGCCTCAACCGCCGATGCGCAGGCCGGTCTTCTTCAGGATCTCGGTCGAGAACAGCACGTCGTGCGCGCGCGAAGCCGCGCCGAGCAGGCGGGCGATGTCGTCCACCTGGTGCAACACCTCTGCGCGCGAACCACCATGCACCATGGCGAAGAGGTTGTACGGCCACTCCGGCAGCCGGCGCGGCCGGTGGTAGCAGTGCGTGACGAAGTCGAGTTCGCCGACGCGCACGCCGAGTTCGTCGATCAGCTCGTCGGGCACGTCCCAGACGCTCATGCCGTTGGCGGTATAGCCGATGGCGTAGTGGTTCGGGACGGCGCCGATGCGCCGGATGACGCCGCCCGCAAGCATGCGCAGCAGCCGTTCCATCACTTCCGACGGCGCGATGCCGAGCTGCGCCGCAAGCTGGTGATACGGGCGCGGCACCAGCGGCAGACCGTCCTGCGTCGCCAGCACGAGACGGCGGTCGATGTCGTCGAGTCGCCGGCTCATCGCCGCACCTCGAGTTTCATCTCGACGAAGTACTCGCGCCGCTTCGGGAAAGCGAAAACCGGCAAGCCGCTGCCCTCCTCGATCCGCCGCAGGGCGGCGGCGATTCCCTCCTCGCTCTCGGTGGCGAGGACGAACCACATGTTGAACGGCGTGTGCCGCTCGCTCTCGCGGCGGTAGTTGTGGGCGACCTCGGGCAGCGAATCGACCAGCGCCCGCACCCGCCGCCAGTCGCCTTCGGGCACCGCCATCGCCGCCAGGACGAAAGCGCCACCCATCTGCTCGACCTGGAACATCGGCCCGAAGCGGGTGAGGACGCGCGTCGCGAGCAGGCGTTCGAGGCGCTCGAGCAACTCCGCCTCGTCGATTCCGAGCCAGCCGGCGACCTCGGCGTAGGGTTCCTCGCAGATCGGAAAGCCGCCCTGCAGGTGGTCGATGAGGGCGCGGTCCACCTCGTCGATGAGCACCGGCTCAGGCATAGCGCGCTCCACTCTGCTTGAAGCGGGTCAGCGAGAAGAGGATTTCGTGCGCGTAATTCGCCAGCCCGAGCCGCTGGCGCAGGCCGGCGATGGTCGCCGTCACCTCGCCGCGCGCCTGGCCGTGGATCATGCAGAACAGGTTGTAGGGCCACTGTGGCAGACTCCGCGGCCGCTGATAGCACAGATTGACGCCTTCGGCGCGCGCCAGACGCTCGCCGACCTCGTCGACCTCGCCGTCGGGGACGTCGTGCACCAGCATCGCGTTCGCCGTGTAGCCGAGTTCGTGATGCCGGACGATGACGCCGAAGCGCTTGATGATCCCTTCGGCGCACCAGCGGCGGATGCGCTCGAGGACTTCGCCCTCGTCGCAGCCGATGCGGCTGGCAAGGACGGAGAACGGCCGGATGAACAGCGGCAAGCCTTCCTGCAGCGCGCTGACCAGGCGCCGCTCGCGCTCGTCGAGCGCCTGCGGCGGCACGAAGGGCTGCCGCGGCGGCACGCTCCGGTCGGTAGCCCCGCTGCTGCCGCCCAGCGCGAAGCCGAGGTCGATGTGATACTCCTGCAACATCGGCAGGCGCAGCACCGGCAGTCCGGCGAATTGCTCGATCGCGCCGAGGGCGGCCTGCAGCCGCCCCTCCGAGCCGGCGGTGACGACGAACCACAGGTTGTAGCGGTGCTCGCGCTCGTAGTTGTGGTTGACCTCGGGGAAGCGATTCACCGCCTCCGCCACCGCCGCCAGCTGCTCGGGCGGCACCGCCAGCGCCGCCAGCGTGCTGGCGCCGATCCGCTTCGGGGCGAAAACGGCGCCGACGCGGGCGACCTTGCCCTCGCGGCGCAGCGCTTCGAGCCCCTGCAGCACGCGCGCTTCGCCGACGCCAAGGCGCGAAGCCAGTTCGGCGAAGGGCGCCGGGCAGAGCGGGAAATCGCGCTGGAAGTCGTTGAGCAGGCGGAAGTCGAGGGCGCCGCTGTCGATCATCGCCGTCAGAATCCGGTACGCGCCGCGCGGCTGGTGAAGAAGATGCCGCTCGGTGCCTGTGCGGGGAATTCGCCGATCTTCGCGAAGCGCGCAGTATCGTAGATCAACACCTTGTTGTCGTCACGCGCGGAGAGCCAGACGTGCTCGCCGCGCGGGGTGAACTCCATGTGCAGGATCGCCCGCCCGGGTTCAAGGGTCTGCACCACCTTGCCGCTCAGCGTATCGATCACCTCCACCCAGCCGTTGTCGGGGAAGGCGTAATTGACCCAGACCTGGCGGCCATCCGGACGCGCCATGACGAACACCGGCTGCCCCTTGACCGGGATGCGACCGACCTCCTGCCACGTGCCACCATCGACCACCAGTACCTCGTGCCGGCCGATCGCCGGCAGGTAGGCACGGCCCTGCGCCATCGACCAGCCACGCAGATGCGGCATCTTGAACACCGGCAGCTTCTCCTGGCCGCGCCCGTAGCCCTGCAGGATGCGGCGGCTGCCCTGCTCCGGCAGCCAGGTGTCCAGCAGCGCGACGCCGTCCTCACCGAACAGGCCGGCAAGGTAGTAGCGGCCGTCTGGCGTCACCAGCCCGTCGTAGGGCTGCAGGCCGGCGGCAAAGCGCTGCGTCTGCGGCCGTCTCGGGTCGGAGAGATCGCTGACCCAGATCTCGCCGCCCTCGAACAGCGCGTAGGCGAAGCGGTTGCCGCTGAGGTCGGCGAGGCCGACGACCTTCGAGAAGCTGCCCGGAGCATACTCGGCGGGAACCTCGGAGAGCAGCTCGAGCGTGCCGGCGTCGAAGGCCTTGATGCCGCCCGGGGTGTAGTTCTGCGCGACGACGATGCGTCCGTCCTGCGAGATCGAGCCGCCGATCGCGTTGCCCGACTGCAGCACGCGGCGGACGATCGTCGCCTGCAGCAGGTCGATCTGGGTCAGCCCGCCGTCCCGGCCGAAGACGTAGGCATGGCGCCCGTCGCGCGAGAACACCACCGACGCGTGCGACAGGTCGCCGAGGCCGCCGATGCGCGCATACGGCTGCCGCTGCGTGGTGTCGACGAGGGTCACGTGGCCGCTGCCGCGTTCGATGACGACACCGAGGTCGCCGGTACCGCGCAGGGTCGGCGCGGCGCAGCCGGCGAGCAGCAGGAACGACAGTAGGAACAGCATTCTTCTCATCTTCATCCTTCACGGGGTACTGCCGCAACCGCAGCCAGCAACGCCGGTCCACGGCCGCGGCCGTCCATTATCGCCAGAGCGGTCACCGTCTGGCAACCAGCCCGGGAGCCGTTCGCGGCAGTTGCCGGCACAGCCTCCACTCAGAACAGCAGGCGCACGGCGGTGTCCATCTCCGCCCCGCTCATGGCGCCCAGTTTCGACTGCCGCAGGCGGCCATCACGGTCGATGAAGACGGTGAACGGCAGCCCGGACTTCGTGTTGCCGAGTGCCCGCATCAGTTCGATACTGCGCTCGCTGCCACCGATCAGCCAGCGATAGTCCATGTCATGGGCACGCGCGAATTCTGCCAGCGCCGCGCGCTTGTCCGCCTCCTCGACGGCGATGCCGACGACGGCCAGCCCGCGGCCGGCGTGGCGCTTCTGCAGTGCGGCCAGTTCAGGAATCTCCTTGCGGCACGGTGCGCACCAGCGGGCCCAGAAGTTGACCAGGAGCGGCTTGCCACGCAGCGACTCGAGCGGCAGCGGCCGGTTGTCGGCATCGGCAAGCGTCAGCGCGAAGAGCGGCGCCGTGGACGGCGACGGCGGTTCGCCGGCGTTCGCCGCCGCCAGCGGCAGCACGACGAGGGCCGTGGCGAGGAGACGCAGCAGCGGGCGGAGTCGGCTACGGCAGGTCACTGCGGCGGAAGCTGAGGTAGCCGGCAACGGCGCAGAGCGAGCCGACGGCAAGCGGATAGAGCAGCGCATAGACGCGGTAACCGCTGCTGCCGAAGAGATCGAGGATGACGTAGGCCGACGGCCCGAGGACGATCAGTTGCGGGTCGAACATCGCCAGCGCCGCTGTGCGGAAGACCTGCAGCGGGTTGAGCAGGGCGATGCCGACCGCCACCTCGGGGGTCACCCGCCCCTGGATCATCACCCCGAGGAGGATCAGGTCGAGGAAGAGCAGCATCGTCAGCCAGACCATGAACGCCGCGCCCTGGGCGACGTCGGTGCCGCGCGCCAGCGTCGAGATGAGCATGCCGATCCCGAGGAAACACCACGCCATCGCCGCCAGCAGGCCGGTGTAGTAGAAGAACATCGCCCAAGGCACCTCGATCGAGCGGAACAGCGACCAGAGGACAGCGGCCAGCATGGCGACGAACACCGGCAGGAAGATGACCACGTAACGGCCGAGGATCTTGCCCCAGAACCACGCCGACAGCGACACCGGCAACGACAGCAGGTATTCGAAGACGCCCGCCTCGCGGTCGCCGGCCACCGAGCGAACGGTGGTGATGAGGACGAAGACCGGCAGGATCGCCATCGTCAGCTGGATGTAGGTCACCAGCAGCCGCGACAGGCCGATGAATCCGAGCACGCGCGACTCGGTCAGGCCGAAGGCGAAGAGCAGCGCGACGATGCCGCCAAAGACCAGGCTGTAGATCAGGAACCAGCGGGCGCGCAGCGACTCGACGATGTCCAGGCGGGCGGTGAGCAGGAGCGGGTTCATCGGCCGACCTTCACTTGCCGCGCGCGACGATGCGCGCCTTCATCTCGGGGTAGGCGATCGTTCCGTCCTCGGCGACGGCGAGCGCGGCGAAGTGATAGCCCATCGGACTCTTCTTCCCCGCCAGGTAGTGCGCCCGCCGGGCATCGATCCAGGCGCCGCTGCGGTAGTCGGCGACCCAGTACTCGAGCTGCGGCGTCTCCTCGGTGAACGGCTGCTGCGCCAGCCAGAAGATGGCGCAGCCGATGTCGTCGAACTTCGCCACCTTGCCGCCGGGCGCGCGCACTTGGGCTGCAAAGCGTCGGTCGCTGATCACCATGCCGCAGCGCGGGTCGACGTCGCGGTCCCACTTGATGTCGACCGGACCGCTGCTCGGCTCGCCGATGCAGCCACCGAGCGCTGCCGCCACGCTGCCGCCGAGCGCCGCCCGGCAGCAGTGGCCGGCGACGGCGAGCGGGACGATCTCCAGGAAACGGCGTCGATTCATCGCGCTGGCCGCCTCATTGCAGGACGACCGCCGCGTCGACTTCGCGCATCTCGATGCGCGACAGCAGGCCGACGTAGCGCGCGACCATGCCGAGAAAACGCAGACGGTCGGCTCCGGACACCGTCCCGTGCCATTCGACGCCCGCCCGCCGGTCGGCAAACTGCCAGCTGCCGAGGGTTCGGGCGATCGCCGCGTCGGCGCGCGCAAGCGTCAGATGCACCTCGAACAGGGCGGAGAAGCGGGACTCCTCGGCGACGCGGTCGTCGAGGACGATGCGCCCGGTATCCATCTCGACGACCCGATTTACCAGCGGCGCGACTTCGTCGAGGCGATGGCTGGAGATGATCATCGTCGTGCTGCCGAGCCGTTCGGCGAGCAGGTTGAAGAAGATGTGGCGTGCCTCGGGGTCGAGGTTCGCCGCCGGCTCGTCCATCACCAGCAGTTCGGTATCACGGCCCAGCGCGATGGCGATCAGCAGCTTCTGTTTCATGCCGCCGGAGAGGCGATTGAACGGCCGCGCCAGGATGCTGCCGACGTCCAGGCCGAGACGCCGCGCCAGCGCGTGCATGCGCTCGGCGTCGGTGCCGCAGACGGCGGCGGCGAAGGCGAGCAACTGGCCGACCGGCATCTTCAGCGGCGGCGGCAGTTGCGGCACGAAACCGACCTTGCCGAGAACCTGCGTGCGCGCGCTGCGCGGCGCCAGGCCGCCGACCGTCACTTCGCCCTGATGCGTGTATTCGCCGAGCAGGCAGCGGATCAGCGTCGTCTTGCCGGCGCCGTTCGATCCGATCAGTGCGATCCGCTCGCCGGGAACGATCTCCAGGTTGACCGCGTCGAGCACACGCTGCTTCCGGAAATCCTTGCCGACGTTGGTGAGACGGATCATGCGCAACCCTGTTCAGAGCAGCCTGTTGAGGCCCTTGACGTCGAAGACCAGCGCACCGCTCGGGCAGACGTCGACACACAGCCCGCAGCGGGTGCAATCCGGTCCGATCGGCGTCTTCAGCTCGGCGGCGCGTCCCTTGATGACGACGTCGAGGACGTGCGGCACCAGGCAGACCTTGCGGCAATCGCCTTCGTGGAAGCAGTGCTCGAGCCGGTACTCGACGCGCAGCGGTGAAATGGCGCCGACCATACCATAGGTCAGGCCGATCGGGCAGACGTAGCGGCACCAGGCGCGGCGCGAGTAGAGGACCTCGAAAACCAGCAGCAGCAGCACCCAGCCGAGCGCCAGCGATGGGCCGTAGATCAGCGCCCGCGACAGGATGCCGGTCGGCGAGAGGGTCTCGAAGACGGTGTAGCCACTGAGCACGGCGAGCAGGGCAAAGGCGAGCCAGAAGACGCTGCGCGCGCCACGATGGAACTCGTGATCGCTGACCAGCTTCTTCGCCGCCAGCTTCAGGTGCAGCCACTCGAACCATTCGGCAACGAGGTGGTACGGGCAGACCCAGGAACAGAACGAACGGCCGCCGAGCGCCACCCAGAGGACGAAGACCGTCGCCGTGCCGATGAGCAGGTTGACGATCA
>JAEUOM010000077.1 GCA_016788495.1 Accumulibacter sp. | reverse complement strand
GGTCGCATAGACGATTTCCTCGACCTCGGTCGGACTCACCCGGTAGCCGGAGGTCTTGATCATTTCGTCACGCCGGCCGATGAAATAGAGGAAGCCATCTTCGTCCATGCTGACGGTGTCACCCGAGAAGACTGCGAGTTCGGTCAGCACCAATCCGGCATCGCGGCCGCCAACGCCGGCGGGCAGTGGCCTGTAGCGCTCGGCCGTCTTCTCGCGGTCGTTCCAGTAACCGAGACCGACGAGGGCGCCGCGATGGACCAGTTCGCCGGGCTCATTGGCGACGCAGGGCGACCCGTCTTCCCGCAACACCAGGATCTCCGCATTGGGGATTGCCTTGCCGATCGAGTCCGGCCGTCGGTCGACCTCGTCCGGCGGCAGGAAAGTCGAACGGAAAGCCTCGGTCAGGCCATACATGAGGTAGGGTTTGCTGTTCGGCAACCGCGCTCGCAAAGCGGCCAGGGTCGCACGCGGCATGCGCCCGCCGGTGTTGGCGAAGTAGCGCAGTTGCTGGCTGATGACCGCCGGCCACTCCAGCTGCGCGAGCTGAATGTACAGCGGCGGCACTGCCGTAAGCCCGCTGACCTGCTCGCGTGCCAGCGCCTTGAGGACGTCCTGCGGCAACAGGTAGTTCAGCAGGACGACACGCGCGCCGACCTGAAAGGCTGTGGTCAACTGGCTGAAGCCGGCATCGAAGGACAGCGGCAGCGCTGCCAGCAGGGTGTCCGCGGCGCTGTTCTCGAGATAACCGGCAACGCTCACGGCGCCAGCAACCATGTTGCGGTGCGACAGGACAACGCCTTTCGGTTTGCCGGTACTGCCCGACGTGTAAAGGATTGCCGCCATGTCGGTGTCGATAACCCGGTGGCCCCTGTGCCCGGTGGCGGCCAGCAGTTCGTCCCAGCGCAGACTGACGAGCGGGATCTCGCGGGGGGCAGGGGCCTGGCTGTTGACGGTGATCAGGTGGCGCAGGTCGTGACAGGACGACAGCACCGGCGTCAGCAATGCGAGGCGCTCGCTGGAGCTGACCAGCGCGCGCACATTGCAGTCGCGCATGATGTAGGCGACCTGCTCGGCCTTGAGCAGCGGATTGAGCGGCACGAAGACGCAGCCGGCGGCGGCGGTACCGAAACTGGCGACGACCGTTTCCAGGCGCTTCTCGAGGTAAATGGCGACCCTTTCGCCGCGCTGCAGGCCCAGATCGATCAGGCCGCCGGCAAAACCGGCGACTGCGGATTGCAATTCCCCGTAGCTCATCGACTGCTTGCCGTACGTCAGCGCGCAGGCTTCAGGCTGGCGACTTGCTGAGCAGCGGATCAGGTCCGGAAGCAGACTGGCATCGTTCATCTTGGCGGAGGCGGCGGCTGGTGATGGAGTCGAATTCTAACCAGAAGAGGCCTCTTGACCGTGAAATTGTTGCCACTGCCGTGGAGACTGCGACAGCCGGGCGCTCTTCCCGGCGTTTCCTGCCCGAGCCACCGGTTTGTTGGTCGGCTGGTTGGACGGGCACAACCCTTCGCTCTCCGTTGCTCCTTTCCTGGCAACCTTGCGGCGGCCTTGGCGTCGTCACGGCGAGTTCGCTTCGCAGCGTGAATCGGCTGCAGACCGAGCGACCGGTTGGCGATCCTTCGCCGGTAGACCTTCCGCGTATGGTTGCCCCTGTAAGGATCGGGTAAGCCATGGCCCCTATGCTTCGCGCGCAGCCATGGTGAACACGGGCTGTCCACCTATAAGAAAGGAAGGAAGATCATATGGCCAACGAAGACATCGTCGCACGGATTGAAGCCAATCCCAAGTACCACGAGCTGGTTCGCAAGCGCTCCAGTTACAGCATCATCATGTCCATCCTGATGATCATCGCCTACTACGGATACATTCTGCTCATTGCCTTCAACAAGGAGTGGCTGGGGACGCCGCTCGCTCCAGGGATGGTGACGACGATCGGCATTCCCCTAGGTGTTGGCGTGATCGTGTTTACCATCGCCATCACCAACGTCTATGTGCGCAAGGCGAATTCCGATTTCGACGACATGAGCGCCGAAGTCATCAAGGAGGCCAACCAGAAATGATCAATCGGACGCTGCGCAATACCCTTTTCGTCGCGGCTGGATTGCTCGCCGCTGGTGGAGCTTTGGCCGCCGGAGCCGATCTCGGCAATACCACCAAACAGGCGACCAACTGGGTGGCAATCGCCATGTTCGCCATCTTCGTCGCCATCACCCTCGGCATCACCAAGTGGGCCGCGGCACGGACGAAGTCGGCTGCCGACTTCTACACCGCCGGTGGCGGAATCACGGGTTTCCAGAACGGACTGGCGATCGCCGGTGACTACATGTCGGCCGCTTCCTTCCTCGGCATTTCCGGGCTGGTTTTTGCCAATGGCTTTGACGGACTGATCTTCTCGATCGGATGGCTCGTCGGCTGGCCGGTGATCACCTTCCTGATGGCCGAGCGTCTGCGCAACCTCGGGAAATTCACCTTTGCCGATGTGGCTGCCTACCGGTTTGCGCAAGTGCCGATGCGCAGCTTTGCCGCTACCGGTTCGCTGGTCGTCGTGGCCTTCTACATGATCGCCCAGATGGTGGGCGCTGGGCAGCTGATCAAGGTGCTGTTCGGCCTCGAGTACACGGTGGCGGTCATCCTCGTTGGCGTGCTGATGATGTGCTACGTGCTGTTCGGTGGCATGACTGCGACCACCTGGGTGCAGATCATCAAGGCGATCATGCTGCTGACCGGTGCCACCTTCATGGCGCTGGCCGTGCTCTTCCAGTTCGGCTTCAATCCGGAGGCGCTCTTTGCCAAGGCGGTCGAGGTCCATTCCAAGCACCAGGCGATCATGGCCCCGGGTGGGCTGATCAAGGATCCGGTGTCGGCGATCTCGGTCGGCATGGCGCTGATGTTCGGCACGGCGGGCCTGCCACACATCCTGATGCGCTTCTTCACCGTGCCCAGCGCCAAGGAAGCACGCAAGTCCGTCGGTTGGGCGACGACCTGGATCGGTTACTTCTACATCCTGACCTTCATCATTGGTTTCGGCGCCATCGTCATGCTGACGCAGGATCCGGCGGCCTATTACGTGCCGAAGATGGTTGATGGCGTGCAGGCGGTCGGTGCCGACGGCAAACCGCTCTGGGACGGACTGCGCGGCGGCGGCAACATGGCCGCCATTCACTTGGCGAACGCCGTCGGCGGCAACGTCTTCCTCGGCTTCATCTCGGCAGTGGCCTTTGCGACGATCCTGGCGGTGGTTGCCGGCCTGACGCTGTCGGGTGCTTCGGCCGTCTCGCATGACCTCTACGCGACGGTGTTCAAGCACGGCAATGCCGATTCTTCCTCGGAACTGCGCGTCTCGAAGATCACCACCGTCTGCCTCGGCATCATCGCGGTCTTCCTCGGGATTGCCTTCGAGAAGGAGAACGTGGCCTACATGGTGATGCTCGCCTTTGCCATCGCCTGTTCGGCAAACTTCCCGGTGCTCTTCATGTCGGTCCTGTGGAAGGATTGCACGACCAAGGGAGCGGTCGCTGGTGGAGTCGTTGGCCTCGTCGCCTCGGTGGGGCTGACGATCCTCTCGGCTTCCGTCTGGGAGGCCGTGCTGAAGAACCCGAAAGGGAGCGCTTGGTTCCCCTACTCGTCGCCGGCGCTGTTCTCGATGACCGCTGCCTTCCTGGTGATCTATCTGGTGTCAAAGATGGACAACAGTGCGCAGGCCAAGCTCGAGCGCTCGTTGTACCCGGCACAGAAGGTTCGCTCGGAAACGGGTGTCGGCGCCGCCACGGCTTCGGGCCACTAGCCGAAGCGGAGTCCCTCTGCCCCAGGGCGCGGCTGAGTTCAGCCGCGCCAACGGCCCGGCAGTTGTAGAACGCCGCTTCGGCGATGTCCTGCAACTGCCGGGCCTCTTGGCGACTGCCGATCAGGAGTGCGGTGGCGATTCTCGTGCCAGTCGCCGAGAATGTCGTGTCGCCTGCCCGATTCGGGCGATCGGCAGGCGCAGGCTTTGTACTGCCAGCCCGTCGCGGATGTACGCTACGGCGTCGCCACGGCACCGCCGCACCCACTCACCAGCAGCGAAAGGAAGAACATGCAAACCAGTTTTGCCGACGGCATCCTCAATATTGCCGTTACCGGGCCGCTGATCCGGATCGATTTCGGTACCGCGACGCCCGCGACCAACGCCGAAGGAAAGCAGGAAGTTCACCTGACTCCGACGCAGCAGGTGGTGATGCCCCTGGAAGGTTTCGTCCGCTCCTTCGGATTGCAGGAACAGATCGTTCGCAAGTTGATCGCCGACGGCGTGATCAAGGTGCAGGCGCCGGCGCCAGCAGCGGAGCTGATCAACACTTCGGGCCTGACACAGTAGGCCAGGGGGGCACCAGAGGTGTTCGAGGTCGTTCTGGTCTACCCCGAAATCCCGCCGAACACCGGCAACGTCATTCGCCTCTGCGCCAACGCCGGCGCGCGGCTCCATCTGGTGCAGCCGCTCGGCTTCGAGCTCAGCGAGTATCGGCTGCGCCGCGCGGGCATGGACTATGCTGAGCTGGCAGCGGTCTGCGTCCATGCCGACTGGGCGAGCTGCAGCGCGCAACTGGCTGAGCTTTCGCCAAGTGCGCAGCGCTTTGCGCTGACCACCAAAGGCAGCGCGCATCCCGCCAGTGCCGGCTTTCGCGCCGGCGACATACTGGTTTTCGGCCGTGAAACGAGCGGCCTTCCGGGCGAGATCCTCGCCGAGTTCCCGCCCGATCACCGCCTGCGCCTGCCGATGGTGGCCAACAACCGCAGCATCAACCTGTCCAACGCGGTCGCCATCACCGTCTATGAGGCCTGG
>JAEUOM010000030.1 GCA_016788495.1 Accumulibacter sp. | reverse complement strand
CGTCCGGACCATCGCCTCGATGACCTCGACATCGTCCTGCAGATCGGCGTCGATGCTGACCAGCGCGTCGCCGGGCACCGTCAGCAGGCCCGCCAGCAGGGCCGCCTGGTGGCCGCGGTTGCGCGAGAGCTTGACCCCGTGGCTGCGCGGGTCGGCGGCGGCGAGCTTCTCGATCATATCCCAAGTCCGGTCGCGGCTGCCGTCGTCGACGTAGTAGACGCCGCTGTCGGCGCTCACCAGCCCGGTGGTCTGCAGTCGGTCCAGCACGCCAAGCAGGCGGCGGCTGGTCTCGGGCAGGACTTCCTCTTCGTTGTAGCAGGGCACGACGATCGACAGGCGCATGGGTTTCTGCTCACAAATGGTTTGCGTCGGCAACCCCGGGAACGGGTTTGGCATCCTGGCGGAATACCCACAGCCGCTGCAGAGCGTAGGATAGGACGACTACGAAGGGCAGCGCGGTCAAGCCCGCCCACTGCGGAGTCAGGCCCCAGCGCACGAGCAACGCGATGCCCGCCACGTTGAAGGCGTAGATCAGCAGCCAGGTCGGCACGAATCGGCGCAACCTGCTCCAGTCGGTCGAGTCGAACACCCAACTGCCCTGAGTGCGGAACGACACGACGATTCCGAGCATGAGCGACAGCAGGTTCGCCAGCGCAAACGGCAGCCCCAGCGCAAGCAGCAGCAGGTAGGCGCCGAAGCTGACACCGGTGTTGAAGGTGCCGACGACGACGAAGCGCAGCCACTGGGGCCAGCGCGCCAGACGCCCTTTGCCGACCGGCATCGCGCCCGCCACCGACTGTAGATCGCGCTCAGCCACGCGCATCTTCGGCTGCGTCGGGCAGCCAGCGCGCGTTGATGCGTGCGGCCATGCGCCGCAGCAGCACGCCGATTGACCACTGCAGCAGTGGAAACACCGGCCTGAGCCAAGTCGGCGCGTGGCGACGCTGGATCGCTTGGGCTTCGACCAGCGAGGCTTCTCGGTTGACGATCGTGATCGATCCCGGATGCCAGCAGAAGGCCCCCAGTGTGGCCTCGACGCGGCGCATGGGTCCGACGGATTGCAGGCGCAGCATCAGGTCCAGGTCCATCGCGAAGCGCAGCGACTCGTCCAGGCCGCCGATCTCGCGCAGAGCGGTCAGGCGGAACAGCGTAGCTTCCTGCTTGACGACGCCGGGCACCAAGTGCATCAGCCATGGCGCCAGCGGCGGCGGGCGGCGCGTGAACATCGTGGCGCCTGCCACGTCGATGTAGTCGCAAGCCCCGAACGCCGCGCTCGCCGTCGTGTCGCGCCGCAGCACAGCGACCGCGCGGGCCAATGCGCCGGGCCTGAGCAGATCGTCGTCGCCGATCCAGCCGGCGAATCGGTGTTGTGGACCAGCGACGGTCAATCCGTGGTTGACGGCGGCTGAGATGTGGCCGGGCGTCTCGGTCACCTTCGCGCCGAAGTGGCTGGCGAGTTCGCGCATCGCGAGGCCAGCCTTGGGGGTAACCAGCACCGCATCGACCCCCACCCCTTGCCCAGTGTGCAGCGATTCCAGCGTGCGCCGCAGCAGGTCGATCCGGCGGCCGAGCGTCGGAACGATCATCAAGACGCGGTCTTCCACCGCCTCTTGCCCCGCGTTCATGCGCGCGTTCCTGTCGTCGCGGCGAGCCGCGGCTCATCGCGCCGACGCATCACGAGCTCGATCTCGCGGTAGCGTGGGATCGGGAGCGCTAGCAGCCTGTCGGACTTGATGGGTCGAAGCGAAAGAAATGGGAGACGAGCGCAGTTTTTCATGGATTTCAAGCGAATAGTGGTTCTACTCGTGCAGAAATACGGGGAGAAATGAGCCGTCTTCCCACTTTTTGCAGCCGACATGGTCAAGTCCGACAGGCTGCTAGGCGTTCCAACCCCCTCCACGGGCGTCGCCGGTATAGGCCCTGCATTTCCGTCACCGGCCAGCGGACGTTCCACCAGCGTACCAGCGGGTGCGCCAGAGGAAAGAACAACCGCTTCAGGCTGCAGCAGCGAAGCTCGGACCCGTACGACTCGAGCGCGTCGAGCACCTCGGCGACCGATGCGTACCCGCGGACGCCGGTGCGCATCGTCACGCCACGGCCGGAAGCCGGTCCACGCCAGTTCGTTCCATGGCAGCCGGCGCACGCCGTACTCGTGCACCGCCTCGTCGGCCTTGGTCGGCGGGTCGCGGACCAACAGGTCCACGCTGTCGCTCCCGAGTTCATGGATGATGTCGATGACCTTGCGGTTGCCCAGATCGCCACTATTCGCCTTGGAGGTGAGGCCCAGCACGTTGATGCGGTTGCCTTTCTGCAGGAGCCGCTGCCGATTGTCTCGGAAATGATCACCACGTCGTTCATCGACTCGCTCTCGAGCACCGGAATGCAGAAATCCTCGGTGGCGCCGGGGTAGCCAATGTTCTCCTACACCACGATTGGCCCTTCTTCCTGGGTGCTGGCCAGGGCTGGTGAGCGAGTCGACCTGCGCGGTGCCGTCAAGGATGAGGGTCTCGTCCTCACGAATCGGGTGCCACTCATGCGTGAGGACCGCCTCAGGCACGCAGTGCTGATCGTAGGCATCGACCCTGTGGTCAAGAGTTTCTTTCATGCGGGCATCGCGCGCAAGGGTGCTCGCGGCGGGTTCGGGTTGACGGGGGAGCTCATGGCACCGACGCATCTTACAGTCTGTCTGTCGTGGCAGCGTGAAAAAATGCACGGTTGCAACAACGCGAGGCTATGGCTGTCCGTCGAGTCCGGCTAGGCGCAGTCTGGCGCAATTTCAGGCAAAACCCGGCAGCCAGCCACTCTCCGGACTGCCGGTGACGGCTTCAAGCGTGCCCTGGAACAGGGCTTCGATGACCGGCGGTTCGCGCCAGCGCTCGTTGAGGAAGGTCAGTCCGATCTCTTCGACCAAGGCCCCGCGCCAGTAGTGGTTGGCGATCTCGTCGAGAGCCGAGAGGCTGAGGTTGTGTGGCAGCCGCAGGTAGTCGAGCCAGCTCGCGTCGTGGAACGAGCAGACGTAGGCTCCCTTGCTGCGCGCGCGCACCAGTGCCTTGCCGAACACACGCGCCGGGTGCTTGTGGCGAAAGGTCTCGGCGTCGATGCGCGTGGCGAAGAGCAGTACGGCGTGCAGGCGGCTGGGGAACTGCCGGTACAGCCGTTGCCGGAAGTATTCCAGATGGTACTCCGCGAAGTAGTTCTGCACCGTCGTGAACTGGTCTTCCGGCAAAGAGCGGCCGAACGGATTGCCGACCAGGATGTCCCAGCCAGGCAGCTCGGCATCGTCGTCAAGCCAGGCGTAGAGCTCGAGCGTCGTACTGTCCTTGAGCAAGTGATCCATGATTTCCTGCCGCACTGATGTGCCGAAGGGTGCCGCGTCTCGCCTCGCGCCGCCGGCGCCGGGGGGCGTTGCGGCGAGACCGCGTGGCCGCCACGACGTGCCTAAGGCTTGCGGCCGAACTTGTCGACCAGGCGCCCGAGTTTTTCGCTGGTACGCCGTGCCTGCTCCTCCGCTTCCCGTTGCAGCTTGCGCTCTTCCGCCTGTTTGCGCAGCCGTTCCTTCACCATCTCTGTGGCATGGCTGCGGTGCGCCTCGGTGACCTCGCCGCTTGGCTGTCCATCGAGATCGAAGCGGCCCGTGGCTCGGGTCATCGTCTTCAGGTAGCGCAGCGCGTGCGTGTGCATCGCCAGGGCGACGCGCAGAGTCTTGCGATCGAGGCCCGGCACACGCGTGAGCAGTTGCTTGTCGATGCCGATGGCCAGTGGCTGGCAGTCGCGGAATACCGGGAAGCGGTCCTGCAGTTCCTTCAGGAGCTGGCGGGGGTTGTGTTCCGGCCCGCTGCTCGTCGTCGTTTTCGTCATGATGATCGGTGTCGCAGAACGGGCGTGGGGGAGTTGCGAGGACAGTGGCGGCACGCTCCGGCAGTTCGCTCTGCCGGCGCTGTGCGTCGATCATCCGGTGTCTCGCCCATGCCGGCGGCGCTGCGCCAGGACGATTTCAGCCCGCCGCCGTTCAGAAATGGATACCGCGCATGATCTGCGAGAAGGCGACTTGATCCGCTGTCTGTGGCGCGGGCTCATTCGGCTTGTGCGCGGCTGCGCTGGAATCGGGAAACATGCGGAAGCTGGTGTTCATGACGACCTGTGCCACCTTCGGCAGCAGCGAGTGCAGCAGGGCGCCGAAGATGCCCAGTCGGGTGGCAATGCGGACCGGCTTGTGGATGATCGCCTCGACGACCATGTCGGCGGCTTCGTCCGGGGTCAGCGTCGGCACCTGGTCGTAGAGCTTGGTCGGGGCGATCATCGGCGTCTTCACCAGCGGCATGTTGATGGTGGTGAACTCGATGCCGCGATCGGCAAACTCCGACGCCGCGCAGCGCGCCCAGGCGTCCATCGCTGCCTTCGAGGCGACGTAGGCGGAGAAGCGGGGCGCGTTGGTGAGGACGCCGATCGACGAGATGTTGATCACGTGGCCCTTGCGCTTGGCGATCATCGCTGGCAGGAAACCCATGGTGAGCCGCAAGGCACCGAAGTAGTTGACCTCCATCGTCCGCTCGAAGTCATGGAAGCGGTCAAAGGAGTTCTCGATTCCGCGGCGGATCGAGCGACCGGCGTTGTTGACCAGGATGTCGATGCCGCCATGCTCCTCGTTCATGAACTTGACGAATGCCTCGCACTGCTGCGGCTCGGCGACGTCGACCGCGTGCGTGATCAGGCGCAACCCGGCATCCTCGAACTCCTTGCGCACCTCGTCGAGCGCTTTCGCGTCGCGGGCGATGGTAACGGCAATCGCGCCCGCCTCGGCCAGCTTGCGGATCGTCGCCTTGCCGATTCCAGACGAGCCGCCGGTGACCAGCACCACCTTGCCTTCGACCTGCCCGCGCAGCGTCCGGTCGACGAACAGGTCGGGGTCGAGATGGCGCTCCCAGTAATCCCACAGGCGCCAGGCGTAGCTGTCGAGCGGCGGAACCGCTATGCCGCTACCCTTGAGTGCGCGCTGTGTCTCGCGGCAGTCGAAACGCGTCGGGTAGTTGACGAAATCGAGAATGTCGTCGGGCAGCCCCAGATCCTTCATGACCGCGGTGCGGATGCGGCGTACCGGGGTCAGGGCGAACATCGCCTTGCGCATCGAGCGCGGGATGAAGCCGAGCAGCGCGGCATTGATGCGCATCGCCATTTCCGGCGCATGGGCCGCACGGGCGAAGGTGTTGAGCAGGTCGCCGACGCGCATCGGCGTCGGGTCGGTGAGATGGAAGCACTGGCCATCCTCGTTTTCGAGGTGTGCAATGTGATCCATCGCGGCGACGACGAAGTCGACCGGCACGACATTGATGCGCCCGCCTTCGATGCCGATCGTCGGCATCCACGACGGAAACATCCGGCGCATCTTCTGGATCAGCTTGAAGAAGTAGTAGGGACCGTCGATCTTGTCCATCTCGCCGGTGCGCGAATCACCGACGACGATGGCCGGCCGGAAGATGCGCCACGGGATCTTGCACTCCTGGCGCACGATCCCCTCGGAATCATGCTTGGTGCGGAAGTACGGATTCTCGAGGTTCTCCGCTTCTTCGAACATGTCCTCGCGAAAGAGTCCCTCGAAGAGGCCGGCGGAGGCAATCGAGCTGACCAGGTGAAAGTGCCTGGCCTCGAGTTCCTCGGCCAGCCTGACGGTGTTGCGCGTGCCGTCGACATTGGCTCGCTGCTGCTCTTCGGCGCTCGCCTTGAGATCGTAGATCGCGGCGAGGTGGAAGAAGTGGTCAACCCGGCCCTTGAGCTTGCGCACTTCGGCCTTGGCGACGCCGAGCTCGGCTTGTGTCAGGTCACCGACGACCGGGATGGCCCGGCTCTCGTCGCAGCCCCAATAGTCGTACCATTCCTGCAAGCGCGGCTGTTCGACGGCGCGCGTCAGGAAGTAGACGGTGGCTCCAGGACGCGCAAGCAGCTTGGCGACCAGCCTCTTGCCGATGAAACCGGTGGCGCCGGTGACAAAGTAGATCATCCCATTCTCCCCATGTTGGTAGCCTGTGGTCATGTTGCGCGCTTGTCCAACGTCCCTGGCTGGAGGACATTGTGCAGGCCTTTAGTGTGCGTCCTCTAGATATTGTCACTAGACTGTTCATTCAGGGCAAGCAAAAAACTTGTTGACCTCTTGATTATCGTCTTTAAGGAGACTGAAATGGGCAAGAAACTCAAGGAACTGGCTGGTGGCGTGGGCGAGAACCAACTGGCGTCGACCGTCAAGGAATCGGCGCAGCAGATCTGGCTGGCGGGGCTTGGCGCCTTTGCCAAGGCGCAGGAAGAAGGCGGCAAGGTGTTCGAAGCGCTGGTCAAGGAAGGCGAGAGCATCCAGTCGAGGACGCGCAAGATGACCGATGAGCGGATCGCGCAGGTGGCCGGCAAGGCCGCTGGTACCTGGGACCGGCTCGAGCAGGTCTTCGAGGACCGGGTTGCGCGCGCGTTGGGCAGCCTCGGTGTTCCCAGCAAGCAGGACATCGAACGTCTCTCGCGGCGCGTCGTTGAGCTGAGTGCAGCGGTGCAGGCGCTGACCGAAGGAAAGGCGCCGCCGAAAGTGGCTGCGAGAGCCGCCAGGCCGGCGACCCAAGACGCCGCCGGTGCGGTCGCCGAGCCTGCGGAGAAGGCTCCTGCGAGCAAACCGGCGACCGCGCGGCCGGCAGCACGGCGTGCGGCTGCCAAGCCGGCTGCCGTCAAGGCGGCGCCGCCGGTGACGCCGGCTGACGTGCTCAATACGCTTCCCCAGGCAGGCGAGTAAGCCGCTGCGTGGGGGGCCAGCTGGCTCCGCAGTAGCGGTCCTTCCGTTGCCGGGGGCGCAGGCCACCTCGTGGGCGAGGATGCCTGTGTGCCGCGCGGACTGCCGTCGCGGGGGGTGCCCGTTTGTGCTCGCGCGCAGACGACAGCGTCACCGACGAACTCGCCGGCGAGTTGCTGCCACCCGCAGCTTTCCCAACGTGAAAGGACGGGCTTGATGAATGCTGCGACGACGCATCCGACGATCGGCTTGGCACTTGCAGGTGGTGGGCCGGTCGGGGGCATTTATGAGGTCGGCGCCATGGCTGCTCTGGCGGAAGCGCTCGACGGCGTCGACTTCACTTCCTTCGGAATCTACGTCGGTGTCAGTTCGGGAGCCTTCATCTCGGCCGCGGTTGCCAACGGGCTCGGGCCCGACAAGTTGGCGCGGATGCTGGTCGAGAACGACACGGACGAGGTCTTCGACCCCGAGATGCTGCTGCGACCGGCGTTCGGCGAGTACTTGCGGCGTGCCTTGGCAGTGCCGGTCCTGTTCTGGTCCGCGCTCCGCCAGTACCTGTCGGATCCCTGGCATCTGCGCCTGATCGAAGCCTTCCAGAGCCTGACTCACGCGATTCCGGCCGGGGTCTTCAACAGCGCCGGCATCGATCAGCTGCTCCGGCGGCTCTTTTCCAGCGGTGGCCGTACGAACGATTTCCGGCAACTGAAGCACCGCCTGTTCATCGTCGCGACCGACCTTGACACCGGAGAGTCGGTCGCCTTTGGCTCGCCCGCATACGCTGACGTGCCGATTTCGGTCGCCGTCCAGGCGAGCGCCGCGCTGCCGGGGCTGTTTCCACCGGTGCGCATCGGCGACCGCTTTTTCGTCGATGGCGCCCTGATCAAGACCCTGCACGCTTCGGTGGCACTGCAGGCGGGCGCAGAACTGCTGATCTGCATCAACCCGCTGGTACCGTTCGACTCGCGCCTGGCGGCACAGCGACCGTTGCACGAGAATCTGCCGCATGCCCCCGAGCACCTGGTCGACGGCGGTTTGCCGGTGGTCCTGTCGCAGACCTTCCGCGCCATCATCCATTCGCGGATGCGCACCGGGATGGATCGCTATCGGCACGAATTCAAGGGACGGGACGTCGTCCTGTTCGAGCCGACACGCGACGACGCCGACATGTTCTTTACCAACGTCTTCAGCTATCGTGGGCGCAGCCGGCTCTGCGAGCACGCCTATCAGCGGACGCGCAGCGATCTTTACCGGCGGCGGCACGAGTTGCGGCCGATCTTTGCCAGACACGGCATCGAGCTCAATCTCGGTGTGCTCAAGGATCACAGCCGTTCGCTGCTGCCGCGCAAGCGCCGCCCAGACCTGGCCACGAGCGCGAGCGCACTGGACGCCTCGCTGGCGGACCTCGAACGCTGGTTGCGGACGCAGGACGCCTGAGAGGTTGTGAAGAAATCGTCGCGAGCAGGCCGAGATGCAAGGCGCGATGGAGCGAACGACGAGACATATCAGATGGATAGGCGAGGAGTGAGCGACTGAGCAACGCAGCAGATCGGTCGCGCAGTAGATTTATTCACAGCCTCTGAGCTGCCCGCGTCGTCGCGGCGTAGGTGCGCGTTGATGCCGGCGAGGATTCCCCGGCGCCGCGTGGAGTGCTATTCTGCTCGCCGCCGAGCGTTCACGACGGAGGGCTGATGGACAGGAAACCGAAGCGGCGTACGCGCGAGCGCATCATCGAAACGAGCCTGCGCCTGTTCAACGACTTTGGCGAGCCGAACGTGACGACGACGGTCATTGCCGACGAGATGAACATCAGCCCGGGCAACCTCTACTATCATTTTCACAACAAGGACGAAATCCTGGAGTCGATCTTTGTCGTCTTCGAGCGGGAGATCGAGGACACGCTCGCGGCGCCAACCCGGCGACCCGCCGACGTGGAAGACATCTGGTTGTTCCTGCACCTGCTTTTCGAACAGATCTGGAAGTACCGTTTCTTCTACCGCGACCTGAACGACCTGCTGACACGCAATCGCCTGCTGGAAATCCATTTCCGGCAGATCCTCGCGCACAAGGTGCGGACGGCGACGACCCTCTGCGAGAGCTTGGTGCTGGCGGGCGCCATGCGCGCCAGCAGTGACGAGTTGCGGGCGCTGGCGACGAACATGACGGTGATTGCCACCTACTGGCTGTCCTATGAGTACGCCATTGATCCACGTGGCAAGCTCGAAAGCGGTCGTATCGGACGCGGTGTCTATCAGGCGATGGCGATGCTGTCACCATTTCTGGTCGGCGAATCGAAGGGCCTGCTCGACCGGCTTTCGCAGGAGTACCTCGCGGCCTGATCGGGCGCGGGTGACAACGCTTTTCCAACCTATCGAGGAGGCTCCCATGGCCTGGAACAAGTTTCCCCATCCCGACAAGGCGTACAGTCATGCCGGCGCGACGTTGCAGAAGAACTGGGCGCGCCTGCATCGCGGCGACTGCGAACCGTTCCCCGCCGACACGAAGCTGCAGGATGCCTGGCGGAGTTATCATGCGGGTGATTTCGAACAGGCGGTCGCTGCCGGTCTGGCCTGTGGCATCGCTGGCTACAACGTTGCCAACAAGGCGACGACGGTCTACGCCAGCTATCTCGAGACCAATGACGAGCGCAAGCTCAGCCTGTTGAACGAGGTGGCGCAGCGTTGCGAGGAGCAGCAGCAGAAGACGCCGGACGATGCCAACGCCTGGTACCTGCATGCCTTCGCACTCGGTCGCTACAGCCAGAGCATCTCGGTCGTCAAGGCATTGGCGCAGGGGCTGGGTGGCAAGATCAAGCACAGCCTGACGCAGGCGCTGGCGTTGCAGCCGGCGCACGCCGACGCGCATATTGCCCTGGGTGCCTATCATCCCGAAGTGATCGACAAGGTTGGGGCGTTGGTCGGTGGCATCACCTATGGCGTCAAGAAGGACGTGGGCAAGGAACTCCTCGAGACGGCGATGAAACTCAACCCCGACTCGGCGATCACCCGCATCGAATACGCCAACGCGCTGCTCCTGATGTTCGGCAAGACGAAGATGAAGGAGGCCGAGCGGCTGTACGAGGAAGCGGCAGCCTGCGTAGCGCTGGACGCCATGGAGCGGCTCGACGTCGAGGCTGCGAAAGCTGAACTCGCCGATTGATGCAGAAGGTTCGCGGCTGGCTCAGGCAGATTCGTGACCGCGGTTCATGCTGCTCAGGGTCAGCACGTCGTGTGCCACGAGCAGCGGATCGGCCAGCCGATCCGGAGTCTCGAGCAGTGCCAGCCACAGGAGCTTCTCGAATTCGCGGCCGAACTGGTCGGCAATCAGTTGCGGATCGTCGACCATGTTCCGGTCGCTGATGAGGCCGAACTGGACGCTGCCGTGGTAGGACAGGATGCTGACGCCGATGCCGATGTCGCCGGCCTGCGGCACCCATGCCAGTTGCTGTTCGATCCTGCAGCCGGCTAGGAAGCGCGCCTGCGGCGACCCCGGTACGTTGGTCATCACCGCCGTCGTCTTGCTGGTCAGCAGCTTGAGGATCTGCTCCTCGACGAACCTCGGTGCCATGCCGGCGGCGCCGAGCAGGGCAAAGGTCAGCATCGCCTGATACGAGGACTTCAGTGCGGCCATTCTGGCGCGCGTTGCGTGGAGGCGGGCGAGCGGGTTGTCGCTGGCGAGCGGCAACTCGAGCGCGACCAGACCGAAGCGGTTGCCAAGTTCCTCGCGGTCACCCGGTTGCCGCAGGTTGACCGGCACCATGGCGCGAATCTCGGCCCCTTCGACGGCATCGCCCTGGTTGACCAGATAGCTGCGCATGGCGCCGGCGACCGAGGCGAGCAGCAGGTCGTTGACCGAGCACGCGAGCGCCCGTCCGACGGCCTTGATCTCCGCCAGCGGCAGCGGTTCAGACCAGGCGACGCGTTTGACGGTGCCCGCCTTTCCCTTGAATCGGGTAGGTGTGTCATCGGGCATCAGGGCGAGCCTGCCAATGTCCTCGGCAACGGCCCGGGCAACGCTGGCGTAATCGAGCAGACCTGCCGGATCGCGGCGCAGTTCCAGGTATTGGCCCCAGAGATTGCCACCGAGATTCAACGAAGCCTGCGCCACATCGGCGAGCGGATCGATCACCGAGCGCCAGAAACCGCCGCCCGTGCCGCCGTCGGAGTCGCGCTGCCGGCACGCCGGCCGTTCGGCCGGCTCTGCCGCCGACAGCCCACCGTTCGTCGGTGCATCGGCCTGGTCATCGGTCAGCGAGTCGATGACGCCGATGAGGGCGATGCCGTCGGCGATGGCGTGGTGGATGCGGATGACGATGGTCGAGTTGCCGTCAGCCGTTTCCACGACGTTGAACTCCCAGCGTGGCCGTGCCGGGTTGAGCGGCGTGCTCGCCATCTCGGCGACGAAATTCTGCAGTTCATGTTTGCCGCCGGGCGGCGGCAGGAGCGAACGGCGAACATGCGCTTCGATGGCAAAGTCCGCATCGTCCACCCACCAAGCGCCATCCGTGTCCTCACGGACGATCTGCCGAAAGCGGCGGTAGTGCAGGAGGCGTCCGGCAACCGTTCGCTTCAGTCGCTCGTCATCGATGCGGCCGCTGCAGACCATGATGCCCAGGATCTGCATCAGGTTCTCTGGGCGATCCATTCGCAGCCATGCCGTGTCGACGCTGGAGACTCTTTCGCGCGCGGTCATCGCGGGGGCCCCGGAGAAAATTCAAGACCATATAATAGCAAGCCGTTGCAACCGATCATCAACCGGAGAAACCAGTGTGAGTGACCTGACAGCGCAGTTCGAGGCCGCCGTGGCCAATTCCAAGACACTGCCCGAGCGCCCCGGCAACGCCACCCTGCTGAAGCTGTACGCGCTCTACAAGCAGGCCAGCGAAGGCGACGCCACCGGCAGGCGTCCGGGCTTCACCGACATGGTCGGTCGTGCCAAGTTCGATGCCTGGGCAGCACTGAAGGGCACGACGGGCGAAGAAGCGATGCAACGGTACATCGCTCTGGTGGAGCAGTTGCGGGCAGGCTGAGCCATTGCCCGAGCGAGCAGTTTCGGCGCCACTTCAGACGGGGAAGTTCTCGTCGAAGAAGCGGTGAATCTCGCGCTCGATCGTCGGTTTGAGGGCAAAGAGCAGGAATCCCAGGCGGATGTTGAGGGCGACTTCGTGCTCGTCGACCGCCAGGTCTCCGGCGACACCGGGCCGCTTGAAGCGCATGACGTCACCGCTCCACGAATAGCTGAGGTCGAATTCCTCGTTCAACTCGGCCGCCATGTGTTCGGCCGAGGCGCGTGCCTCGGTGAGACTCTTGCCGTGGCGGCGGCGGATCATGATGTCGCTCATGCGAAGGCTCCCTCGTGGCGGGTCAGTCGATTCCGGTACAGAGTGCGCGAAAGGCGGCGAAGCGGCGGGGATCGATTTCCCCGCGGGACAGCGCGGCCTGTACGCTGCAATCCGGCTCGCGGTCGTGGCGGCAGTTGCGGAACCGGCAACTGCCGAGTAGCGGGCGCAGCTCGACGAACGCTTCGGCGATCTCGTCGGACGACAGGTGGTGCAGCCCGAAAGCGGTCAGTCCGGGTGAGTCGATGAGTGCCGATTGCGGGCTCGGGCGGTAGAGGCGTGCGTGCGTCGTGGTGTGCTTGCCGCTGTGCAGTGCATGTGAAATCTCCCTGGTGCGGGCGCGGGCGTCCGGGATCAGGGCATTGATCAGCGTGGATTTGCCCATGCCGGACTGTCCGATCAGCAGGCTCAGGTGATGCGACAGGTGCTCCGCAAGCGGACTTGCATCCTGGCGTGCCGTCAGCCTGAGCACGCGGTAGCCGAGTCTCTCGTACGGCGCGAGGATGGCTGCCGCTGCTGCCAGGCGGTCTGCGAGATCGCACTTGTTGAGGACGATCAGGACGCCGATCCCCTGGCTTTCGGCAGCGACGATGCAACGGGTGATCAACTCGTCCGTAAAGGGCGGGTCGGTTGCGACGACGATGACGATCTGCGTCACGTTTGCCGCGATGAGTTTCTCGCGGCCCGAGTCCGATCGATAGAGCAGGCTTTGCCTTGCTGTGAGCGACTCGATCACTCCTTGTTCCGAGTCGAGCTTGAGGACCAATACGCTGTCGCCGCAGACCAGCTCGCTCTTCTTGCCACGCGGCACGCAGAGCACGGTTGCTCCGTCGGCCAACTCGACGCGATACTGTCGCCCGTAGGCGGCGACGACCGTTCCGGCTACCGTCAAATCCTTGCCAGTGCCTCGACCTTGGCCGCGCAGACGAAGTCATTGCGCGACAGCCCGCCGACGTCGTGCGTGCTGTAGCGAACGAGGACGCGGCCATAGCCGACCTCGAGGTCGGGGTGGTGATTCTCGCGCTCCGCCAGTCCGGCGAGCACGTTGACGAAAAGGATGGCGGCGGTGTAGCTGCTGAAGCCGAACTCCTTTCGCAGAACGCCGGTCGCGTCAATCTGCCAGCCCGGCAGGTGGGCGAGCAACGCGGCCGCCTGCGTCGGGTCGATGGCGTGTTGCGTGCCGCGCAGCGGGCGGCAGTGTTCAGCTGCGAGATCCTGTTCACCTGACATCACTCGGCCTCGTCGTCGTCGGTCGTCTTCATGTTCGCTGCAGGCGCGCGATGCGCAGCGCAGCGGGTGGATGTGAGTCATAAAAAAGCGAGTGTAACGGGTCCGGGGTCAAGGTGGCCGCATTGTCTTCGTAGAGTTTCACCAGCGCTGCGACCAGCTCGCTTGCCGAGGCATTCGCCGCGGCGTAGCGATCGGCTTCGTACTCGTCGCGGCGTGACAGCAGGCTGAGCAAAGGTGTCAGCAGGAAGGTGAACACCGGGCCGACGAGAAAGAACAGCAGCAGTCCAAGGGCCGTGTTTCCCTCGCGCAGGCCAAGCCCGTGGAAGAACCATTCGGCGTCGATCAGTTGGCCGAGAACGGCAAGCATGGCGAGCGAGACGGCGAACAGCATGATCATCCGCTTGACCACGTGGCGGTGCCGGAAATGTCCGAGTTCGTGTGCCAGAACGGCTTCGACCTCGCCCGGTTGCAGGCGGGTGAGCAGGGTGTCGAAAAAGACGATCCGCTTGCTGCGGCCAAAGCCGGTGAAGTAGGCGTTGCCGTGGCTGGATCGCTTCGAGCCGTCCATGACGAAGAGCCCGGAACTGGCAAAGCCGCAACGCGCGAGCAGTGCCTCGATGCGCGCCCTGAGACCGGCGTCGTCGAGGGGTGAGAACTTGTTGAACAAAGGCGCGATCCAGGTCGGGTACACCAACAGCAGGAGGAGATTGAACGCGCACCAGAAGAGCCAGACGTAGAACCACCACCACGGCCCCATCCGTTCCATCAGCCAGAGCACCGCGAGCAGCGCGGGGGTGCCGATGACCAGTCCGAGCACGGCCTGTCTGGCCAGGTCGGCGAGAAAAAGGGTCGCGGTCATCCGGTTGAAGCCAAAGCGCTCTTCGATGACGAACTGCCGGTACAGCGTCAGCGGCAGGTCGACCACGGCCGAGATCAGGACGACGCTGAGGATCAGGGCAACGCCATAGGCCAGGCCGCCGAGGCGCGGTGACCAGAAGTCGTGGATGGCCTGCAGGCCGCCGCCGAAAGTGAGCAGCAGCAGGAGGAAAACCTCGACGACCAAGCAGACACGGCCGAAGTGGCTACGCGCCAGCGTGTAGTCTGCCGCCTTCTGATGCGCCTTGAGTTCGATCCGGCCGGCAAAGCCGGCGGGGACCGCCGCCCGGTGTGCCATGACGCAGGCAGCCTGGCGTCGCGCCAGCCAGAGTCGGCAGCCACACATCAGCAGCAGGGCGGAGATGAAGGAAAGGGAGAAGGCGTTTGGCATGCGGTTGTGACACAATGGCGCTTTCGCGGTTCAAGTGGGATTATATGGCACAGGCCGACAATCGCCTCGTCTGGCTGGATATGGAAATGACCGGGCTCGAGCCCGAGCGGGACCGCATCATCGAGCTGGCGATGGTCGTGACCGACGATCAGCTGGTGACGATTGCCGAGTCGCCGGCGTGGGCGGTGCACCAGAGCGACTCCTGTCTCGGCGCGATGGACGAGTGGAACCGCAAGACGCACGGTCGTTCGGGGTTGATCGAGCGGGTCAGGGCGTCGCTGTTTGACGACGCGGCGGTCGAAGCGGCAGCGCTCGATTTTCTGCGCGCGCATGTGGCGCAGGGTGCGAGTCCGATGTGCGGCAACTCGGTGGGCCAGGATCGGCGCTTCATGTTGCGCTACATGCCGCAGCTGGAGGCATGGTTCCACTATCGCAACCTCGACGTCAGCACGCTCAAGGAGCTTTGCCGACGATGGAAACCGGAGGTCGCCAGGGGATTCGTCAAGAAGGCCGATCACACTGCGCTGGCCGACATCCGTGAATCAATCGGCGAGCTGCAGTACTACCGCGAGCATTTCATCCGGCCGTAACGAAAGGAAATCGCGGCTGAGTCGTGCCGGATCAGGAGTCGGGGGCGCTGCCCCGCTGGCTACCGCGCAGGTAGAGCTGCAACTTCTCGCTCTCGCGGCGATCGGTCGGACGCCCGCCCTGCCATATCTTTCGCCAGCCGCTTTCCGTCGTCAGACCGCCGTCCTTGGGCGAACCATGGGTCAAGCGCAGCTCGCAGTTTCTGGCGGCAGGTGATGCCGCCGGCAGCGTGCGTATTCCCTCGAAGTAGTCGAGCGAGGCGAGCACGGGATCCGCCACGTTGACGCTCGCGATGCACCCGTAAGTCGTCGGCAGGTTCCTGGCGAGCGACGCGGCTGGTTGACGATAGGTCTTGATGTGGTCGATCCATGGCATCCAGAGCGCCGCGACGAGCAGCCAGAAGAGCGTCAGGCCGGCCATCCAGTGCATGATGCCGCGCATCGGGGAGCGGGCCGTGGTGGCGATCAGCCAGCACCAGGCGGCTGTCGCCAGCAGGGCGAAGCCGGCACCGACGAGGCTGAAGTGGGCGATGAAACCGGGCGCCAGCCGCAGGGACTGCCGGCCAAGGCTTGCCGGCCAGCCGAAGACGATGGCGCACCAGCCGAGCCAGGCGAGCAGCGCCAGAATACTGAAGGTGATCATGCCGAACCAGTCGAACGCGTTGGCTGCGCCGCGTCGCAGCGAGCTGACGCCCGGCACTGCCAGCAGCACCAGCGGCGGCAGGAGCAGCAGCGCCGATGCACTGCGGGCATCCAGCCAGAGGCTGATCGTCGGCAGGGCGAACAGGAGAGCGAAGATCGGCAGGGCAAGGGGCGTGCCGCGCAGATGCCGGCGCCTTGCCCAGAGAGCCCAGGCGGCGAGCGGGAAAGCCGGCCATGCGTACCAGGGCAGCATGAGCAGGAGGCGCAGCAGCCGTGGCCCGGGTTGTGCCGTGCCGCGGAGCTGGCTCAGCTCGGCGATACTGAAGGCAGCCAGATATGCCGGGTCGCGGATGGACAGGGCAAGGAGCCAGGCGGCGGCAGGAAGGGTGGCCAGCAGCAGCGAGGCTGCCAGCAGGAGAACGGCACGTTGCCGGTTCTCGGCGCGCCAGGCGACGAGGGCCGCGACCGGCAGCAGGGGCAGCATCGCCGTCAGGCCGTTGGTCAGCAGGCCAAGGCCGAGGGACGTGGCGAAGACGACGGCGCCACGGCCTGGCCGCCGCTCGAGCTGCGTCAGCCCCCAGTAGGCGGCTGCATGCGCTGCCAGCGTCGCCAGCATCGGCTGCGCCTCGTGCGCGTGGAACAGGAAGCCGATGCTGCCGGCCAGCAGCAGCGGCGCCGCTGGTGCCTCGCTGCGGCCATGCAGTTCGCGGGCTGCGAGCAGAATGAAGGCAAGCGCCAACAGGGTGCACACGCCACTGGCCAGGCGGACGCCATCATGCAGCGGTAGCAGCCAGGATGACAGGTAGCCGGTGCTCGCCGCCAGCCAGTAGTACAGGGGCGCGTCCGGGTAGGGACGGCCGGCGAGTCCGGGGGTCAGCCAGTTGCCACTCGACAACATCTCGTGCACGACGCCAATGGTCACGGCGTCGTCGTTCTTCCACGGGTCGTGGCCGATCAGGCCCGGCAGGACATAAAGGGCGAGCAGGGCCGCGAGGCTCCAGCCGCCTGGCGGCAGAGTGAGGCCCCGAAAACGAGCCGGCTTCGCATGTCCCAGCATCTTGGCGCTATGGCCGAAGGCGTGTGCCTGACGGAAACGAAAAAGGCAGCCGGGGGGCTGCCTTCCTGGTCGACCCCGCCGCTCGACCTAGGCCGTCTTGCGCATGGCGCCATACTTCTGATTGAACTTCTCGACCCGGCCCGCCGTATCGATGATCTTCTGCTTGCCAGTGTAGAAGGGATGGCAGGCTGCGCAGACCTCGACGTGCAGTGCCTTCTTCATCGTCGATCGGGTGGTGAAGACGTTGCCGCAGGAGCAGGTCACCGTGATCTCGTTGTATGCGGGGTGAATCTTGTCTTTCATCTGTTGTTCTTCCGGTACGTTGGAACGGGCGGGTCAGCGGAAATGGATGTTGCCCGGGAGGTCGGTGGTCTCCGCGAGGCCGAATTATCCGCGATTTCTCCCCAATCTGCAATCGGCTGCCGCAACCACCTGGTTGCGCCCGCTACGCCGTCCCCGTCGGGCAACCGCGAATGCCGTTGCTGCCGACTGTGGCGGCACTTCAGCGGCGCATGGAGTCGAAGAATTCCGCGTTGTTGCGGGTTGCCTTGATCTTGTCGAGCAGGAATTCCATCGCTTCCAGATCATCCATGTTGTAGAGCAGTTTGCGCAGGATCCACATCTTCTGCAGGACGTCCGGCTTCAGCAGCAGCTCTTCCCGGCGCGTTCCGGATCGATTGACGTTGATGGCCGGATAGACGCGCTTCTCCGCCATTCGCCGGTCGAGGTGGATTTCCATGTTGCCCGTGCCCTTGAACTCCTCATAGATCACGTCATCCATGCGACTGCCGGTATCGATCAGCGCGGTGGCGATGATCGTCAGCGAGCCGCCTTCCTCGATGTTGCGCGCGGCACCAAAGAATCGCTTCGGCTTCTGCAGCGCATTGGCGTCGACGCCGCCGGTCAGGACCTTGCCGGAGGCCGGCTGGACGGTATTGTAGGCGCGCGCCAGGCGGGTGATCGAGTCCAGCAGGATGACGACGTCGCGCTTGTGTTCGACCAGGCGTTTGGCCTTCTCGATGACCATTTCGGCAACCTGTACATGGCGCGTCGCCGGCTCGTCGAAGGTCGAGGCAACGACTTCTCCGCGCACCGAGCGGGTCATTTCGGTGACCTCTTCGGGCCGTTCATCGATCAACAGGACGATCAGCGTGACATTCGGGTGATTGCTGGTGATGGCGTGCGCGATGTGCTGCATCATCACCGTCTTGCCGCTCTTCGGGCTGGCCACCAACAGTCCCCGCTGCCCCTTGCCGATCGGCGCGATGATGTCGATGATGCGGCTGGTGATGTTCTCCTCGCCGCGCATGTCACGTTCGAGTTCCAGGTGCTCGGCCGGATGCAGTGGCGTCAGGTTCTCGAAGAGAATCTTGTTTTTTGACGCCTCGGGCGCTTCGCCATTGATCCGGTCGACCTTGACCAGGGCGAAGTAACGCTCACCTTCCTTGGGCGTACGAATCTCCCCTTCGATGGTGTCTCCGGTGTGCAGGTTGAAGCGCCTGATCTGGCTCGGGCTGACGTAGATGTCGTCGGTGCTGGCGAGGTACGAGGTGTCCGGTGAGCGGAGGAAGCCGAAACCGTCAGAAAGGGTTTCGAGCGTGCCGTCGCCAAAGATGCTCTCGCCCTTGCGGGCCTGGTTCTTCAGCAGAGCAAAGATCAACTCGTGCTTGCGCAAGCGGTTGGCGCCCTCGATGCTGTTGTTGACCGCCATGTCGAGCAATTGGCTGACATGTAGTGCTTTGAGTTCGGATAGTTGCATGTGCTGAAGAGAGAGGAGGGAATGACCGGGCGGCCGCTCGCACGCAGGTCAACCCGAGATGTGCGGAAGCGGCCGAGAGAGGGCGGCTGGGATTGCTGGAAAAGGCGAGAATTCCTGAAGGCTCTTGGCTGGGCGGGGGCTTTGAGCGGGAGACTCGTGTCTGCCCCCGAATCCTTCAGGCCGCGAGGGTAGCGGCTTTACAGGTTGCTGTCAATGAAGGTGACCAACTGCGCGCGCGACAGAGCGCCCACCTTGGTCGCCTCGACGTTGCCGTTCTTGAACAGCATCAGCGTCGGGATACCACGGATGCCGTAGCTGGCCGGTGTCCTCTGGTTGTCATCGATGTTCAGCTTGACGACCTTCAGGCGGCCCGCATAGTCAGTGGCGATGTCGTCGAGCAGCGGTGCAATCATCTTGCACGGGCCGCACCATTCTGCCCAGTAATCAACCAGGACCGGTTCTGCCGACTGCAATACGTCGCCAGCGAAGCTGTCGTCCGTGACGTGTTGGATGTGTTCGTTCATTGAAAGCCTCTTGCGGGATCTTGGGTGGGGAGCTTGGTGAGCGATGGTGGGGCTGCCCAGGGAGAGAGCTCGACTCCGGTCGGCGAGCTAGCCAATGCTAGCGAAAAAATCTCGGCAAGGGAAGCCGTACATCTGCCCCGACGGCTGCAATTACGCTATAGTCGCCATCGTCTCATATCTCCAGAAGCGTGATCATGGCGTACGTTGTTACCGAGAACTGTATCAAGTGCAAGTTTACGGATTGCGTCGACGTTTGTCCGGTGGACTGCTTTCATGAAGGGCCGAACTTCCTCGTGATCGATCCCGAGGAGTGTATCGACTGCACCTTGTGCGTCCCGGAGTGTCCGGCGGAAGCGATCTTCGCCGAGGACGATGTGCCGCAGACTCAACGCCGGTTCATTGCGCTGAATGCCGAGCTGGCGCAGGTCTGGCCGGTCATTTCCGAGCGTCGGGAAGCTCTGCCGGATGCCGACGAGTGGAACAACAAGCCGGACAAGTTGCAGTTCCTCGAACGCTGAACGGGCCGCCACTCGTACCAGGTTCCGGCGGCGTCATGCGTGTCGGCGATCGGCGTTGACCAGGCACGCTGAGAAGGGATCCTTCGCCCGTTCGCCGCCGCGGCCGATCACGGGCATGCAGGCAGCGCCAGCAGCGCAGGATCCTTTAGAATTGCCGGAAGCTGCGTTCATCGGGGCGCTCGTGTCTGGCAGGCAGGCAGGAGCTGCAAGGCATCTGGTGGCAGGCATGGCGGCAGTCCCAATACAGACACGGTAACCAAAGGAGGAGAACAGTGGAAAAGATATGGCTGCAGAGCTATCAGAAGGGTGTGCCCGCCGAGGTGGACCTGAGCGAGTTCCAGTCGCTTGGCGAGTTGTTCGAGAAGAGTGTCGGCCAGTATCGAGATCGCGCCGCCTATATCAGCATGGGTGCGCAGATCACCTACGGCGAACTCGACAAGCTGTCGCGGGATTTTGCCGCTTACCTGCAATCGGTCCTCAAGCTGCCCCAGGGCGCGCGCGTGGCGCTGATGATGCCGAATGTCCTGCAGTATCCGATCTGCATCTTCGGCGCGCTGCGCGCTGGCTACGTCGTGGTCAACGTCAACCCGCTTTACACGCCGCGCGAACTCGAGCACCAGCTGAAGGACTCAGGCGCCGAGGTGATCGTCATTCTCGAGAACTTCGCCGTGACGCTGGAGCAGGTAGTCGCGCGGACTCCGGTCAAGCACATCGTGGTGGCTCGTCTGGGTGACATGCTTCCCTTCCCCAAAGGGGCCGTCGTCAACTTCGTCGTCAAGTATGTCAAGAAGATGGTCCCCGCCTGGACGCTGACGCGGGCGGTGAATTTCCGCACTGCGCTCGGTAAGGGCGCGTCCGCCGAACTGAAATCGGTTGCCGTGCAGCAAGAGGACCTGGCCTTCCTGCAGTATACCGGGGGTACCACGGGCCTCTCGAAAGGGGCGATGCTGGTGCATCGCAATATCCTGGCGAACCTGGCGCAGGCGCACGCCTGGATCAAGCCAGCGCTTGGCGACGAACAGCACATGGTCGTTACGGCTTTGCCGCTTTATCACATCTTTGCTCTGACGGCGAACTGCTTCACCTTTTTCAAGATCGGTGCCAGTAACCTGCTGATTGCCAATCCGCGCGACATACCCGGATTTGTCGGCGAGCTTGCCAAGCATCCCTTCACCGTCATCACAGGTGTCAACACGCTGTTCAATGCGCTGCTGAACAACGACGCCTTCTGCGCGCTCGATTTCGGCCACCTCAAGGTCACGCTCGGCGGTGGCATGGCGGTGCAGAAGGCGGTGGCCGAACGATGGAAGCAGGTTACCGGCAAGCCGCTGATCGAGGCTTACGGCCTCACCGAAACCTCCCCGGCAGCAACCATCAATCCGCTGGACATCCCGGCTTACACCGGTGCCATCGGGGTTCCCATCTCGTCGACCGAGGTGGCCATTCGCGACGATGCGGGCATGGACGTGCCACTCGGCGAGCGTGGCGAACTGTGCATCCGTGGTCCGCAGGTGATGAAGGGCTACTACAACCGCCCGGAAGAAACCGCGAAGGTGATCATGCCGGACGGCTTCCTCCTTACCGGTGACATTGCGGTGATGGACGAAAAGGGTTTTGTGCGCATTGTCGACCGCAAGAAGGACATGATTCTCGTCTCCGGTTTCAATGTTTACCCGAACGAGGTCGAGGACGTGGTGGCGCTGCACGCTGGAGTCCTTGAGGTGGCGGCAGTGGGAGTTCCCCACGAGAAGTCCGGCGAGGTGGTGAAAATCTTCGTGGTCAAGAAGGACCCGGCGCTGACCGCGGAGGTGCTGATCGCCCATTGCCGCGAGCATCTGACCGGCTACAAGGTTCCGGGTCAGGTCGAATTCCGCAGCGAGCTGCCAAAAACCAACGTCGGCAAGATCCTGCGCCGAGAGTTGCGCGACGAAGCGACCAAGAAGGCGGCTTAACGCTGAGCAGCATCGAGAACCGGCGGGCGATGGGTTGGCTCAACGGGCGCTGCCGTGCCGGTTGGCCGTGCGGCGACTGGCGTCGCCAGCGCCAGCCGTTCCCCCCTCGGGTCAATCCCTCTCCGAGTTCTGCCGGAGCACTTCCGCGGTGACCGGGTGCTTGTTCCGCGAGGCGTAGAACAGCGGCGCGTTGCCGCTCTTGTCCTTGCTCTTCGTGTCGGCGCCGTTTTCGATCAGGAGGCGCGCGACCCTGGGTTGGCCGGTTGCCGCCGCCAAGTGGAGCGGAGTCTGGCCGGTCTCGCTGCGCGCATTGGCGTCAGCCTTCCTGGACAGCAACAGTTCAACTTCGAGTCTGCCACCGGCAACGACCGCGGCATGCAGCGGTGTCATGCCGATGCGGTCGCGGGCTTCGATATCCGCGCCGCTGTTGAGCAGCAGTTCGCTGGCTTTGGTGCGGCCGTAGAAGGCCGCCATGTGCAGGGCTGTCCTGCCCAGAGCGTCGGTGTCGTCGATCTCGGCCCCTGCCTCGAGCTGCGCCCGGATCGCTCCCAAGTCACCACGAGCCGCGGCAGCGGCCAGTGGGGCTGCCGCCGTCGGCGGCTCCTCGACGCGGACGGCCGGTGGCGGCGTTGGGGCGTTGCCCTCGGGCCCGCGGTTGCAGCCCGCCGTGGCGAGGAGGAGCATGCAGATCACCGACACGGCGATGTGGGGAAAGGCTGTCTTCATCTCACAAGGTTCCTGCCCGGTTCAAGCACCTCCGCCGGCGATCCGCCTGCAGCGCCGCCTCCCGCAGGCGTCAGCAGGCGTGTCGGGGCGGGACGGCACGGGTCCGTCACGGCTCGCTGGTGCGCAATCGATGCCGCGAATCTTACCATCGCAGTGCCGGCTGCGCCTGTCGCTGGCCCGGGGGTGCTTCTCGGGTGCATCGCCGCCGTAATGCCGCAGTCGCTGTCCCGGCGAAGCTGCAGGAGCGAGGCTCCGCTTCGTCCATCTTCGTGCACCGGCCATGCGGGCGTTCGTCCCTCACTGGCGGGCTACGGTCTGGCGCTTGGCGACGGTCACCTGCAACTGGCTGCGCAGCAGCGGCTGACCGTTGCCGGACAGGAAGCTGAGGTCGACCTCGTAATCCCCCGGGTCCAGATCGAGGACCACCTCGGTCTGGCCGTCACTCAGACGGAGATTGCGCAGCGGCGTGCGATTCTGCCGGACGTCGACCTGGAAGAATCCGGTATCGGGGATGGCCGACTTTTCCGCGGCAACGCCGAGGCCGATTACACCCAGTTTGACCAGGAACGGGCTGACGACCGTCTCGCCGTCACGGAGATTCTTCACGTAGACGAGTCTGTCTGCCGCCGGTGGTGTCGTGACCTCGTCCTGGTACCACGCCTGGCAAGTCTCGGCAAAGCGTGCTGGGTCGATCTTCGGCTTCGGCAAGTCCTTTCGGCCACCGGTTACGGTGATGTTGATCTTGCGGCTGAAGACGTAATACGGCCGATGTTCGTGATCGGCAAACAGCAGGCGCAGACTGTGCTGTCCGGGCGACAGTTCGAGTGCGACGGCGGTCTGTCCCTTGCCAAAGTGCCGGTGCTTGTCGGAGAAGGGAAGCGGTTCGGCAACTGACGCGGGCAGTGGCGTGTCGATCAGCAAGTGGTGGTGGCCGGTCTTCTCGCGCTTGTTGCCGGCGGGCATGACGCCCATGCCGCGGATGCCGAATTCGACCCACAGCGGGCTGCGGACCTGGAAACCATCGCGCAGGTTCGAGAACGTTACCGGCGTCGAGTCGGCGAACAGGTTGACGGCACTTCGGTCGGCGGTGAAGAGCAGCCAGCAGCGGCGTTCGAGCGCATCATCGGGCAGCGGTCTGGCGACGGCGAAGGAGCACAGGAGCAGCGCGATCACGGAAAAACTCAGCCGGTGATTCATCGGTGGCCTCCCTCTGGGCAGCAGGTGTTTGGCGACGGACTGCGGTTGCGGTACGCGGTGGTCGTCGCGGGTTGGCATCGGGAAAACGCCGCAGCCCTCGCCGGCCCTGTCAAGCAGCGCCAGCGGCGAGGTGTGCGGCCCCGGCTGGCATCGCCCGGTCAGAACGGCGGCGCGCCTCGTCGCTCCAGAACTCGCCGCCGATTCTACAGCATCGTTTGACCGGCTGGACAAGCGGCTGTCTGGCGGCTCGTCATGTGGCAGGCAAGTGACCGGGATGCCGCCGTGATTTCAGGTCAGCGGGCGCAGGCCCCTGCAGTGGCCGGTGCATCCGAAAAAGGCAGGGCCCCCTCGCGGGGGCCCTGATGTTGCGGCAGGCCGGGGTTTGCACCGGCAAGCTCCTACATGCGGGCGATCATGGCGTCGCCGAACTCGGAGCATGAGACCTCGGTGGCGCCGTCCATCAGGCGCGCGAAGTCGTAGGTGACGACCTTGTCGCCGATGGCAGCTTCCATCGAGGCGATGATCAGGTCGGCGGCTTCGAACCAGCCGAGGTGGCGCAGCATCATTTCTGCCGAGAGGATCAGCGAACCCGGGTTGACCTTGTCCAGGCCGGCATACTTGGGCGCCGTGCCGTGCGTCGCTTCGAAGCAGGCGTAGGCGTCCGAGATGTTGGCGCCGGGTGCGATGCCGATGCCACCGACCTGGGCGGCGAGCGCGTCCGAGATGTAGTCGCCGTTCAGGTTCGTCGTGCAGATCACGTCGTACTCGGCCGGGCGCAGCAGAATCTGCTGCAGGAAGGCATCGGCGATCGAATCCTTGATGACGATACCACTGGGCAGCTTGAGCCACGGCCCGCCGTCGATTTCGACGCCACCGAATTCCTTCTTCGCCAGAGCGTAGGCCCAGTCACGGAACCCACCCTCGGTGAACTTCATGATGTTGCCCTTGTGGACGATCGTCACCGACTTGCGCTTGTTGGTGATCGCGTACTTGATCGCTGCGCGGACGAGGCGCTCGGTCCCCTCCTGCGATACCGGCTTGATGCCAATGCCGGAACTGGCCGGGAAGCGAATCTTCTTCACGCCCATCTCGTCCTGCAGGAACTTGATGACCTTCCGGCAGCCCTCGGAATTGGCTTCCCACTCGATGCCGGCGTAGATGTCCTCGGTGTTCTCGCGGAAGATGACCATGTTCGTCTTGGCCGGGTCCTTGAGCGGTGAGGGCACACCCCGGAAGTAGCGCACCGGGCGAACGCACTGGTAGAGATCGAGTTCCTGGCGCAGGGCAACGTTCAGTGACCGGATGCCGCCACCGACCGGGGTGGTCATCGGACCCTTGATCGATACCGAAAACTCCTTGAGTGCATCAAGAGTCTCGGGCGATAGCCAGACGTCGGAGCCGTACATCTGCGTGGACTTTTCGCCCGCGTAGACCTCCATCCAGAAGATCTTCTTGGCCCCACCATAGGCTTTGGCCACTGCCGCGTCGACCACCTTGATCATCACCGGCGTGATGTCGATGCCGATGCCATCGCCCTCGATGAACGGGATGATCGGGTTATCCGGGACAGCCTGCCCCGGAACGATTTTCTGGCCACCTTGTGGGACTTTGATCAGACTTGCGCTCATGCCTACTCCGTGTTGTGTCGTGTGGGTGAATCATCCGGTTCGGGTACCAGCATCGCTGCATCAGGCCAGCGTTCACTGGCTGCGAACCGGGCCGGCCGCGTTGCTGATTTGTGGGCACGAGGGACTCTGTCAGAAGCAAAACCATCCAGCGGCGCCACGCGCGATTATGTAGCAAATGCCGACGATTTGCCAGTGCTTCACCTTCCGCCGGAAGGCTCGCCATGAGCCGCCGACGGGCTCCGGGCGCGCTTCTCCAGCTACCGGATCAGCGCCCGCGGAAGTCGTCTGCAGCAACTTTGGTGCGGCGCAGCAGGCGCGGTGCTACAATGCCGCCGTATTGGGCTCGCGAGTGGCTGCCATGGATCTCCCCAGCGTTGAAAACCTGCTCCCGCGGCGTATCGCCGAGGCGATGATCGATGGCTTCAACCGGCACTACCGCATCATTCGCCATTACGGTCAGCAGGCCAAGCTGCTCTTCGAAGCCGCGGACTGGAAAGGTGTTCATGACGCGGTGCGCGAGCGTATCCGCTCCTACGATGATCGCGTCAGCGAGACCGCCGAGTTGCTGTGTGCCAACTACGGCGCTGCGGCGCTCGATGACGCGACCTGGCAGCAGCTCAAGCTTTTCTATATCGGTCATCTCATCAACCACAAGCAGCCCGAGCTTGCCGAGACCTTCTTCAACTCGGTGTGCACCAAGATTCTGCACCGGACCTACTTCAACAACGATTACATCTTCGCCCGGCCGGCGGTGTCGACTGAGTACATCCAGTCATACCCGCCGGTCTATCGCAGCTACTATCCGGCACACCGCGGACTGCGCCGCACCGTCTGCCAGATCATCATCGATTTCGACTGGCAGCGCCCCTTCCAGAATCTCGATCGTGACGTCGATTACATCATGCGGACCCTCAGGAAGCGGTTGGGCGAGTGGCCGGCGGCCGAGGCCAACGCACAGATCGAGGTCCTCCACTCGGCGTTCTATCGCAACAAGGGCGCCTACATTTTTGGCAAGGGAATCAACGGCCATGCTGAATACCCGTTCGCCGTTGCCGTCGTGCATTCGCCGGCCGGCGAGTTGGTGGTCGACACCATCCTGCTCGACAGCACGCAGATCAGCATCCTGTTCTCCCTTTCGCGCGCCTACTTCATGGTCGATATGGAGGTCCCGTCAGGCTACGTGCAGTTCCTGCGCAGCATCATGCCGCACAAGCCACCGTCGGAGATCTACACCATGCTCGGCCTCGGCAAGCAGGGCAAGATTCTCTTCTTCCGCGACCTCAAGCACCATCTGCGGCATTCGCAGGACCAGTTCGTCATCGCGCCGGGAATTGCCGGCCTGGTGATGCTGGTGTTCACCCTGCCGTCATACCCCTATGTCTTCAAGCTGATCAAGGATGTGTTCGGACCGAGCAAGGAGATGGACCGCGACACGGTCAAGCGCAAGTATCTGATGGTCAAGCAGGTGGACCGAGTCGGCCGGATGGCCGATACCCTCGAGTTCTCGCAGGTGCTGCTGCCGAAGAAGCGTTTCTCGGTCGAACTCCTCGCAGCCTTGCGCACACTGGCACCATCGTTGCTTGAGGAAGAGGGCGACAATCTGGTGATCAAGCACCTCTATATCGAACGTCGCCTGACGCCACTCAACCTCTATCTCGACGCGGCGACCCCCGAGGAGATCGACCAGGCTGTCCTGGAGTATGGCAACGCCATCAGGGAGCTGGCGATTGCCAACATCTTCCCGGGCGACATGCTGTGGAAGAACTTCGGTGTGACGAGCTACAAACGTGTGGTCTTCTACGACTACGATGAAATCGAGTACATGACCGACATCATCTTTCGTGCCATTCCGGAGCCGCCGTACCCCGAGATGGAGATGTCCGGCGAGCCCTGGTATTCCGTCGGTCGCTACGACGTGTTCCCGGAGGAGTTCGCCAGCTTCCTGCTCGGCTCGGCGAAGGTCCGCTCGGCCTTCCTCAAGTACCATCGGGCTCTGTTGAACGCCAGGTTCTGGCAGACGACGCAGGAGAGAATCCGCGCCGGCCACGTCGAAGATTTCTTCCCGTACTCTGAAGAGCTGCGCTTCTGCAAGGTCTTTGCCGACGATTGATCCCGTGTCCTGCCCTAACCCGCGCAGCTGGCCAGCGATGGTCAATGCCGCCGTGGGCTGGCCGCCGCTACGGTCGGTCGGCACGCGCCCGCGGCAGGGGGGCCAGCCACTCGCGCGCCCAGCCGAGGCTGCTTTCCGTATTCGCCAGAGCTGGCCGGTACTCGCAGCCCAGCCAGCCGTCGTAGCCGAGGCGGCCAAGCAGGTCGAAGAGAAAGGGGTAGTTGATTTCGCCGCTACCGGGCTCGTTGCGGCCCGGGTTGTCGGCCAGCTGGATGTGCGCGATGCGGTCGATGTGGGTTTCGATCGTCCGTGCCAAGTCTCCCGCCATCACCTGGGCGTGGTAGATGTCATACTGCAGCCAGAGGTTGGGGATTGCCAGTTCGGCGATCAGCGCCAGCCCCTTGGCGGGCGTGTCGAGCCAGAAACCGGGAATGTCGACGCGGCTGTTGATCGGCTCGATCAGCAGCCGGATGTCGTGCCGCGCCAAGCGCTCGGCAGCGTAGCGCAGATTGCCCGTCAGGGTTGCGTGCAGCTCTTCGTCGGCAATGCCGGCCGGCGCGATGCCGGCAAGGCAGTTGAGCTGGCGGCAGCCCAGCGTGCGTGCGAAGTCGATTCCCAGCGCCACCGATTCGCGGAATTCGGCTTCACGTCCCGGCAGGCAGGCGATTCCTCGCTCGCCTGCCGCCCAGTCGCCTGCCGGCAGGTTGTGCAGGACCTGCAGCAGGCCGTTTTCGCGCAGCAGGGCGCACAACTCGTCGCGATCGCAGGCGTAAGGAAACATGTACTCCACGCCGCTAAAACCTGCCCGTGCGGCGCGTTCGAAACGCTCGCCGAAGTCAAACTCGGTGAACAGGAAACTCAGGTTGGCACTCAGTTTCAGTGCGGGGCGGGTCACGAACGCTCCTTCGTCTATAATCTTCGATATTCTGATCAGGAACGTCTCCATGGGCAATCGTTTGTCGAAAATCGTCACGCGGACCGGTGATGCCGGTACCACCGGTCTTGGTGATGGCACACGTGTGGCCAAGGACAGTCTGCGCATCGAGACGATCGGCCAGGTCGATGAACTCAATTCGACGATCGGCGTGCTGTTGACCGAGGAGATTCCGGACGACATCCGGCAGGCACTCACCGGTGTTCAGCACGACCTCTTCGATCTCGGGGGGGAACTGTGCATTCCGGGAATGAACATGATCAGCGATGCCCAGGTGGGCCGCCTCGAGGATCTCGTCGAGCGTTTCAACGACGGCTTGCCGCCGCTGAAGGACTTCATTCTCCCCGGCGGCGGCCGGGCCGCCGCACTGGCACACCTTGCCCGGACGGTATGCCGCCGCGCCGAGCGTCATGTGGTGCACCTGTCACGCAGCGAGACGGTCTCGGACTTCGCGCGCAAGTACCTCAACCGCCTGTCCGACCTGTTGTTCGTCCTCGGTCGTGCGCTGAACCGCGCCGCCGGTTGTGGCGACGTACTCTGGGTGCAGGGGAAGCACCGTAGCGGTGACTGAGAAGGCTTGCGGCGGGAGCGGGCAATGCGTCCGATCGATGGAGTGCCAGGATGACCAGCAACATCACCGTGATTACCACCGCGAACCGTGCGCGGCGTTTCGTGCCCGCCAATGAAAGCAGTCTCGAGGCCATTGTCGACAGCCTGCGGGGCAGTGGGCAACTGTTCCGCGGCAAGCCGCTGATCATCGGTTCGGGCGTGCAGACCGAGGTTTTTGCTGCTGCGGCGATCGCCTGCATCGAGATTGAGACCGCACGCGACCTTGAAGAGTATCTGCCCAGCCAGCACAGTCTGAGCCTGACGGCGCTGACGCCGGAGCAGCGCGCCGAGCCCTTTGTCGGCGGCCTGAACGGCGATCACTTCAGCGTGCGCATCGAGTTTTTCTTCACTGGCGGCCATGTGCTCTACATGGTCGCTGCAGGCGCCCGCAAGCCGGCCCTTGCCGAACGGCTGATGCACCTGACCGGCCTGTTCGAACGGCCGGCGCTCCACTATCGCCTGGCGCAAGGGGGGGGTGTCGGCCTGATGAATCCGCGTGCCATGACGCGCTTCCTCATCACCCCCGGGGTGCCCGATCTGCCGAGTGATGCCTGGCTCGCCGAAGCACTCTGACCGTCAGGCGTTTCCCGGGCTGCCAGGGCGCGCAGCGCATGGCAGCTGATTCCGGCAGGTGCAACAGAGGGCGGTGTCCGGTGTCGCCGGCGAGTGCTTCCGCTGTTACCGTGACTTCTTGCTCAATTGGTCGCCGCGCCGGGGTAGGGATGGAGGGTGTCGAGAGGGATGCTGCGCCCCGAGGGCTGGACGATGCGGACGTGCTCGCGGCGCAGTCCGCGCGCGTGCGGGAGACCGCAGGAGTGGGCGATCATCTCGATCTCCCTGTTCATGTTGTGGCAGTAGGCGGCAACCCGTTCCGCCTTGTCTTCGACGACCAGGCCGCGTTGCAGGCGTGGGTCATGCGTAGTGACCCCAGTCGGGCAAGTGTTGGCGTGACAGCGCAGAGCCTGGATGCAGCCGAGCGAAAACATGAAGCCGCGTGCCGTGTTGACGAAATCGGCACCGGCTGCGAGTGCCCACGCAACCCGAGCCGGAGTCACCAGCTTGCCGGCTGCGATCAGGCGAATCCGTTGCTTGAGGCCGCTGGCGATCAGTGCATCGGCCACCAGCGGCAGCGCTTCGTCGATCGACAGGGCCATGTGGTCGGCCAGCGCCTGTGGCGCCGCACCACTGCCGCCCTCGCCACCATCGATGGTCAGGAAGTCGGGTGCGGCGTGCAGACCGCGGCGCGCGATGGCCGCCGTGAGCTCGTCCATGAAGGCGCTGCCGCCGATCGCGGTCTTGACACCGACCGGCTTGCCGGTCGTCGCACGGACGTGCTCGACCTGGTCGAGCAACTGGTCGATGTTGGCGACATCGCGGTGACGGTTGGGGCTCAGCGAATCCTTGCCCAGCGGGATGCCACGAATGTCGGCGATTTCGCGGGTCACCTTGTTGCTCAGCAGGACTCCTCCCTTGCCCGGCTTTGCTCCCTGCGACAGCTTGATCTCGAAGGCGCGGACGCATTCGTGTGCCGCCAGCTCACGCAGGCGCTGGTCGGAAAGCTGTCCGCTGGCATCGCGGACGCCGTACTTGGCGGTTCCGATCTGGAAGATGATGTCGCAGCCGCCTTCGAGATGATAGGGTGACAGGCCGCCTTCCCCGGTATCCAGCCAGCAGCCGGCGGCGGCCGCGCCGCGCGACAACGCCTGCACGGCCGGTCTGGAAATGGCGCCGAAACTCATGGCGCTGACGTTGACCAGCGAGCGGCCGCTGAACGGGGTCCGGCAGTAGCCCTCGCCGATGGGCAGTGGCGGCGTCGGTCGCTGTTCCTCGTCGAGAACCGGGAAGGGTGCGTTGACGAATACCAGTGCTCCCGCCTCGTGGATACGGTAGGTCGAGCCAAAGCCGATGATTCCTCCCTGGTTCTTCGCCATGCGATAGACCCAGCTCCGTGTTGCCCGGTCGAAGGGCATCTCGTCGCGGTCGCCCAGGAAGAAATACTGCCTGAAGTACTCGCCCAGGCTCTCGAACAGGTAGCGCAGGTGGCCGACGAGCGGGAAGTTGCGCAGGACCGCATGCCTTTCCTGCGTCACGTCCTGCACGTAAAGGTAGACCAGGCCTCCGGCGAAAGCCAGTGCGAGCAGGACGCCCGTCGTGACGAGCAGCAGGTCGAGCATTGGTGTCTCCCATTGGTGATAAGATCCGGCCAGTTGACGCTAGTTTACGGGATTCCTCATGACCTTTGCAGCCATGCTCGAGGGCGAAGTCGAACGCAACGTTGCCGCAGCGCTGGCCGAGGACGTCGGCAGCGGCGACCTGACCGCGCAACTGGTGCCGGCTGCGGCGACCGGGCGGGCGACGGTGATTGCGCGCGAGGACGCCATCCTCTGCGGCTCTGCCTGGTTCGCGGCCTGTTTTCGGCAGCTCGACGCGACGGTTCGCATCGCCTGGCAGGTGCGTGATGGCGAACGGATCAGGCCGGGCCAGTTGCTGTGCGCGATCGAGGGGCCAGCGCGCGCGCTGCTGACCGGCGAGCGCAGTGCGCTCAACTTCCTGCAACTGCTTTCCGGCGTCGCGACCAAGGCCCGGCAGTACGCCGATCGGGTGGCGGGAACGCGGGCGCAGGTGGTCGACACGCGCAAGACGGTTCCCGGACTGCGGCTGGCGCAGAAGTATGCCGTCCGCTGCGGAGGTGGCGGCAATCATCGGCTCGGCCTCTACGACGGGATCCTGATCAAGGAGAACCACATCCTTGCCGCCGGCGGCATCGCCGGCGCGCTGGCGGCGGCAAAGCGGATCGCCGCTGCTGCCGGCGAAGTCTGCCAGTTCGTGCAGGTCGAGGTGGAGAATCTCGACGAGTTGCGGCAGGCGCTCGCCTGTGGTGTCGAGATGATCCTGCTGGACAACATGAGCCTGGATCAGTTGCGTGCCGCGGTGGTGCTTGCCGCTGGTGGCGCGGTGCTCGAGGCATCGGGCAATGTCAGCCTCGAAACCGTCCGCGCGATCGCCGAGACCGGCGTGGACCGCATCTCGATCGGTGGCCTGACCAAGGATGTTCGGGCGCTCGATCTGTCGATGCGTTTCCAGGACTAGCCGGCCAGCGCCGACGGGCAGGGGCAGCATGCGGGCGGTGGCTCGCGCTGCGCCAGCGGAGCGTCCCTTAGTGCAAACCGCGACTGCAGCGGTGATATCATCCGGTCGATGCGAGGCAGGCGGGACGTTGTGGCTTCCGCCAACAGGGAGAGGGTGGTCCGATGCTATTTGCGCTGTTCTACGTACTGGCGATCACGATACTGATCATGCACTTCACGGGGTTCCTCGCGCGACACAATCTCGAATGGCTGGTTCTGGTTCTGGCTGCGGCCGTCTTCCCGGCGGTCATCTACCTTTGAAGCCGCGATCGCCGGCAGTTCACGGCACGTGTTGCGCGATGAAGCGCTGCACCTGATCGACACTGACGTCCATGATCTCAACGCGCTGCGGCAGCTTCTCCAGGCCTTCCATGGTGGTGGGTCGCTCGGGTCTGCGCCCCAGCGCTTCGACGATCGTTTCCTCGAACTTGGCCGGCAGGGCGGTCTCCAGTACCACCATCGGCATCTCCGCCGTGCGGCGTTCGCTGCCGACCTTGAGCCCGTCAGCGGTGTGCGGGTCGATGACCAGGCCGTAGCGATCATGGGTCCGGCGGATCGTCTCCAGGCGGTCGGCATGGGTGCTGCGACCGGAGACGAAGCCGAAGTCGGGCAGACGGGCGAAGCAGGGCTGTGACGACAGGTCGAAGCTGTCACCGCCATCGACCGCCGACCATAACCGGCGGATGACCTCCGGATCACGGCCAACGAGGTCGAAGACGAAGCGCTCGAAGTTGGAGGCCTTCGAGATGTCCATCGACGGACTCGAGGTCGCCGCGGTTTCGCTGGTGGCGCGCGGGCGGTAGACGCCGCTGCAGAAGAACTCGTCGAGGACGTCGTTCTCGTTCGTTGCCAGGACCAGCCGGCCGATTGGCAACCCCATCATGCGCGCGATGTGGCCAGCGCAGATGTTGCCGAAATTGCCCGATGGGACGGCGAAGGCAACCGGCTGCCCGTCGTTGCCGCCAGGGCCGCCGGTGGCTGCGAAGTACCCCTTGAAATAGTAAACCACCTGCGCGGCGACGCGTGCCCAGTTGATCGAATTGACTGCACCGATCCGGTAGTGGCTCTTGAACGCGTGGTCGTTCGACACCGCCTTGACGATGTCCTGGGCGTCGTCGAACGTTCCGCGGATGGCGATGTTGAAGATGTTGGGATCCTGCAGCGAGTACATCTGGGCACGCTGGAAGGCGCTCATTCGCTCGTGCGGCGAGAGCATGAACACGCGCACGCCGCGCTTGCCGCGCATCGCGTACTCCGCCGACGAACCGGTATCGCCCGAAGTGGCGCCGAGAATGTTGATTTCCTCGCCGTTGCGCGCCAGAACGTACTCGAAAAGGTTGCCGAGCAACTGCATGGCCATGTCCTTGAAGGCCAGGGTCGGCCCATTGGACAGTTCGAGAATGGCCAGCCCGCCCTCACCACGCTCCGGTGCCGGCGGTTCGAGCCAGCGCAGCGGCGTGATCTCGCTGGCAGCCGAACGGTTGCGCCCGTTGCGGTAGATGGCAGGAGTGTAGGTCCTGTGGATCAGGGTGCGCAGATCGTCTGGGGGAATGTCATCGATGAAGCGCGCCAGCACGGCGCAGGCGAGGTCGGCATAGGACAGGCGGCGCCACTGGGCGAGTTCCGACGGGCCGACCCTGGGATAGGTTTCGGGGAGGTAGAGACCGCCGTCGGGTGCCAGACCGCCAAGGAGGATTTCGGAAAACGTCCGCTTCGACGAATCCGCAGTGCCGGTGGGTCGGGCACGAGTCGAGATGTAGCGCATGGCGATGAGGCTCGGGAAGATGCGGGCAGGTGGGCGAGGACGCAGTCTAGCATGCCGACCCTCGCCCTGGTTCCGGGGGCGCCCGACGTCGCCGCCGCGTCAGCCGCTGAAGACGCGGTTCTTGCCCGCCCGCTTGGCGGCATAGGTCGCCGTATCGGCACGCTCGATCGACTCCGCGAGCGACTCCCCGGGCGCCTGCACGACGACGCCGGCACTGAAGGTCAGGGCGACGCCATTGCCGGTGACGCGGCAGTCGGCGAGCTGTCGCTGAAAGCGCGTGAGCGCGGTCACCGCCTCGTCGAGTTCGGTGTCGGGCAGCATGAGGACGAACTCCTCGCCACCGAAACGGCCGAGGACGTCGGACGGTCGCAACGCGGAACGCAGCGTCCGGACGAGATGAATCAGTGCCTGGTCACCCGCCTGATGACCGAGCGTGTCGTTCAGACGCTTGAAATCGTCTAGGTCGATCAGGGCCAGCGCGAGCGGTCTGGCGTTGCGGCGCGAGCGGGCGGCCTCACGCTCGTGCGCCTGGTCAAAGCCGCGGCGATTCAGCGCGCCGGTCAGCGTATCGGTTAGCGCTGCTGCCTGCGCCCTGCGCAATGCGCTTTCGAGATCGGCGATGCGCGTCTCGGCCACGAGCAGTTCGAGCATCGTTGCCTGCGGTGCAGCCGTTCGGCTGCGCCGCATTCGCCGGTGTTGAGCCCCACCGTCTGCGACGGCGCCCAAGGCATGTCCGGGGGCCGTCTGTTGATCGCCCGGGAGGGCAGGGCGGCGGTGCAGCCGACGCGATGCCTGGCGGGATGAATGAAGCTGGGATAAGTGGTCGTGCTTGAACATCACTCGCTCCGTCGCAGATGCTTGACCGTTTCGATCATATCAGTGGCAACGGACACATTTCGCAGATCTTGAGACGTTTTTCACAAAGAGCTTCGAGTATGTTGTTTTAAAGTGGAAAATCTCATACTTCAACAAGTCATTCGCAGTTCGCCCAGAGGGCCTGCAGCAGAACGCCGAAGAAGTGGAGCAGCCCCAGCAAGGCTGGCCACACGCCAGCGCTGACCCCGCTGCCGAGCAGCGCACCGGCGGCAAGAAACAGCAGCGCCCGCTGCACGCCGCCGCGGCGCAGCGTGGCATGCAGCCGGTCACGTCGCGGTGTCCGCTTGCCGGGCAGCAGCCAGACCGGGAGCAGGTGCGTCAGGGCGCCGGTGACCAGCGGCAGGAGAAAGCCGACGATGAAGGCGACGCTGCTGTCACGGCTGTCGAGCGTTCCGGCAGCGTGTCCGACTCCCAGGCCAAGCAGGAGCAGCACCCCCGCCAAGGCAGCGGACAGGGCGGCCGCCGCGCCATCGCCGAACAGTCGGCGCCAGCCATGGCGAATCAGGTTCGCATGCACGAGGCTGAGCACGACGGTTGCCAGCAGAAGGGCGCCCGCCAGCGCCAGGGGTACCCAGACGGCAGCGCCCGCAGCGATCATCAGGACGGCGCCAACAGCCAGCGGCAGGTGTCGCCGCAAGCGCTGGCCGGCGGTGGCGTCGGCGGCGTTCAGTACCGTCGGCAGCAGGACCTGCAGCGTGCCGAGAGCAGTCAGGCCGACGAAGCCGAGCACATTGAGGTGCAGGTGGAGCAGGCGCAGCGTGTTGCGCGCCTGTGGCCAGCAGGCCATGGCCGGCACGAGCAGCAATGCGATGCCGAGCAGGCTGATCGCTGCCAGGTACCAGTGCCAGCACGGATGCGGCGTGCCGAGCGCCCGCCTCGCGCGCAGGCTCATCCAGCCGGCGAGAGTGGCTGCCAGCAGCAGCGCAGCGCTGGCAGCTGCAGCGAAGCCTGCTGCCGGTGCTTCGCCAGTGAAGCTGAGAAAGGACAGGCCGCCGGCAATCTGCAACAGGACCGGCGCCAGCACCAAGCTTCGTGGCGCGGCGCCGCTGCGCGTCAGGACGGGTATGAAATGGGTGATGACGCCGAAGATCAGCGGCATGATGCCGACCGTCAGCAGCAGGTGCGCGACTGCTGGCAGCGCTGGTCGCCCGAGAGGCAGCAACACCAGCGCGACGGCGAAGGTGGCCAGGACCGAGAGGCCGAGGTACGTCAGCAATCGCTTGTCCTGCGCACCTGTGTGACGGCGCAGCGGCTGGGCGAACCGGCGCCACGACCTGCGAGTGCCGCACCGGGCAGGCAGGTGACCTCTGGCAAGAGACCGGTACCCTCAGGCTGTGCGGAGGAAGTCGACGACGATCGCTCCCGGTTCACGCTGCACGTAATTGATCTGCAGCGCATCGCCATAGCGGCTCTTGAGCTGCACGAGCAGGGGCAGGGGGTCATGGTCGTTGCAGAAGCGCATGGTCTCTCCCGGCGTCAGGACGTCGAGCGCGCCGAAGATCGCTGCATGGCGAAAACGTTTCGCGACCCCGCGGGCGTCGAAGGCGTGGGTGGCGTCGATACGGGGTTGATCGCAGGCGTGCATGGTGGTCTCCGGCGGTGATGGGGGAATGGCCTGCGATTCTCCGCCGGCAGCGCGCTCCAGTCTTTGATCTGGGCCGGCAAACGAGTTCGTCCGGCCTGCCGCCGGCCGTTCCGCATCCCTCCGGCGCGCCATTGCGGGGTATAGCCTGCGATAATGCCGGCTATGCGTCGCATGCTGAGAAAGTACCTTCCCGACCACGAGTCGATCCGCAACAACCGCTGGTTGCGTCCCTTCGAGTCGTGGCTGCTGCATCCCCGGCTGTGGCACCTCAACCGTCACTCGGCCGCCGGTGCGGTTGCGGTCGGCATGTTCTGCGGCCTGATTCCTGGTCCGCTGCAGATGATCGGGGCGGCAATCAGTGCCCTGATCCTGCGCGTCAACCTGCCGCTCGCACTGGTCGTGACGCTCTACACCAACCCGTTCACCATCGTGCCACTGTACCTCGTGGCTTACCAGCTCGGTCGCCTGCTGATCGGCGACAGCGGCGGTTTCGTCGCCCCGCCCGCGTTCAGTGTTGGCGCCTTCACTGGCTGGGCGGAGGCGATGCAGGTGTGGATGCTGGCCGTTGCCAAGCCACTGGCAGTCGGTCTGATCGCGCTCGCCAGCAGCCTCTCGGCGCTGGGCTTCGTGGTCACCAGTGCCGCCTGGCGTCTGTATCTGATCAGGGCGTGGCGGCGGCGTCGTTCCTGATCGTGGCGAGCGCGCATCGTCTCGATGTCGCATGCTTTGCGCCAGGTTCTTGCGGCGCGCGACCCGCGACGCAGGCGCACGCGGCAAGGCTTCATGGGTGAGCCTGCGAGATCTGCAGGGCAAAGGTCTTGATGCCGCGCAGGATCATCTCGATGGCCATCGCCACCAGCACGAGGCCCATCAGTCGTTCCAGCGCGATCACGATGCGATCACCGGCGACGCGCTGAATGCGCTCGGCGAGGACGAGGATGATCGCACTGACGGCCATCGTGATGCACAGGGCGCCGATCCATTCCAACCGGCGATCGGGTGCCTGCGACACCAGCAGCAGAACGGTCGCCAGCGCCGACGGGCCGGCGATGGCCGGAACGGCGAGCGGCACGATCAACGGTTCCCCTGCCGGGTCGACGGCATCGGTCCCCGGCGGTGGAAAGATCATGCGCAGCGCGATCAGGAAGAGGATCACGCCGCCGCCGATCTGCAGCGACAGCTCGCTCAGGTTCATCAGCCGGAGGAAAGCCTTGCCGACGAACATGAAGGTCAGCAGGAGGACGAAGGCGATGAGAACCTCGCGCAGGATGACCCACGGCCGCCGGGCCGGCGCCACATGCCGCAGCGCGTTGGCGAAGATGGGAATGTTGCCGATCGGGTCGGTGATGAGGATCAGCAGGATGGTGGCAGAAGCAAAGGTATAACTCATTCGTTCTCACTCTGGCTGGTGGCTGGCGCCGCGTGCTGGCGGTGCGGCTGTAGCACGGCCCGTCATGCTCGACGGCCTGCACCTCGCTGCGGCCGGAGAATCGTGGCGCCGGCGACTTCTGGCGGTCAGCCTGGGTCGCTCCGGCAGGCGGCGGTCGGCTCGCGGGCCGGGAAGAGTTCCGCAAGGCCGCAGGATAGCAGGCATCCGGCCGTTCACCCATCGCTGACCGGACGCCTGCAGGGCCGCCGCAACCGCAGTCGGCCCGCCGCGGTGCAGGTTCCTGCCGCCGGCGTCGTTGCCGACCGCAGGAAGCGACGCCGCGAGGCACCCCGAAACTCCAGCATGCGGGCATAATGGCATGCGGGTCTTCTGGCCGTGGCGGCCGCCTTGCGGGAGCGACCAGTCGGCGCGAGAGAAAGGGGAGAAACGATGACGACGCCGGAGCAGTCACTGCAGCAATTGCCGTCTGCGATCCGCGTTGGCGGGACAGGCGATGAGCGCGTTGCCGCTTCGGGCCCATGCGGCGTGTCGACAATGGACTATGGTGTCGAGGCGCACCTGGCAAGCAACATTGGTCGCATCCGCAGCAGCAATCAGGATTCCCTCGCCTTCTTCTCGCCTGCCGAGGCGCGGCAGTGGCAGCGTCGCGGCGTGCTGGTGGTGATGGCTGATGGCATGGGAGGGCACAATGCTGGCGAAGTCGCAAGCTCCATGGCGGTCGAAACCCTGGGCCAGAGCTATTTCGCGAACGGTGAGGTTGACCCCGGAAACGCGCTCAGCAACGCCATGCACGACGCGAACCTGGCGATCGCCCATGCTGCCGCTGCGGATTCCGCGCTTGCCGGGATGGGGACGACGGCCACGGCGCTGATCCTGGTGGGCAGCCGCGTCCTCTTCGCACACGTCGGTGACAGTCGCGTCTATCGTTGCCGTGGTGGCCGCTGCCGCCAACTCACCGTCGATCACACGGTCGCCGCCGAGATGGCACGCAACGGGCTGCTGAGCACGGAGCAGGCACGCCATCATCCGGCGCGCAATATCCTGCTCCTGTCGCTTGGCAGCGAGAAGACACTGCGTGTGGCGACGCAGGCCGATGCGCCGCCGGTCATCGGCGACTCCTTTGTGCTGTGCTCCGACGGTCTCTGGGAAAGTGTCGACGCCGCCGAGATCGGCCGCGTCGTGGCCAGGCTCGACGCTGCTGCCGCCTGCCGGCGACTGATCGAGCTGGCGCTCGCGCGTGACGGCAGCGACAACGTCTCGCTGGCAATCATCAGTATCGGGCCTCCGGTCCAATCGTAAAGCGCTCGTCTCCCGCGGGCTGGGGAGCAGGGCGCGGGAGCGTGTGCGATGGCTCGATGATCGACGTCCGCGAGGCAGGACGGGGGGTGGTTCGCCTCGCCGCTGTCGTCGCGGCGCGTGAGGCAGCGGGGATTCCCTGGACAGCGGGCAGCGGCATGCCGTACGCTCGCGTCTTTTCGCCCATTGGGGCCGGCTCCGTCGCGAAGTCGGGAGCGTCGCCGAAGGTGAACCGAGTCCGCGCCTGCCCGGTGCCGCCGCTCGTGCTGCCAGCGTGCTTCGCCCGGATGCCGACCGGGCTGCGTCTGCCTGGTGCGGCGTCGGCAGGCGGCAGGCCGATGCGCGTGGTCGGTCACCGCGAAGGCACACCGCGGGCGTCTGTGGAGAGAGCGAACTGATGCGCATGCGCGACCTGTGCGACCTGGTCCTGCTGGCCGCTCTCTGGGGCGGCTCCTTCCTGTTCATGCGCTACGCGGCGCCGGCCTTTGGCCCGCTGCCGCTGATCTGGCTGCGCGTGGCGGTGGCAGCCGCCTGCCTGACGCCCTTGCTGATGTTGCGGCGGCAGGTCGGGGCGCTGCGCGAGCATGCGTTCGGCATCGTCGTCGTCGGTGTCTTCAGCTCGGCGCTACCCTTTGCGCTGATTGCCTGGGCGATGCTGTCGATCACCGCCGGTCTGGCGTCGATTCTCAATGCGACGGTACCGATCTTCACCGCGCTGATTGGCGCCATGTGGTTGCGCGAGCGCCTCGGCGCGACGCGCGCTGCCGGTCTGGTCGTCGGTTTCGTCGGCGTTCTCGTGCTCGCCGCCGGCCAGGCCGACTTCAAGCCGGGCGGTAGCGGCTGGGCGATCCTCGCCATGCTGCTGGCGACGCTGTCGTACGGCTTTGCCGCGCATCTGACGCGACGCCTTCTCGGCGAGGTGCCGGCGCTGGTCAGTGCCGCCGGCTCGCAGATCGTCGCGGCGATCGTCATGACGCCCCTCGCGCTCTGGTCCTGGCCGGCGGAATTGCCCGGTCACCTGGCGTGGTCGGCGGCAATCACGCTCGGTGTTGGCTGTACCGCTCTCGCCTTTCTCATCTTCTTCCGCCTGATCGCCAACGTCGGCGCCGCCCGCGCGGTGACCGTGACCTTCCTCATCCCGCTCTTCGGCATCCTCTGGGGCAGCATCTTTCTTGGCGAGCGCCTCGATGCCGGGATGCTGGTCGGTGGCGCCATCGTCGTGCTCGGGACGGCGCTGGCAACGGGGGTGCTGCGCTGGCCGTCGCGTCGCCGGGCATGACCGGGCATGCGATCGCTGCGCGCCATGGTCACGGCTGACGATGTCCGCCGCGGACTCGCCGGCAGCTATCGGCCTGCACCGCCGCTGGATGATGGCAGCGACCGGCAGAGGCTGCGCGTGCGCCCTGGCGCCGCTGCGTGAGGGCAGGGGGCTCGTCCGCCAGCAGTCCTACTGCGCGCTCGCCCCCGCCGGTGCCTGCGGCCGCTGCGGGTCCGCGATGACTCGCGCGCCGACGTCGCGCAGCAGGCGCTGGAATTCCGGCGAGTCCATGATGATTCGTCCCGCCGCTGCGCGCAGACGGTCGACGGCCTCGTCGGGCAGCACGAACGAAGTCGGCTGTGCGTTGAGATAGGACAGTTCCTCCTTGTCCCGCAGTTCGGGAAAGGACACGTCGATGGCATAGATCTCGGCATCCGGAACGCGCAGCGCTGCGGCCACCAAGGGATCCTTGTTGGCGGCCATTGCCGACGACTTGCCGATCAGACGCAAGGTATTCCAGCGCGCCGCCATGTCTCGCAACAGTTCGACCGCTTCATAGGAGTAGCGGTCGATCGGTACTCCGGCCGACTTGAGCAGGATGCTCACGGTGCCGGGCGGGCTTTCGGATTCGTCCCAGTCGGTGGGCGGCGACGACAGCGAGTTCACGATGAAGACGATGACCCGGCGGATGCCATCAAGCGGCGTTGGCGCTCCCGCCTCATGCAGCGCCTGCGAGATCTCCAGCGTGTCGAGGACCGCGCGCATGCCGACGTTGTCCGAGACACCGCCGTCGACGAGATGCAGGTAGGGCCGATGGACGCCATCGCCGAAGGCCTGCAGGTCGCGCAGCGAGCGGATCGCCCGCGCCGCCGGTCGCGGCGGGTCGGTGGCGTCGGTGAACATTTTTACCCAGGGCGGCAGGCGTGTCTGACAGCTGCCGCCGTAGTTGTTGATCGTCACCGGCGAGAGGACCACCGGTACGGCCGAAGACGCTGCGGCCGCCCGCGACAAAGGGACGGCGTTGAGGTCCGAGCAGATGACATCAAAGGTGTTCTGCTGGAAGACGAAACGGGCGCCGGTCGAAATGTCGGTCGCTGACGCCAGGATCAACGGACCGCGACCACGATCCAGATCGCCGAAGGTGGCTCCATCGAACAGGATTTCGTCGTACAGCTCGGCGGCCAGCTCGGAACGACCCCAGCCCAGTGACCAGAGGTTGCCCCAGTTTCTCGGGCTGAAGGTACGGGCGATGATCTCGCCCTGCACGTCGCGTTTCAGAAAGCGCTGTTCGTAGTCGGCGAACAGCCTGTCGCCGTAGAGGCCGTAGGCAAGCGCCGTGAAGCTGCCGCCCGAGACGCCGGTGATGACGTCCACGGTATCGAGCAGGCGGACAGTCCGGCCGTCCTGTCCCACCACTTCGGTACGGCGAAGGAACTCGAGGACGCCGTAGGAAAACGCCGCGGCGCGGGTGCCGCCACCCGAGAAGGCGAGAATGACCAGGTTTTCCTTTCCCTTGGCCTGCTGCGCGTGCCGCACCTGGAAACGGTAGCCGGTGTTCGGGTCCGCCTCGGCAAGCGGCGGATTCACCGGGCGGCTGGCGCAACCGCCGAGCAAGAGAAGCATGAAGAGCAGGACAAGGGAGCGCATGCGTGACGGAGTCATCGGTTCGGCCCGGCTGTTTGCAGAAAACCGGCAGTCTAACCTGTTCCGCAGCCGCCGCAAGGCCATTTTCGGGCCGCCGACACGTGCCGCGGTTGCCGGCCCGGGGGGCGGTCAACGCCAGCCAGGGGTTGCCGGGGGCGAGCGGCTGCAGCGCACCGTGGTCAGCCGCGGATCCTGCCTGGCCGCGGGCGACCACGCGCTGACGCAGGCTTCCTGGCTGACGTGTGTCACCTGCCGGCGGTGGCCATTGTGTATCATTCAGCGATTTGAACCCCCTCACCGTGGAGATGTCCATGAACTCGTCGATCAGTCGCTTCCCCGTGCCCGCGCCCGATGAAATGCCGGCGGATGTGCGCAGCCGCATCCTGGAGGTCCAGGAGAAGGCCGGTTTCGTTCCCAACGTCTTTCTCACGCTGGCGCATCGCCCCGATGAGTTCCGCGCCTTCTTTGCCTACCACGACGCGCTGATGGAAAAGGAGAGCGGGCTCAGCAAGGCCGAGCGCGAGATGATCGTCGTCGCCACCAGCGGGGCCAACCAGTGCCAGTATTGTGTGGTCGCGCACGGTGCGATCCTGCGGGTGCGGGCGCGAAATCCGTTGCTCGCCGACCAGGTGGCGGTGAATTATCGCAAGGCCGACATCACGCCGCGGCAGCGGGCGATGCTCGACTTCGCGCTGAAAGTGGCGTTGCACTCGGCAGAAATCGGCGATGCCGACTTCGCGGCGTTACGCGAGCACGGTTTTTCGGACCCGGATATCTGGGATATCGGTGCCGTCGCCGCCTTTTTCGCGATGTCCAACCGGCTGGCCAACATGAGCTCGATGCGGCCGAACGAAGAGTTCTTCCTCATGGGTCGGCTGCCGAGGGGCTAGGCGAGTTCAGGCGGGCGGCGGTATCCTGCCGGCGCCGCCGATCGCCGTCCGCGCTGCGGCGAGGGTCTTCAGCCCGAGCAACGCCAGGCTGCCCGCGACGATGCCCACGAGAGCGTCGAGCATGGCCGACGCCAGCAGCTTGAGTACGCCGCCGGCCAGCGCGACTTCGCCCGCCAGCGCCGCCGCATGCTCGATGGCGTGGTGCAGCGGCGCGATGCCGTGCGTCAGGATGCCGCCGCCGACGAGGAACATCGCCGCCGTGCCGATCACCGTCAGTGCACGCATCAGCCGCGGCGCTGCCAGCAGCAGCCCCTTGCCGATCGCCTGCGCCAGCAGGCCCGGTCGCTTGAGCAGGTGCAAGCCGAGGTCGTCCAGTTTGACGATGCCGGCGACGATGCCGTAGACACCGACGGTCATCAGCAGCCCGATTCCCGACAGCACCGCGACCTGTGTCGCAAACGGCTGCTCTGCGACGGTTCCGAGGGCGATGACGACGATCTCGGCGGAGAGGACGAAGTCCGTGCGTATGGCGCCCCGGATCCTGTCGGCCTCGAGAACCTGCAGGTCGGTCTCGCCGTCGGCAGGAGCCGCCAGGTTGGGGGCATGCGCACGGTCGTCCGGTGCCTGGTGCAACCACTTGTGCGTCAGCTTCTCGACCCCTTCGAGGCACAGGTACAGGCCGCCCAGCATGAGCAGCGGCGTCACCGCCCAAGGCATGAAGCGGCTGATCGCCAGGGCGGCCGGCACCAGGATCAGCTTGTTCTTCAGGGAACCGACGGCAACTGCCCAGACGACCGGCAATTCGCGCTCGGCACGCACTCCGGAAACCTGCTGCGCGTTCAGCGCCAGGTCGTCGCCGAGGACCCCGGCGGTCTTCTTCGCTGCCACCTTGGTCATCAGGGCGACATCGTCGAGGACGCTGGCAATGTCATCGATCAGGGCGAGCAGGCTGGCTCCGGCCATGGGCGTTTCCGGTGTGGTTGGCGCGGCCGTTGCGCTGGCGGCAGCGACGATTGGCGATGGGCGAATTCTAGAGGATTTGCGCTTGCCCCGGGGTGCCGGCGGCTGCCGACTGGCGCCGGGGACGGACTTGGCGTTATGCTCGCGCTCCTTCGTCAGCCGCAATCAACAAACCCAACCAGAGAACTGGAGACAATCGTGCCCGCACTGCTGCCCCAACCCGATCCAGAGGGTCTGCTCGAATACTCGGTGGTCTATACCGACCGATCCCTCAACCACATGTCGCAGCGTTTTCAGGGGGTCATGCGCGATATCGCGCGGATCCTCAAGACGGTCTACAACGGCACGACGGCGGTCGTCGTGCCCGGCAGCGGAACCTTCGGCATGGAAGCCGTCGCACGGCAGTTTGCCACCGGTCGCAAGTGCCTGATCATCCGCAATGGCTGGTTCAGCTTCCGCTGGACGCAGATCCTCGACATGGGGCATATTCCCTCGGCGAGCATCGTTCTCCAGGCACGCCGCGTCGGCGACGGGAAGCACGCGCCATTCGTTCCGCCGCCGATCGATGAGGTCGTTGCGCGCATTCTGGAAGAGAAGCCGGACCTCGTCTTCGCGCCGCATGTCGAAACGGCGTCGGGAATGATCCTTCCGGGCGACTACCTGCGTGCGGTCGGCGAGGCGGTGCGCGCCGTCGACGGGCTGTTCGTGCTCGACTGCGTGGCTTCCGGAGCGATCTGGGTGGACATGGTCACGCACCACGTCGACATCCTGATCAGCGCACCGCAAAAGGGCTGGAGCGGTATCCCCTGCTGCGCACTGGTTGTGCTCGGCGAGCGCGCGCGCGCCCGCATCGACGCCACGAGCAGCAGTAGCTTCGCCTGCGACCTGAAGAAGTGGATGCAGATCATGGAGACCTACGAGAATGGTGGCCATGCCTACCACGCCACCATGCCGACCGACGCCCTGGCGGCGCTGCGCGATGTCATGCGCGAAACCGAGAACTACGGTTTCGAGCGCGTCCGCCAGGAGCAACAGGAGGTCGGCCTGCGCGTCCGCGCGCTGCTTGCCGGCAAGGGCTTCGCGAGCGTTGCCGCCGAGGGTTTCCAGGCACCTGGGGTCGTCGTCAGCTATACGGATGATCCCGAGATCCAGTCGGGCCGCCGCTTCGTCGCCATCGGGCTGCAGACCGCGGCCGGCGTACCGCTGCAGTGCGACGAGCCGGCCGATTTCAGCAGTTTCCGCATCGGTCTCTTCGGGCTCGAGAAGCTGCACAACCCCGACCGCACGGTACGCAATCTCGCCGATGCCCTCGAACTGCTGACTCGTCCGGAAGCGACGGCGGTAGCCTGAGGGCCGGCCTGCACGGCGCTGCCGGGGGGTCACCAAGCCCCGCTGCCGACGGTTGCGTCCGGCCTGCCGGCGCCGGCGCCCGTCGGCGGTTGCCCTCAGCGTGCAGCGAGCGGCAGCTTGATGCGCTGCAGTCCGTGGCGCACTCGTTCCGCCAAGCGGATCGCCTCGGGATCATCGTACGGCCGGTGCGCGGTCCATTCGCAGAAGGATGCCATCAGCGCCGCTCGTTCGACAGAGAATCGGGATACCTCCAGCCCTTGCTCGATAATCGGAATGAGCGCGGCCGCGGCACGCAGGCGGTTGATTTCAGGTGTGGCGGGCGGGATCTGTCTGGACATGCAACGATTCTAGCGACGGCCGGTCGGGGAGGCGAAGGACATATTCCACATTCCCCTTGCCAGCGGCTTCGGCGCGGCGCCGGTTGCGGGGGCGATCGGCGGCCGTCCAGGCTGGCCAGCCGGGGCCGAGCTCCGTACAATGGTGCCCGAGTGGTCGAGCGGCAGGCGGAATGGGATGAGCGGGCAGCAGGGAATCGATTCGCAGCCTGGGCAGCGGGGCCTGCGATGATCGTGGCGCGGGAGACGCCGGGCGGGGCGGCTGGCAAGGGGCCTGTGGTCGGGGGCGCGCCTGCCACGGATGGTGTCGTCAATCCCTATCCGGGTCTGGCCGCTTTCAGGCCCGCCGGGCACCGCTTCTTCTTCGGTCGCGAGCGCGACACCGAGCGCGTACTCGAGCGGTTGACCGCGAGTCGCCTGGTCAGTATCGTCGGCCGCTCCGGCACCGGCAAGTCCTCGCTGGTCGCCGCCGGTGTCGTCGCCAGGCTGGCCGAGCGGCCAGGTGGTTTCGCTTACCTGCCATGTGAGCCGCAGTCGAGCCCGTTTCGGCAACTGGCGGAACTGCTCTTGCGATCCGGACCCCTGGCGGCACGCGTCGAGCTGCGGGCAGCGCTGCTCGAGCACGAACGGTCGGTCGTCGGCGAGGAGCACCTGGCACCGGCGATCACGGCGGCGTTGCGGCAGATGCCGCAGCCGGCACTCTTGCTGCTCGACCAGTTCGAGGAGTTGTTCATCTGTACCCCGCCAGCGAGTGCACGTGGGTTCCGTGTCCTGCTCGATTCGCTGTTAGCCATCGATACGCTGCACATCGTGCTGACCCTGCGCAGCGAGTTCACGGCGCGTCTGCTGGAATGGCTCGGCGAGGATCTTCTGCGTGCTTCGCTGCTCGTCCTCGGCCCGATCACCAGCGAGACGGCGCTGCGGGCGATCATCACCGGCCCGGCGACCGCGCTGGGTGTCCCGGTGCAGCCGGAGCTGCTGGCAGCACTGTTGCCGGCGGCAATCGCTGCCCGGGGCGCATTGCCACTGATCGCGCTGACCCTCGAACGGCTCTACGAGCAGCGCCACCCCGAACACGGGCTGACGCTGGCCGCGTATCGGCGAATCGGCGGCTTGGCCAGCGCCATTGGAAGTGTCGCTGCCGACATCGATAGGCTGATCGAGGAGGATGGCGAGCTGGACGCGGCGTGCCCGCGGCTGTTCGCCGAACTGGCGACGGTGATCGACCAGTTGCCGACCCGCCGCATCTTCGACGTCGCGGCGCTGCGCAACGATCCGCCGCTGGCGCGCCTGGTGGACCTGCTGCGCCGGCAGGGTTTCCTCGTCGATGGCGATGACCGCCACATCGAGCTGGCGCACGAGACGCTGCTCAGCCACTGGCCGCGCCTGCGCCAGTGGTGTGCGCGCCATCGCGACAGCCTGGCGCTGCGGCGACAGGTCAAGCAGGCTGCACGCGACTGGCGCCGGATGGCCGAGCAGAGCGACCGCGAGCAAGCGGCCGGCGGCAGCCTCGAGGGATGCGCCGGGCGTTGGCGCTGGGAACAGCAGCGACCCGCATTGCTGGCTCTGCACGAGCTCGCCCACCGTCCGCTGCCTCCCGCCGGCACCGACTTCGGCGACGCCGGCATCGCCGCCTGGCGCGGACTTGCCGCTGGCATGGAGAAGTACCTGCACAGCTTCCTGCGGCCGGAACCGCTGGCACTCCTCGACGAGCTGGCGGTCGACGGCACGGCGCAGGAGCGCCGTGAGGAAATCGGCCTGCGCCTCAATCAGATGGCTGATCCTCGGCGTGGTGTCGGCCTTGCCGCCGACGGCCTGCCGGACATCGCCTGGATCGATATCGCTGCCGGCGAGGTCGAGATCGAAGGGCTGGCGCACCATCGCTTGGCCGTCGACCGCCTGCGCGTGGCGCGCTACCCGGTCACCTGGCAGCAGTACGGCGCCTTCGTCACCGCCGCCGATGGCTATCATGACCGCCGCTGGTGGCGCCGGCTGGTGCAGCGAAAGCAGCCCGGCGAGGCACGTTGGGCTGGCAACAACTACCCGGCGATCAACGTCTGCTGGGCCGATGCGATTGCCTTCTGTCGCTGGCTCAGCGCGCGTTGGCGCCTGGGGGGAGCGCAGGTGGTGCGCCTGCCGACCGAGTGGGAGTGGCAGTGGATTGCCCAGGGTGGTGCCACTCATCACCGCTACCCTTGGGGTGACGATTGGCTGTCGGCACGCGCCAACAGTCACGAGAGCGGTATCGGCCGTACCGTTGCCGTCGGCATGTATCCGCTCGGTGCCGCGGCCGGCGGTGTCGACGATCTTGCCGGCAACGTCTGGGAGTGGTGCCTCAACGAGTATGACGTGCCGAGCAATACGCAGATCGGCGGCAATCGGCCACGCGCCCTGCGCGGCGGATCGTGGCTCGATTTTCCGGGCGATCTGCGCTGCGGCAGGCGCGAGGCCTTCCCGCCCGATGAACGCGACGGCGACATCGGCTTCCGGATCGTGCTCGCGCAACCGTTCGAGCCTGCCTAGCGCCGACAAAGGCACCCGCCCGGCTGATCGCCGGCCTGTCTTCTGCGGGCGGCGCCCGCCGACCCCCGTCGGTCGTTGGTAACGGCGGTTCTGCGCGGGCGGCGTGCTAGAATTCGCCTCCTATGGAACTTCTGATCAACGGCGAAAGCCGCCGCTTTTCCTCGTCGCTGACGGTCGCCGAACTCGTCGTTGCACTCGAGCACGGCGGCAAGCGGATCGCGGTCGAGCGCAACGGCGAGATCGTTCCGCGTGGCTTGCATGCCGAAACCGCGCTAGCCGACGGCGATCGGATCGAGATCGTGGTGGCCGTCGGCGGCGGCTGAGTCTCATCAACAAGCGAAAGACCCATGCAACCTTCACCCCATAGCCTGACGGTCGCTGGCCGGACCTACCGCTCGCGTCTGCTCGTCGGCACCGGCAAGTACAAGGATTTTGCCGAGACACGGGCAGCGATCGATGCCGCCGGCGCCGAGATCATCACCGTTGCCATCCGCCGCACCAACATCGGCCAGAATGCCGGCGAGCCGAACCTGCTCGACGTGCTGCCGCCGTCGCAGTTCACCATCCTGCCGAATACCGCCGGCTGCTACACGGCGGCGGATGCCGTGCGCACCCTGCGCCTCGCGCGCGAACTGCTCGATGGGCACGCGCTGTGCAAGCTCGAGGTCCTGGGTGATCCCGCGAGTCTCTTCCCGAACATGCCGGAAACGCTGCAGGCCGCACGGACGCTCGTCAGCGAGGGCTTCGAGGTGATGGTCTACTGTACCGACGATCCGATCCAGGCGCGCATGCTCGAGGATATCGGTTGTGTCGCAGTGATGCCACTGGCGTCGTTGATCGGTTCCGGCATGGGCATCGTCAATCCGTGGAACCTGCGCCTGATCATCGACGGTGCGAAGGTTCCCGTGCTGGTCGATGCCGGCGTCGGTACCGCATCGGATGCGGCGATCGCCATGGAACTCGGCTGTGACGGCGTGCTGATGAACACCGCCATCGCGCATGCGCGTGACCCGGTGCTGATGGCGAGTGCGATGAAGAAGGCGGTCGAGGCCGGGCGCGAGGCCTTCCTTGCCGGACGCATGGTGCGCAAACATTACTCGGCGGACCCCTCGTCACCGACGACCGGACTGATTGGCTCCTAGCCATGGCTGGTGGCGAGACGGTGGAGCGCGCAGGTCGCGCGGCGCACATCCGCAGTTTCGTGCGCCGGCAGGGACGCGTGTCGAACGCCCAGCAGCGCTACCATGAGCAGATGATGACGCGCATCGGTGTTCCCTATCGCGCGACCGCGGTCGACCTCGACCAGCTGTTCGGGCGTCAGGCCGCCCGCATCCTCGAGATCGGTTTCGGCATGGGCGAAACCTCGGCGGCGATCGCCGCCGCCCATCCGGAGACCGACTATCTCGGCGTCGAAGTGCATACGCCGGGGGTCGGCAGCCTGTGCAAGCTGGTCGCCGAAATGGGGCTGACGAACCTGCGCATCGTCCAGCACGACGCGGTCGAGGTGTTGCGCGACATGCTGTTGCCGGCCTCGCTCGACGGGGCGCACATCTTCTTTCCCGATCCCTGGCCGAAGACGCGCCATCACAAGCGGCGCCTGCTGCAGCCGACGTTCGTGGCGCTGCTCGTCAGTCGCCTGCGTCCCGGCGCCTACATCCACTGCGCCACCGATTGGGAGGAGTACGCGCAGCAGATGCTGGCCGTCCTGTCGGCCGAGAGCCTGCTGGAGAATACCGCTGCCGGTTTTGCGCCGCGTTCCGCCCATCGTCAGCCGACCCGCTTCGAGGAGCGTGGCCTGCGTCTGGGGCATGGCGTGTGGGATCTGCTCTTTCGTCGGCGGCCGGATTCACTGCAGGCGGAAGATCACCGGCAGGATCAGCTCGCGTGACTGCGCCCAGTTGGCTCGACCCATGGCGTACGCCGCCTTCACCGCCGCCTGGTCGAGGATGGCGTGGCCACTGCTGGCGGCGAGCTGGACGTCGACGATGCTGCCATCGTCGGCCAGCCGCAGGAGCAGGCGAACCTCGCCCTCGATGCCACGAGCGACGGCTTCGGGTGGATAGTAGAGGTGTTGCGAGAGTTTGCGTTGCGCTGCCTCGATCTGACGGCGCGCCATCGCCCTCGTCGTAGCCGCTGCCGTGGCCGGGCGCGGTGGCGGTGTGGCTGCCGCCGGCGACGGCTCGCTGGACAGGGTGTTCTTCAGCAGTGGCTCGTCGCTGGCGGGGGCCGGCCGGATGAGCGGCGGCAGCCAAGCCTGCAGCCGCGGTGTCGGCGGTGGCCGGAATTCGACGACGTTCCACCACAGCACAGCGGCGTGCAGGAGGAGCGAGATGGCAAGGGCGGCAAGCAGCTGAAACGACATGAGCCTGACATTGTGAACCAAAACTGCCGGTGGTGGCACCGCGAGATGCGGCGGCCTGGCGTGATCGAGAGCGGGTGGAGGAATGGAACGTGAGTGAGCTCATCGGCAGGCCGGGTGCCTGCCTGCTGCTGATTTGTTGCCTGCTGGCTGCACCGGTCGCGGCGCAGGTGCCGACACCCTCTCCGGCCAGTTTCGAGTTTGCGGTCGAGCGGGGCGACCTGCGGACGGTCCGGCGCTGGCTTGAGCAGGGGCTGAATCCGGAATACGAGGCGGCGCACATCGGCACCGGCCTGATGGTTGCCGCCTGGTACGGCAACATCGAGATGATGGCGCTGTTCGTCGAGCGCGGCGCCGATGTGCGGCGGGCCAATCGCCATGGTGAGCAGCCGTTGCAACTGGCGGCCTGGGGCGGCCATCTCGAGGCGGTGCAATGGCTGCTCGAACGTGGCGCTCCGCTCGATCGCCAGGGGAACCAGTGGAGCGCGCTGCACTATGCGGTGTTCAACGGCCATGGCAAGGTGGCCAGTGACCTCATGGCGCGGGGTGCGAACATCAATGCGCGGGCGCCGAACGGGGCGACGCCGCTGATGATGGCGGCGCGCGAAGGGCGCCTCGAACTGGCGCGGGAATTGCTCGAAGCAGGCGCCAACGCGAGCCTGCAGAGCGACTGGGGCGACAGCGCGTTGACGATGGCGATGCGCTACAATCATCTGCGGCTGGCGAAGATGATTGCCTCGCCGGAGGAGTTCGCCGTGGCGGTCAAGGCGCCACCCGAGAGCTTTGGCGAGGCCAGCCGTTCGGCCGCGCTGCCACCGACGGTCGAAGCGATCATGCGCGAGATTCGGGCGGCCGAAGCCGAGGGGCGGCCGAGCGAGGAACTGCACGCGCGCTTGCGGGCCGCGGTGAACGAGCTGCGTCGAGCCAGCCCGCAGCCGCTGGCGCAGCGGCCGATGCCACGCCCCTACCAGCCGCGCTCGATGGTCATCACGGCGCGGCGTTCGCAGCCGGCCGCAGAGCGCGTCCAGGTGGTGGTCGATGGTGCGCCGGCAGCAGCGGCGAGCACGTCGGCCGCGCTCGGCGGGAGGCCGGCAGGCGGGGCGGCGACTGCACGCGAGCGCAGCCTGGCGGCGGCGCGGGTTGCCGATCTGTAGCGGCAGATCCGCCTGCGCGAGGTGCAGGGATTGCCGGCCGAAGAGCTTCACCAGCAACTGCAGCAGGCGGTCGAGGCGATGAAGCCGTAGCCACCGCAGTCCTGCGCGGCGCCGGCGGCCGGCGACGATCAATCCCGGTCAACGAGGAAACGCTCGATCAGCCGATTGAGAAAGCGTCGACCGCGATCGGTGGGGGCGACCCGCTGCCCGTGTCGTGCAAGCAGTCCTTCGCGCTCGGCCTGCAGCAGTTGTGGCTGGATGTGCTGCAGCGGGAGGGCACAGCGTGACTCGAACAGTGTGGTGTCGAAGCCTTCGATCAGGCGCAGTGCATTGAGCATGAATTCGAAGGGCAGGTCGGCGGCGGCGACGGCGGACTCGTACTGCACCGGCGTGCCGGCAGCGACCTGCGCCAGATACTGATCCGGTCGCTTCCAGCGCATCTGGCGCAGGATCCGGTCGTGCAGGGTCAGCTTGCCGTGCGCGCCGGCGCCGATGCCCAGATAGTCGCCGAAGTGCCAGTAGTTGAGGTTGTGCTGGCACTGGCGGCCGGGTTGCGCAAAGGCCGAGGTCTCGTAATGCCGGTAACCGGCTGCCGCCAGTCGGGCTTCGATCGCATCCTGCATGTCGGCGCACAGATCGTCCGCCGGCAGCGCCGGCGGGCTGGCGGCGAAGGCCGTATGGGCTTCGATGGTCAGTTGATAGCACGAGAGGTGGGCCGGTGCGAACGACAATGCCGTCTCGATGTCCGCCAGCGCCTGTTCGAGGTCCTGCCCGGGCAGGCCGTACATCAGGTCGAGGTTCAGATTGTCGAAGTGCCGGGCTGCCGCCATGATCGCCTGCCGGGCCTGGAGCTCGTCGTGGATGCGGCCGAGCGCCTGCAGGTGCTGCCGATTGAAACTCTGGATGCCGAGCGAAAGGCGGTTGACGCCGGCTGCCCGGAAGGCAGCAAACTTCCCGCTTTCCATCGTTCCGGGATTGGCCTCGAGCGTGATCTCGGCACCGGGCAGCAGCGGCATGCGGCTGCGCACGGCAGCGAGCAACTCGTCGACCGCCTCGCCGGAGAGCAGGCTGGGCGTGCCGCCGCCGATGAAGATACTGTCGACGCGGCGACCCCAGACCAGTGGCAGGGCCGACTCGAGATCGGCGATCAGGGCTGCCAGGTAGTCTTCCTGCGGCAGCGTCGGGGGGGCAGCCGCCATTGTGCCCGCGGCCGACAGCGCATGCGAGTTGAAATCGCAGTACGGGCACTTGTGCACGCACCACGGAATGTGGACGTAGAGCGACAGCGGCGGCTGTCGGCGAAACACTGGCTCGCCGGGACCGGCGACGAGCACGGGAATGACGGTGCGCTCGCGCGTGGCGGGCATCAGCGCCGGTTCTGCAGGCGCTCGACGAGGTGGGCCACAGCCTGGCCCCGGTGCGACCGGCGGTTCTTCTCGGCCGCGTCGAGTTCGGCGGCGGTGCGCTCGAGTTCGCGCAGGTAGAACACCGGGTCATAACCGAAACCATCGTCGCCGCGTGCCTGCGGCAGAATCTCGCCCGCCCATTCGCCCTCGGCAATGATCGGCTGCGGGTCGTCGGCGTGCCGAACGAAGACGATCACCGAGACGAAGCGGGCGCTGCGCCGAGCGTTGTCGCCAAGTTCGGCGAGGAGCTTCTGGTTGTTGCGCGCATCCGATCGTGGCTCGCCGGCAAAGCGCGCGGAGTGCACACCGGGGGCGCCGCCGAAGGCGTCCACACACAGTCCGGAGTCGTCGGCGAGCGCCGGCAGGCCGGTCATCCGCGAGGCATGGCGGGCCTTGGCGAGGGCATTCTCGACGAAGGTGCAGTGTGGCTCCTCGGCTTCGGCAACGCCAAGCTGCCCCTGGGGCACGAGTTCCCAGCCCAGCGGCGCGAGGATCGCGCCGAGTTCCGCGAGTTTCTTGCTGTTGTTCGAGGCGAGGACAAGTCTCATGACTGTTCTCGCTGGCCGAGAGCAGCCTTCTGCTGGCCAACAAGCTCGACGATGCCCGTTTCGGCGAGGTCGAGCAACTGGCTCAGCTCGTCGCGCGAGAAGGGGGTGCCCTCGGCAGTGCCCTGTACCTCGACCAGACCTCGTCTGCCGGTCATCACGACATTCATGTCGGTCTCGCAGTTGGCGTCTTCGGCGTAGTCGAGATCGAGCACCGGGACGCCGCGGTAGATCCCCACCGATACGGCGGCGACGTGATCGCGCAGCGGATTGAAGGCGATCCGGCCGCGAGTGAGCAATTGCTCACAGGCATCGTTGAGCGCCAGCCAGGCGCCGGTGATCGCGGCGCAGCGGGTGCCGCCGTCGGCCTGCAGGACGTCGCAATCGAGGGTGATCTGGCGTTCGCCGAGCGCCCGCAGATCGGTCACGGCGCGCAGCGCGCGGCCGACCAGCCGCTGGATCTCCTGCGTGCGGCCGCTCTGTTTGCCCTTGGCCGCCTCGCGCCCGGTGCGGGTGTGGGTCGAGCGCGGCAGCATCCCGTATTCGGCCGTCACCCAGCCCTGTCCACTGCCGCGCAGGAATGGCGGCACACCGTCCTCGACGCTGGCGGTGCACAGCACTCGCGTTGCGCCGATTTCGATCAGCACCGACCCCTCGGCGTGACAGGTGAAGCGGCGGGCAATTCGCACCGGACGGAGTTGTGACGGCTGTCGCTGGCTGGGGCGCATGCAGACTCCTATTTCGAGTACTTCTGGATGGTCGAACGGATCTCGTCGATGGCGCGCTCGATCTCCTCGTCGCTGAGGTCCGTCTTGCGGTTCGGGTGGCGCCCGAATTCGTCCAGCCGGGTGGTCACCGTATCACGCGGCATCGTCTTGGTCGATACCAGGCCGCTGTTGCCGAGGCCGCTGTCGTCGCTGTACGTGTCGCCCCAACGCACGGCAATGATCGAGAGGTTGTCGGCCGTTGGGCCGCCACGCGTCTCGGCTTGGTTGAGCAGCGTCGGTACCGTGCGCATCAGGTCGGCGGACTTCAGCGCAACCGCCAGCATGTCACCCGGGAAAGCGCTCCAGACGCCGTCGGTGCACAGGATCAGTAGGTCACCAGCCTCGAGGGTGGCCTTGCGCGAGTACTCGATCTCCGGCGTCTGCTTGCCCCCCAGGCAGCCGTAAATCTTGTTTCGTTCGGGATGGGCGATCATGTCCGCTTCGCTGATGACTCCCTGGTCGACCAGCATGCGGACGCGCGAGTGGTCCCGGGTTTGCGCCAGAACCTTCCCGTTGCGGATCAGGTAGAGCCGTGAATCCCCAGAGTGTGCCCAGTAGGCGACGTTGTTCTGGACGATGCAGGCGACGCAGGTGGTGCGCGGCGAGTCGAGCAGGTGGTGCTTGCCGGCAAAGTCAAGAATCGCGTGATGGGCATTCTGCATGCCCCTCTGGAGAAACATGAAGGGATCCCGGGCGCGCGGCTTGAACTCACCCGGGAAAGCTTCGGTCATGGTCTGCACGGCGATCTGCGCCGCTACCTCGCCGTAATAGTGGCCTCCCATACCGTCGGCGACGACCATCAGCAGGGCTTCACGCGAATAGCAGTGGGCCAGTCGATCCTCGTTGTTGGCACGCTTGCCGGTTCGGGAATCCTGGTAGATGGTGAATTTCATTGGTCCCTTGTCTTCCTCAGCTTGCCCACGACCTGCCGCAGCAGGCTGTCCTTCTGCTGCACGGAGGTGGGTTCGGGCGCGATGACCGGTTCAGTCAGGGCTTTCTGCAGCGCGAAAACGCTTTGTGGACGGTAGCCGTGGTTGAGGCTCAGGCACCAGTCGATGGTCTCGAGCAACTGATCGGAAAAAAGGCCCTGCCAGCGGACCATGGCCGGGACCAAGCGGTCCTTCTCCATGCGCTCGTCGGCGGGCTGCGGCGTGTTGCCCGAGATGCAGGCGTAAATCGATGCGCCGACGCTGTAGATGTCGCTCCACGGACCGAGCAAATCGCGGCGGTTGTAGTGCTCGGGCGAGGCGAAGCCGGGGGTGTACATGGGCTTCAGCATCGCGGTACCACAGGCGAGGGTCTGCCTGGCGGCGCCGAAGTCGATCAGCACCGGGGTGTGGCTGTTGCGCATGTAGATGTTCGACGGCTTGAGGTCGAGGTGCAGCAGGCGGTGCGAGTGCACCTCACGCAGGCCATTGAGCATCTTGGTGAATACGTTCCGAATGAAGTTCTCGGTCACCACCGCCGGATTCTTCTGGATCAGATCCTGCAGCGTCCGTCCATGTTCGTACTCCATGACCATATAGACGGTTTCATTGGCACGGAAGAAATTGAGCACCCTGATCACGTTGGGGTGGGAAAGGCCGGCCAGCGTCCTTCCTTCCTCGAAGAAACACTTCATGCCGTACCGGAAGGCGGGCAGATGCTCCTCCGAAATGATCGGCGCCGTTCGTCCCTCGCTGCGCAGCGCCAGGGTGTTCGGCAGGTACTCCTTGATTGCGACGCGCTTCTGGTCACGGTCCGCAGCGACGTATACGATCGAAAAGCCGCCCATCGAGAGCTGGTGTTCGATGCAGTATTCGTCGATCTTGAAACCGGCGGGAAGAGGGTGGTTCGCTTGTTGCGCCATCCGTGTCGGGGCTATCATTGGAATTTCCGGCCATTTTCCGGGTTTTCGGGGTGCGCTGTAAAGCTGCCCACCGATTCATCACCTTCTGTACGCCAGGATTCTCATGATCTACAGCATGACCGGCTACGCCGCCAGGACCAGAGCCGTCAAGGGGGGCACCCTGCACTTCGAGCTGAAAAGCGTCAACTCCCGCTACTTGGACGTCATCTTCCGCGTCAGCGACGACTTGCGCGTCGCCGAGGCGGCATTGCGCGAGTTGTTGGCCAACCGCATCAGCCGTGGCAAGATCGAGTGCCGTGTCAGCTTCATCTCGGCGACTGGTGGTGGTCAGCAGCTCGGGCTCAACAACGAAGTGCTCGAACGTCTCAGATGCTTCGACGAGCTGGTGCGCCGGAGCTTGCCGCTGGCAGCGCCGCTGAGCGTGAGCGACGTCCTGCGCTGGCCCGGAGTGTTCGGCGAGGACATGATCGACCTGGCGACCCTGATGCCGGCGTGCCTGGCACTGGCTGCCGAGTCGCTTGACGATTTCGCCGCCAGCCGGGCGCGCGAGGGGGAGAAACTGGCGGCAGTGATCCGCGCGCGGCTCGCCCGCATGCGCCTGCTGGTGCGCGAGGTGGCGCCGCGCATCCCGGCCGCGCAGGCAGCATTCAACGACAAGCTGCGACAGCGTTTGCTCGACGCGCTGCAGGTCGTCGACGATGAACGAATCCGGCAGGAGGTCGCCGTCTTTGCCGCCCGCATCGACGTTGCCGAGGAACTTGCCCGACTGGCGACCCACCTCGACGAAGTCGAACGCGTCCTCGCGGTCGGCGGAGCGACCGGCAAGCGACTCGATTTCCTGATGCAGGAACTCAATCGCGAGGCGAATACCCTCGGTTCGAAGTCGCTGGTGGCAGAAGTGTCGCAGACAGCCATCGAGTTCAAGCTGCTCATCGAGCAGATGCGGGAACAGGTGCAGAACCTCGAGTGAGCGTTCGCCTCGGCAGCGCGAATCGGGCGTCGCTGGCAGCGCGCAGCCACGGCCAGCCGGAGATTGCTCGTCGCGCTGGCGCCAGCCCCTCTTGCTGAAACGGGTGCGGCCGCAGACAATGCGGGGCGTGGCGCGATCCACCGCGCGCCGCGGCCGGCCGTGGCTGCCGTGCCCGCCTGTGCTTCGGGGCCACACCGGCGGCGTTCGGTGTCCGTTCTTCGCCACCGGACATCCGGCCGTGCGGAGTGGTCTGGCGCCTGATCTGGAGAGCCGAGTGCAAGCTGCCGTGCTGCCCGGAAGCGAACCCTTTGCCCTGCCTCTGCAGCAGAGGCTGGCGCGCGCCCTGGCCGGCCTCGGCCCGGACTGTGCGCCGCGCACGCAGCACCGCGACGAGCAGGGCCGGCCGCGCTTCAGCAACCGGCTGCTGCTGGAGAGCAGCCCGTACCTGCTGCAGCACGCGCACAATCCGGTGAACTGGTTTCCCTGGGGCGACGAGGCCTTTGTCGAAGCGGCACGGCTCGGTCGACCGGTATTCCTGTCGATCGGCTATTCGACCTGTCACTGGTGTCACGTCATGGAGAGCGAGTCCTTCGAGGACGAAGAAGTCGCTGGTTTCCTGAACAGCCACTATGTCGCGGTCAAGGTCGATCGCGAAGAGCGGCCGGACATCGACGCGGTGTACATGAGCGCCGTGCAGCAACTCACCGGCTCCGGTGGCTGGCCGATGAGCGTCTGGCTGAGCGCCGCCCGCGAGCCCTTCTACGGTGGGACCTACTTCCCGCCGCGTGATGGCGAGCGTGGCGCGCGGCTGGGGTTCCTTTCACTCCTGCAGGCTTTGTCCGATATCTTCCAGCGCGACCCGCAGCGCGTGCGCCAAGCGTGCACCGCCATGGTGCAGGCGATTCGTCTCGACCTGCACGGCAGTCCCGGCTCGCCGGCAGCGTCCGGACAGTGGTCGTTGCCGGGCCGCGACTTGGTCGACGCGACGGTCGGCCATTTCCGCCCGCTCTTCGACGAGGTCCACGGTGGTCTGCGCCGGTTGCCGAAGTTTCCTTCCCATCTCCCGTTGCGGCTGCTCCTGCGGCACCACCGGCGCAGCGGCGACGCCGCATCGCTGCACATGGCGGTGCTCACCCTGGAGAGGATGGCGGCGGGTGGCGTCTACGATCAGCTGGCCGGTGGTTTTCACCGCTATTCGACCGACGGCGAGTGGCTGCTGCCACACTTCGAGAAGATGCTCTACGACAATGCCCTGCTTGTCGTCGCCTACGCCGAAGCCTTCCAGCTGACGGGCCGCGCGGATTTCGCGCGCGTCGCGCGGGAAATCTGCGACTACGTGCTGCGCGAGATGAGCGACGCGGACGGCGGCTTCCGGAGCGCCACGGACGCCGATTCGGAAGGCGTCGAGGGGCGTTTCTTCGTCTGGAGCGAAAGCGAGATCCGGCACGAACTCGCTTCCCTGGGCGAGGCGACGACCCGCCGGTTTCTCGCGCATTACGGTGTTCGTCGTGGCGGCAACTGGGCGGGGAGCAACATACTGCACGTTCCGCAGCCCGACGAGCAGGCCTGGGCAGCGCTCGCCGGCGCCCGCGCGCGGCTGTACGAGGTGCGCGCCAGGCGTGTCCGGCCCCTGCGTGACGACAAGGTTCTGGCTTCCTGGAATGGCCTGATGATCTCGGCTTTGGCGCTGGCGGGCCGGATTTTCGACCACCAACCGTACGTGCTGGCTGCCGCGCGGGCGGCGGATTTCGCGCTGACCCGGCTGCGCGGTCCGGCTGGGCGGCTGCAGCGCTGCTACAAGGACGGGCAGGCGCGACAGGATGCCTTCCTCGACGACCACGCCTTTCTCGTCGCTGGCCTCATCGACCTCTACGAGGCGAGCTTCGAGCCGCGCTACCTGCGCCACGCGCTGCTGCTTGCCGACGCCACCGAGGCCCTGTTCGCCGATCCGGCCGGCGGCTGGTTCATGACCAGTCACGAGCACGAGACCCTGATCGCGCGCGAGAAACCTGCCTACGATGGCGCCGAGCCATCAGGCACCTCGGTTGCCCTGATGAATGTGCTGCGACTGGCTGTCTTCACCGGCGCCGATCCCTGGCGGCAGCTCGCCGAACGTGCGTTGCTGGCCCATGCGGCGGTGCTCACCGAGCGGCCGTTCAGCATGGGCGAGGCGCTGCTCGCCGTCGAGTTCCACGCCGCGACGGCGCTCGAGATCGTCATCGTCTGGCCGGATGGTGCGGCGGCCACGGCGGCTCCGCTGCTCGACGTCCTGCGGCGAACCCTTCTGCCGGCGCACGCGTTTGCCGGCGGCGCCGAGTCGGCGATCGATTCGCTCGCCGACAGTATCCCTTTCGTTCGCGGCAAGCGTGCCCGGGCGGGTCGCGCGGCCGCGTACGTCTGCCATCAGGGCCGCTGCGATCTGCCGCTGACCGATCCAGCAGCCCTGGCAGCGCTGCTGCGACGGGTTGTCTGAGCCGGCCATGCCGCTGCCGGCGCAGAACGGGTTGTCAGCGAGCGCGGCGGAGTCGTCGGGGCAGCAACCCGTGCGCTGCTGCTGGTGCCAGCAGTCCGCGCTCCTGATCGACTATCACGACCACGAATGGGGCCAGCCGGTGACCGACGACCGCCGGCTCTTCGAGAAGATCTGCCTCGAGGGTTTCCAGTCCGGCCTGAGCTGGTTGACGATACTCAGGAAGCGCGAGTCGTTTCGCCAGGCTTTCGCGGGTTTCGACGCACAGCGTGTGGCGGCATTTGGCGAACCGGAGGTGGCGCAGCTGCTGTGCAACGAGGCGATCGTCCGCCATCGTGGCAAGATTGTGGCGACAATCAACAATGCCGCTCGAGCGCTGGCGCTGCAGGAGGAGTTTGGCAGCCTGTCGGCGTACTTCTGGCGTTTTGAGGTTGAGCTCAGCGGCCGGCCGCAGGATCTCACCCGGGAGTACCTGCAAACGCTCACCCAGTGCCCCGAGTCGCTGGCGCTCGCCAGGGACCTGCGGCAGAGGGGTTGGCAATTCGTCGGTCCGACCACGGTGTACGCGTTCATGCAGGCGATGGGGCTGGTGAACAATCACCAGCACGATTGCCACGTCGGCCAGGCGTTGCGGGCGCCCCGCCTGGCAAGGCAGCAGCAGGCCGGCGCGTCCTGAGGATCGGCAAGCCGAAACCTCCCGGGCGACCCGTCCGCTGGCGGATACGCAAAGGCGCTTGGCCTGCGCTGCCGCCGCTCCCGGTCACGCGTCGGGTTCGACGGCGTCAGCGTCGCGCGCCAGGCGGATGGACGAGAACTGCCAGCATGCCGCGGCCGGGAAGAAATTGCGGTAGGTTGTGCGCAGATGGCCTTCGGGGGTGACACAGGATCCGCCCCTCAGCACATACTGGTTGACCATGAACTTGCCGTTGTACTCGCCGACCGCGCCGGCTCCCGGACGAAAGCCGGGATAGGGCGCGTAGCTCGAGCAGGTCCACTCCCAGGCGTCGCCAAAGAACTGCTGCAGGCCGCCGGTCGTGGCAGGAGACGGGTGGTACTGCCGGCGACCGGCGAAGTGGCCGGCGACCGGGAGGTCGGCAGCGGCGTTCTCCCATTCCGCCTCGGTCGGCAGCCGCGCCGCGGCCCAGCGTGCGTAGGCATCGGCCTCGTAGTACGAGACATGGACCACCGGCCGCTGGCGGTCGAGGGGTAACAGGCCGCCGAGCGTGAACTCCTGCCAGTCGTGTCCGTGCCGCCAGTAGAGCGGATGCTGGCGGTCGTTCGCCAGTCGCCAGTCCCACCCCTCGGCCAGCCAGTGGGTCGGGTCCGCATAGCCGCCCGCCTCGATGAACCGAAGGAACTCGCCGTTGCTGACGAGGCGTGACGCGAGCTCGTAAGGCTCGAGGAAGACGCGGTGGCGCGGCGTTTCGTTGTCGAAGCAGAAGTCACGGCCGGCATGGCCGATGGCGACGACGCCACCGGCAAAGGCGCGCCAGTCGAGCGCGGCAGCCGCCGCGGCCGCAGGTGGCGGCGGTCCGTAGGCGGGCGCCAGGGGATTGAGCGAGAAGAGATGCTTGAGGTCGGTCAGGATCAGTTCCTGGTGCTGCTGCTCATGCTGCAGCCCGAGGGCAACCAGTGCCAGCAGTTCGGCGCCGCCTTCGCCTGCGACCAGCAGCGTCGCCATGCGGCGATCGACATCGGCGCGGTAGGCAAGGACGGTAGCCAGTGTCGGTTGGGTCAGGAGGCCGCGCTGCGGTCGCGGATGCCTGTCGCCGACGGCGTTGTAGTAGGAGTTGTAGAGGACGCGAAAGGCTTCGTGAAACGGCCGGAAGCCGCGCTCCCAACGTTCCAGGATGAAGGTCTCGAAGAACCAGGTGGTGTGGGCGAGGTGCCATTTCACCGGGCTGGCGTCCGGCATCGACTGCACGCAACAGTCCTCAACCGACAGCGGAGCACTCAGCTCGACGCTGCCGTTTCGCACCAGCCGGTAGTGGGCGGAGATTTCGTCAGGCGTCATCGGGCAGTTCTCCGGGAATTGGCTTCAAGGCTCGGCGAGAAAGACCGCAAACCATTGTTGCGCGTCGGTCCAGCACACCTGCCGCGCAAAGCCGGCGCGCCTGAGCAGCTCGGCAAAATCGGCGACGCGGTACTTGTAGCTGTTCTCGGTATGGATGCGCTCGGCGCGGTGAAAGCTGCGGCAGCCGGTTGGCCACGACACCCGGGTCGCGCACCGGGCTTCGAGATGCATCTCGATGCGCGACTGCTCCTCGTTGAAGAAGGAACGGTGGCGCCAGTGCGCGACATCGAAGTCGGCAGTCAGCAAGCGGTTGACGTGCCGCAGCACGTTCAGGTTGAAAGCGGCCGTCACGCCGGCGGCGTCATCATAGGCAGCTTCTAGGATGGCCTTGCTCTTGACCAGGTCGACGCCGATCAGCAGCGCGCCATCCGCTTCCGTGAGGCGGCGCATTCGTCGCAGTAGGCCAAGCGCTGCGTCCGGAGCGAAATTCCCGATCGATGAGCCAGGATAGAACACGAGCCGTCGGCCGGGTGGCAGGTCGACCGGCAGGACGATTTCGTCCATCAGGTCGGCGACCACGGAGCGCACGTCGAGCGATGGAAATTCCCGGCGCAGACCGGCGACGGCCCGCTGCAGGAAATCGGCGGCAATGTCGACGCCGACGAAGCAGTGCGGACGGATCGTCGCGCAAAGGGTGCGCGCCTTTTCGCAGCTGCCGGCGCCGGCTTCGATCACCGTCGCGCCGGGAGCAATGCGCAGCGCCAGGGTGTCGGCGTGGGTCGCCATGATGGCACGCTCGGTGCGGGTGAGGTAGTACTCGGGAAGCTGCGTGATCTGCTCGAAGAGCGCCGAACCCGCGGCATCGTAGAAGTATTTCGGCGAGATGCTGGCCTGCGCGGCAGAAAGCCCGGTGATGATTTCGCTGCTGGTCGTGAGCGAATCGATTGGCACCAGCGGCATCTCCGGTCAGCTCCGGGGGGCAGCAAGGCGGTCAGGGAGCCCGGCTGCGGCAATCCGGCCGATCTCCGGAAGGGCGCTGCGGCCGCAGTGGCGCGACCCCGGCCGCAGCCTGCTCATGGTCAACGTTCCGGCCTGAGGATCACCACGGCCAGGGGCGGCAGCGTGATCTCGATCGAATACGGCTGCGATTGCCACTGCAGGTCGCCGGCTGGCAGCGGACCCCGATTGTGCAGGTCGCTGCCGTGGTACCTGGCAGCATCGCTGTTCAACACTTCGCGGTAGGTCGTCAGCGCCGGCACGCCGAGGCGATAGCACTGGCGCACGAGTGGCGTGAAGTTGGCGACGACGAGCAGACAGTCATCGCGATTCCTGGCGCGCCGGATGTACGAGAGGACGCTGTGCTCCCAGTCGGAGGCATCGATCCACTCGAAGCCCTGGCGCTCGCAATCCTGCTCGTACAGAGCCGGTTCGCTGGTGTAGAGCCAGTTGAGGTCGGCAAGCCAGTCCTGCAGCCGCAGATGCGGCTCGCGGTCGTGCGGCGCGCCGCCGGCTTCGGTCAGGTGCCAGTCGAGGCTGCGATCCTCGCTCCATTCGCGCCACTGACCGAAGTCCTGGCCCATGAAGAGCAGCTTCTTGCCCGGATGCGTCCACATGAAGCCGTAGTACAGGCGCAGGTTGGCGAACTTCTGCCATTGGTCGCCGGGCATCTTGGCGAGCATCGCCTTTTTCAGGTGGACGACTTCGTCGTGCGAGATCGGCAGGATGAAGTTCTCGTTGAACGCGTACATCAGGCCGAAGGTCAGCTTCTGGTGGTGGTACTTGCGGTGGACGGGATCATGGGCGATGTAGTCGAGCGTATCGTGCATCCAGCCCATGTTCCACTTGAAGGTGAAGCCGAGGCCACCGAGGTAGGTGGGGCGGCTGACCATCGGGAAGGCCGTTGACTCCTCGGCGATGGTGACGACGCCGGGGTGCAGCTCGTACACCTTTTCGTTCAGGCGGCGAAGGAAGTCGATCGCTTCCAGGTTCTCGCGGCCGCCGTGCTCGTTGGGCAGCCAGTCCTGGCGCTCGTAATCGCGATAGAGCATGGCCGATACCGCATCGACCCGCAGTCCGTCGATGTGGTAGCGGTCCAGCCAGAAGAGCGCGCTGTTGATCAGGAACTGCACGACCTGTTTGCGCCTGAAGTTGAAGACCTTGGTGCCCCACGTCCGGTGCTCGCCCATCCGGTCGTCAGCGTACTCGTAAAGGGCGGTGCCATCGAACCTGATCAGCCCGCAGTCGTTCTTGGGAAAGTGTGCCGGGACCCAGTCTAGGATGACGCCGATGCCGTTGCGATGCATCTGGTCCACGAAGTACTGGAAATCGTCGGGAGTCCCGAAGCGGCTGGTGGGCGCGAACATGCCGCTGACCTGATAGCCCCACGATGCGTCCAGGTGATGTTCGGTGATCGGCAGCAGTTCGATGTGCGTGTAACCTTGCCGTTGCAGATAGGCAACGAGCGGGCCAGCGAGATCGCGATAGCTCAGGTAGCCGTTACTGCCGGGAACGCGCGCCCACGACCCGAGATGCGCCTCGTGGATCGACATCGGCCGCTGCAGGGGATTGCTCCGGCCGCGACCGCCCATCCATTCGGCGTCGCCCCACAGTCCGCGGGCGCCGAAGCCGGTGTCCCAGACGATCGAGGCAGTCTGCGGACGCTTCTCGGCATAAAAGCCCTGCGGATCGGTCTTCTGCGTCAGCGTACCGGTTGCCGTGCGGATCTCGTACTTGTAGGTTGTTCCCTGGCCCTGTCCGGCGATGAACAGCTCCCAGATGCCCGACTTGCCGCGTGCGCGCATCGGATGGCAGTGGCCATCCCAGTGGTTGAAGTCGCCGACGACGCTGACCCCGCGCGCGTTCGGCGCCCACACCGCGAAGCGGACACCGTGCTCGTCGCCGCGCCGCACGATGTGGGCGCCGAGCTGCTCGTAGGTACGGTAATGCCGCCCTTCACCGAACAGGTGCACATCGATCGCACCGAGGGCCGAAGCACGGTCCGCCGGGTTGCCGTCGAGGCTCTCCGTGCCCCACCAGGTGGTCATGCCGCAACCCCGGGGTCGTACTGGCACGGCACCGGTTGCCCGCCCGCTGCGGGCACCACCGGCCGCCGTACGGCGTCGAGGGTCGTCCAAGCTGCCTTCATCGGTCGCTCTCCTCCTTGGCTGGGCAGTCGCTCTGACGCTGAATCATACGCGCCATTCCGGCAGCCGGAGAACTCACTTCCTCGGCCGGCAGCCATTCCAGTGGAGCAGTCGCAACACCGGCTCAGCCAATGACGACAGCGCGGCCGCTTTGGGAAGTCAACCTGCCAAGCAAATCGGCGAGCCATACGACGCTTGGCCGGGGCGGCGGCACGCTGGCACCGATCATCCCGCTCAATGCGCAAGCACTGCGATGAAGGTCTCGTTCAAGGTGGCGACGACGTGCGGTGGTGTACCCCTGGGCGCCAGCACCAAGTCACCGAACGTCGCTTCGTAGCCTGTAATGCCGGCCTCACTCATCGTCGGCAACTCCATGCCATTGGGCAAACGCCTGGCGGTGGTGACCGCCAGAACTTTCAGCCTGCCGCTCTTGACATGGGGCATGACGACCGCCATGGACAGGAAGCCGCACTGCACGTGACCCTCGATCATGCCCTGCATGGCAGCATTGGGCCCCTTGTAGGGGCCGTGCGTCATGCGCAGCCCGGTGGCTGCCTGGAACATCCAGTGGACAGGGGCGCCCTTGCCACCCGATGCATAGGACACGTCGTGCGACCTGGCGTAGGTCATCCGATCCGCCACTGACCTGACCGGCAGCGAAGAATGGCACACCAGGGTCTGGCTCGTATTCGCCAGATAGATGACCGGCACCAGCTCCCTGTCAGCCTTGAACTCCAGCTCTTGATACAGGCGCGGGTTGCTGGTGACCACGGTGTCCGCCGTGACCAGCAGCGTGTAGCCATCAGGCGTTGACCTTGCCACTGCCGCGGCGGCGATGTTGCCGCGCGTGCCCGGCCGGTTGTCGATGATCAGGGGTTGCTTGAACTTCGACCGAAAGGGTCCGTCCAGCAGCCGGATGAGGAAGTCGAGCGTGTTCGCGAGAGCATCACACTCTTGGGAACGCCTGTGGTGCGGCCGGCATAGAAGCCACCGGCGAGATCCTTGCCGCCTCGGCGGGCATCGGTCACCGCGCTGTGGCGCTCGATCAGCGCCTCGTATGGCAGCTTTCCTGCGGGCGTGGGGTTGTCGCCCCGGTGGATGCGCGTCGCCAGGCTGCGGCTCCTGGCGCGCAGATCGGCCACCATTGGCGCGCAGTGGTCGTCCACCAGCAGCACTCGCGTGTCGCAGTCGTCCAGCGAGTAGGCGACCTCGGCCGCGCTTCAGCGCGTGTTCACCGGGGACCGCTCTGTCGCCGGCGATGACGACCGGTCTGCCTTTCCGCGTCGGCAGCGAGGCTGGCAAGCAGAATCAGCGCAACCAAAAGGCGCCGTCTTGTTGAGCTACGCACGGACAAGGTAGGTCGGGCGATTTGGCTAGCAACGTCAACGGGCTAGCTGCGCGACAACGAAGGGGCCGATGATCCCGAGCTGCGAGTGGCCTAGCGTCTGCCACCGCGGGTGCTACCTTGGGCGCGTTGATGTGGATTGGCCAAAGCTGCTTACCACGTGCTTACCGAAGAACCAGAAAGCAGAAAGCCCGATCATTTGACCGGGCTAAGTGCTTGATTTCTTGGTGGAGACAGGCGGGATCGAACCGCCGACCTTCTGATTGCGAATCTGAACTTCTAGCCGTTTTTCGACGTTGAAGGGTATGCACTAACTGTAGCAAAAACCATTGTAAACAGGAACATGATAAAAACAAGCGTTGCTTGATGTTGAACCGGGTTGCTGTAAAATGGCTACATGGTGGCTACACGGAATCGCCCATGTAGCCAAACCGGGAGACGATGACATGAACCGCGAACGCCTGACACCCGACCGCATCCGCCGCTTGACCCTGCCCGAGGGCGCCGGGCAATCCTTCACCTGGGACACCGACGCGCCGCGGCTGGCCGTTCGTGTGACCGCTGGCGCCAAGTCGTTCATCTTTGAATCCAAGCTGAACCGGCAGACGGTCCGCGTGACCATCGGCGACGTTCGGGCATGGACACTCGCGGCAGCCCGCGACGAAGCGCGCCGGCTGCAAACGATGATCGACCAGGGGATGGACCCGCGCCAAGAGAAGCGCGACCGCATCGCCGCCGCCGCTGCCAAGATTGCCGAGGAGGAAGCGAAGAAGGTCGAGTTGGAGCGCATCGCTACGCCAGCAATGGAAGCATGGCAAAAGTACATCGAAGCGCGCCGCGCGAACTGGAGCGCCAGACACCTTCTTGAACACGAAACCGTCGTCAAGGAAGGTGGCGAACTGCGCACCCAAGGCCGCCGGCCCGGCGAGAGTGACAAGACGTTGCCGGGCATCCTGCGCCCGCTGCTGGCACTTCCGCTGGAGCAGATTGACGCTGATTGCGTCCGCGCATGGCTCAAGGACGAGGCGACGCACCGCCCGACCTATGCCCGCCTTTCCTTCGCTCTGCTGCGCGCCTTCCTCAACTGGTGCAGCGACCGCCCCGAGTACCGCGACCAAGTCCGCGCCGACGCTTGCATCACGCGCATGGCAAAGGACGAATTGCCGAAGAAGATTGCCAAGGACGACTGCCTGCAACGCGAGCAGTTGCCGGCATGGTTCGCCGCCGTCGGCCGGATCGGGAATCCGGTCATCGCTGCCTATCTCCAGACCGCGCTGTTGACAGGTGCCCGCCGCGAAGAGGTGGCCGGTATCCGCTGGGAAGACGTGGACTTTCAGTGGCGGTCCATGACCATCAAGGACAAGGTCGACGGCGAGCGCACGATCCCGCTGACGCCATACGTCGCGTCGCTGCTGGCCGCACTACCTCGTCGCAATGAATGGGTGTTCAGCAGCGTCACAGCGGCATCTGGAAGGCTTCAGGAGCCGCGCATTCAGCACAACAAGGCAGTGACCACCGCCGGCCTGCCTGCACTCTCGATCCACGGTCTGCGCCGATCCTTCGGCACGCTGGCGGAGTGGGTAGAGTGTCCGGCCGGCGTATCCGCGCAGATCATGGGCCACAAGCCGTCGGCGACCGCCGAGAAGCATTATCGCGTGCGCCCGCTCGACTTGCTGCGCATGTGGCACACCAAGATCGAAGGCTGGATTCTGGAACAAGCAGGGATCGGGCAGCCCACGGACGACGCGCGGCCCGGATTCCGCGTGATCAACGCCGCCTGACGGTACATCAGACAATAGCAGAAAGGCTATACTATGAGCCAATGGACGGTAAAGGTATGCGCGCTGGCGGAACCTGAACTGCTGGCCCT
>JAEUOM010000008.1 GCA_016788495.1 Accumulibacter sp. | reverse complement strand
GAGATGGAGATCGGAAGCCTTGTTCTTGACGCTGAAAGCCAGCAGTTCGGTGATGTCCATCCGGTTCGGTCCTCGGGCGGTGGGCAGGGCGCGGTGTTATACTGGGAACAACCTGCGCGACGCCCGATTATGACCACACTTTCTGCCAAGCTGCAAGCCGTACGCGCGCGAATCGCCGATGCCGCGCAGCTTTACGGTCGCGACCCGGTTGCCATCCAGCTGCTCGCCGTGAGCAAGGGCTGGCCAGCGGCCGCGCTGCGCGAGCTGGCCGCCACCGGCCAGAAAGCCTTCGGCGAGAGCTATGTGCAGGAAGCGCTCGGCAAGATCGATGAACTGCGCGACCTGCCGATCGAGTGGCATTTCATCGGTGCGCTGCAGGCCAACAAGACCCGCCTGGTGGCAGAGTCCTTCGACTGGGTGCACTCCGTCGATGAGCTGCGGGTTGCCCAGCGGCTCTCCGCGCAACGCCCGGCGACGAAGCCCGGGCTGTCGGTCTGTCTGCAGGTCAACATCAGTGGTGAGGCGAGCAAGGGTGGCGTTTCGCCGGCCGCCCTGCTGCCGCTGGCGCGGGCGGTCGCGGCGCTGCCCGGAATCCGCCTGCGCGGCCTGATGGCGATTCCGGCGGCGACCAACGACTTCGCCGAGCAGCGCCGCGCATTCCGCCGCCTGGGGGAACTTTGTCAGCGTTTGCGAGCCGATGGATTGTCGCTGGATTGCCTGTCGATGGGCATGTCGCACGATCTCGAAGCGGCCATTGCAGAAGGCGCGACCCTGCTGCGGGTGGGTACGGCAATTTTTGGTGAGAGACGATGAAGATCACGTTCCTTGGTGGTGGCAACATGGCGAATGCACTGATTGGCGGGCTGGTGAAAACCGGCTTCGCAGCGTCGGACATCGCGGTCATCGAGCTGGGCGCGCAGGGGCGCGCCAAGCTGCGTCTGGCCTACGGCGTGCGCTGCTATGAGGAAGCCAGTGCGGTCGCCCTCGATTGCGACGCCATCCTGCTGTCGGTGAAACCGCAGCAGATGCGGGAAGCCTGTTCGCCGCTGCTGCCGTTCCTCAGGCAGCAGCTGGTCATCAGCATCGCCGCCGGTCTGCGACTGGCGGATGTCTCGCGCTGGCTCGGTGGCTATGGCAAGATCGTCCGTGCAATGCCCAACACGCCCGCGCTGATCGGCGCCGGGGTGACGGGGTTGTGTGCGATGACCGCCGTCTCGATGGCCGAGAGGCTGGGCGCGGAGCGGATCCTGCAGGCCGTCGGCAGCACCCTCTGGATTGCCGACGAGGAGAAGATGGACGCGGTGACGGCCATCTCTGGGAGTGGTCCGGCGTACGTCTTCCTTTTCATCGAGGCGCTGCAGCAGGCGGCCGGCGACCTCGGCCTGACGTCCGCGCAGGCGCGGCAGCTGTCGATCGATACGGTTCTCGGTGCGGCCAGGCTCGCTGCCCAGTCCGACGAGGCGGCCTGTGTACTGCGCGAGCGAGTGACTTCGAAGGGCGGCACGACCGAGGCCGCGCTGCGGACCATGGAGCAGCGCTGTGTCAAGGAAGGCTTCATCGCCGGCGTGCTTGCTGCCAACTCGCGCGGCCGCGAACTCGGTGAGCTGCTGGGTCAGGATGGCTGATGATCGCTGCGGCCGGTCTCTTCCTGCTCGACGCGTTGTTGTCCTTCCTGACCGTCGCGTTGCTGCTGCGCTTCTTCATGCAGGCCTGCCGGGTGTCCTTCAACAATCAGCTCGGCACCTTCGTCGTCGAGCTGAGCAACTGGCTCGTCAGGCCGCTGCGCCGGGCCCTGCCCGGGTTCTACGGCCTTGACCTGGCCAGCCTGCTGCCGGCATACCTGTTGCAGGTCGTGTACGCAGGGGCGGTGCTCCTCGTGCGTGGGGGCGTTGACGGCGCTCCCGCCGGGGTGTGGCTGCCGCTCGTCTTCTGGTATGGTCTCCTTGCCACGCTGCGCCTTGCCATCTACCTGCTGATTGCGGCGCTGCTGCTGCAGGCCGTGCTGTCCTGGATCAGCCCGTATTCCCCCATCGGGCAGCCGCTATCGCAACTGACCCGGCCGGTCCTGCGACCGATTCAGCGCGTGCTGCCGACCATCGGCGGCGTCGACCTGTCACCGCTGATCGCCATCGTGTGCGCGCAGCTGCTGCTCATGTTCCTGTAAGCCGTGAGCGATTGGGCGCGGCAGGCTGCGCGGATGCTGAGCCTGACGGTGCATGTCCAGCCGGGGGCGAAGCGCAGCGAGGTGGCCGGCGAGCATGGTGATGCCCTGAAGATTCGCCTCGCGGCAGCGGCCGTCGATGGCCGCGCGAACGCGGCCTTGGTCGAGCTGATCGCGCATCGCCTGGACGTGCCGCGAGCGGCGGTGGCCATCCGCAGCGGTGAGAAGTCTCGGCGCAAGCTGTTGCTGGTCAGCGACCCACCAGCCGACGCCGTGCTACGCCTGCTCGGCGGATGAGACCGCTGCTGCGGGTGCGTTGCTGGGCGCTTCAGCCCTCGAAGACCACCCTGCCGCCGACCAGCGTCAGGTGGACGCGGCCGCTGAGCTCGTAGCCGAGATAAGGCGTGTGCTTGCCCTGGCTGCGCAAGGCTTCGGGAGTGACGCGCCAGGATTCGTCGGGATCGAAGATGCACAGGTCGGCCGCGTCGCCGACGCCAAGAGAACCTGCTGCGACGCCGAGGATCGCCGCCGCATCCGAGGTGATGCGGGCGAGGGCCGACAGCAGGGGCAGGCGGGACTGCGCCGCCCAGAGCAGGGTCAACGGCAGCAGCAGCTCGAGAGCGGTGGCACCGGGCAGAGCCTCGGCAAACGGCAGTTGCTTGCCGTCTGCATCGATCGGGGTGTGGTCGGAACAGATCGCCGCCAGGCCGTCGGCGACCGCGCTGCGCAGTGCGTCGCGGTCGCTGGCCGAACGCAGCGGCGGGTCAAAGCGTGCATTGCTGTCGAAAAAGCCGATGTCCATCTCGGACAGGTGCAGGTGGTGCACGGCGACGTCGCAGCTGACCGCCATGCCGGCGTCCCTGGCCGCGCGCACGAGGCCGATCGCCGCTGCCGACGAGATGCGTGACAGGTGCAGGCGTACGCCGGTGTGCGCGGCCAGTTGCAGGGCAGTCGCCGTGGCGATGCTTTCGGCAACCACCGGGATGCCGGTCAGGCCAAGCCGAGACGCGACTTCACCATCGTGCGCGACGCCGTCGCGGGCAAGAAAGTCATCCTGCGGACGCAGCCGAACAGCATAGCCAAAGGTCGCTGCATACTGCATTGCACGCAGCAGGATCTGCGTGTCGGCGACCGCCCGCTTGGCCTGCGAGAAGGCGATGCAGCCGGCCCGTGCCAGGCCGTTCATCTCGGCCAGCCGCTCGCCGGCGAGCTGCTCGGTCAGGGCGCCGATCGGATAGACGCGCGCCAGGCCGAGGGTTTCGGTGCGCCTGACCAGTCTCTCGACCAGTCCCGGCTCGTCGAGCGGCGGCTTGCTGTCGGGTGGGCAGGCGAGCGAGGTGACGCCGCCGGCCACGGCTGCCAGCAGCTCGGGCTCGATGGCGCCCAGACGGGCCGACAGGTCGACCAGGCCCGGGCAAACGATCAGGCCGCCGGCGTCGATGATGCGCTGCGCCGTGAAGCCTGGCGGCGGCTGGCCGATTGCGGCGATGTGGCCACCGACAATGAACAGGTCGAGTCGTGCGTCCACCCCGTTGGCCGGATCAACCAGACGGCCGTTGCGGATCTGCAGCGTTTGCTCGTTCATGCCTCAGTTCCCTGCCAGGATGCCCATCACCGCCATGCGCACGGCGATACCGAAGGTCACCTGTGGCAGGATCACGGCCTGCGGTCCATCGGCTACGTCGGAGTCGATCTCGACGCCGCGATTCATCGGTCCCGGATGCATCACGATGGCATCCGGCCGCGCAAGCGCCAGGACCGTCGGCGTCAGCCCGTAACAGCGGAAGTACTCGCGCGCCGATGGCAGCAGGGCACCGTTCATGCGCTCGTTCTGCAGGCGGAGCATGATCACCACATCGCAATCGCGGATGCCGCTGCAAAGGTCGTGACAGACGCGCACGCCCATCTTCTCGATGGCCGTCGGCAGCAGCGTCTTCGGGCCGACCGCGCGCACCTCGGCGGCGCCGAGCGTGGTCAGGGCGTGAAGGTCCGAGCGCGCCACGCGCGAATGCTGGATGTCGCCGACGATCGCCACCACAAGGTTGGCGAACTCCTTCTTGTAATGGCGAATGGTGTACATGTCGAGAAGGCCTTGCGTCGGGTGGGCATGACGCCCGTCGCCGGCGTTGACGACATGCACATCCTCGCGCCCGAGGCGGCGGAGGTGGTCGGCGATCAGGTGCGGAGCGCCACTGGCTGCATGCCTGACAACGAACATGTCGGCGTGCATGGCCACCAGATTGTCGACCGTGTCGAGCAGGGTTTCGCCTTTCGCGGTCGATGAACGGGTGACGTCGAGGTTGATGACGTCCGCCGAAAGGCGCTTGGCAGCGATCTCGAAGGTGGTGCGCGTGCGCGTCGAGTTCTCGAAGAAGACGTTGAAAACGCTCTTGCCGCGCAACAGGGGTACCTTCTTGACGTCCCGGTGGGAAACCTTGAGGAAGCTCGACGCGGTGTCGAGAATCTGCGTGATCACCTCGCGCGGCAGACCCTCGATCGACAGCAGGTGGGTCAGTTCGCCGTTGGCGTTGAGTTGGGGATTACGCATGCTCGTCCAGGCTCCACTGCAGTCGTCCGCTGTCATCCAGCGAGAGAACCAGTTCGGAGGACGGATCGAGATCGACTCGCCATGGGCAGAAGTCGGCACAGATGGGGAGCTGGCGGCTGCCGCGGTCGGCGAGGACGGCAAGCTGAATCCTCGCCGGACGGCCATAATCGAAAAGCTCGTTGATCGCTGCGCGAGTCGTGCGGCCGGTATAGAGGACGTCGTCGACCAGGATCAGTGTGCGGCCCTCGACATCGAAAGGAATCGAGCTTGGCTTCACCCGCGGATGCAGACCGCGCGCGCGGTAATCGTCGCGGTAGAAGGAAACGTCGATCAGGCCGATCTCGCTATCCAGCCCGAGCAGCGTGTGCAGGCGCTGGGCAACCCAGGCGCCTCCGCTGTGGATGCCGACGACGACCGTATCTGGCTGCAGGCGTGGCCGGATCAGTTCGGCAAGGTGAACGCAAAGTGCTTCGGCATCAGGTAACTCGATGGCAAGGGGTGTCTTGTGGGCGTTCATCCGAGTTTCCGGGTTGGCTCAGAGGTTGTGAAGAAATCTACTGTACGACCGATCGACGGCGTTGCTCACTCGCTCACTCCTCGCCCATCCATCTGATCTGTCTCGTCGTTCGCTCGCTCGCGCCCTGCATCCCGGCCTGCTCGCGACGATTCCTTCACAACCGCCCAGCGGGCGGCATGATCGCCTTCGGCAGTGGCATCGAAGTGGCCCTGCAGGATCAGCTGTGCGGCGACGGCATCGAGGTGCCGGCGTGCCTGGCGGGCGCCGTGTCCGGCGGCGCGCAGTCGGGCGGCGGCGTCCGCCGATGTCAGACGCTCATCGGCGTGCTCGACGACGAGGCCAAAGCGACCGCGCAACTGGTTGGCAAAGCGTGCGCAACGCGCGGTCATGGCATGCGGCGTGCCGTCGAGCGCGAGCGGTTGGCCAACGACGAGACTGTCCGGCTGCCATTCTGCGATCAGCTCGGCGATGGCGGCAAAGCGCGCGTTGCTCGCTTCGGCATCGATCGTCGTCAGCGGATGCGCCTGTCGCAGTTGCCCGTCACCAACCGCCACTCCGATCCGCTTCTCGCCAAAATCGAAAGCGAGGACCGTGCCCCGCGGTCTCGCAGCCGCCTCAGGCATGCCCGGCTTCATCGACGAGGTTGGTCAGGCTGACGCCGAGCAGTTCGAGTGCCGAGGGGAGCCGTTCCTCGTAGGGCAGTTCGAACAGGATGTGCAGCTGCGCAGGTACCGTCAGCCATGCATTCTGAGCCAGTTCGTGCTCGATCTGGCCGGCGGACCAGCCGGCGTAGCCGAGCGTGACCATGAGGTCGCGTGGCTGCCCGCGCAGAGCCACCGCCTGCAGGATGTCGCGGGAACTGGTCAGACCGACGTCCTGATTGACCACCAAAGTGGACTGCCAGTGGCCAACCGGGCGGTGCAGTACGAAGCCCCGGTCGGTCTGCACCGGGCCGCCGAAGAACACCGGCAGATTGGCGATTCCCTCCGCCTGCAGCGGCACGTCGATCTTGTCGAGCAGGCTGCCGAGGCTCAGGTCGATGGGCCGGTTGACGATCAGCCCAAGTGCTCCGCGTGGGTTGTGCTCGGCAATATAAACGAGCGACTTGGCGAAATATGAGTCCACCATTGCCGGCATGGCAATGAGAAAATGATCGGTCAGATCGACGCTTTGCATGTTGTCATTCTAATCGGCACGGGCGGCCGACACAAAGGTAATCGGCGGTGGACTCCATTCTTGTCTGGTTTCGGCGCGATCTGCGGGATGGCGATCAGGCGGCCTTGTGCGAGGCGTTGCGACGTGCGAGGTCGGTTCATTGCGCCTTCATCTTCGATCGCGAGATCATCGATCCGCTGCGCCAAACGGCTGATCGGCGCGTCGAGTTCATCCACGGGTCGTTGCTCGAACTCGACCACGCGCTGCGGGCGCGCGGCGGCGCGCTGGTCGTCCGGCATGGTTGGCCGCGCGACGAAATACCTCGGCTGGCGCGCGAACTCGGTGTGACGGCGGTGTTCGCCAACCGGGATTACGAGCCGCAGGCCCGGCAACGTGACGCAGCGGTGGCGGCGGCGCTGCACCGGCACGGCGTTGGTTTCGAATTGTTCAAGGACCAGGCGGTGTTCGACGGCGACGAGGTCCTGACTCAGGCGGGGCGGCCTCATACCGTCTTCACCCCATACCGGAACGCGTGGCTGAAGCGGTTGACCGAGGATGATTGGCAGCCGCACAGCGGACATGGCGGGCGCCTCGTCGCATCGCCGATGGCGGCCGGCGTGCCTGCGCTGGCCGACCTCGGCTTCGCCGAAGCCGGGTTGCGGGCCCTGGGCATCGCTCCCGGCATGTCCGGTGGCCAGCAGCGGCTGCAGGACTTTGCCGGTCGCCTCGACCTCTACCGGCAGCAGCGCGACTTTCCGGCGGTCAAGGGCGTTTCCTATCTCTCGGTGCACCTGCGCTTCGGCACGGTTTCGGTGCGGCAGCTGGTGGCGCTGGCGGTCGCTGCCGGCGCCTTGCGGCCAGGATTCGAAGGTGCCGCGACCTGGTTGTCCGAGCTCGTCTGGCGCGACTTCTACTTCATGATTCTCGACCGCTTTCCGCATGTCGTCGAGCGCTCGTTTAGGCCGGAGTACGACGCGATCACCTGGGAGCAGGGCGCTGCCGCCGAGCAGGCGTTCGCCGACTGGTGCGCCGGGCGGACGGGCTATCCGCTGGTCGACGCGGCCATGCGGCAGATCAACGGCACCGGTTACATGCACAACCGGCTGCGCATGCTGGTGGCGTCGTTTTTGACGAAGGATCTGGGTATTGACTGGCGCCGGGGCGAGGCGTATTTTGCTCGCCAGCTCAACGATTTCGATCTCGCGGCCAACAATGGTGGCTGGCAGTGGGCGGCCTCGACCGGCTGCGATGCGCAGCCGTACTTCCGTATCTTCAATCCGGTTACCCAATCCGAGCGTTTCGATCCCGGCGGCAGGTTCATCCGCCGCTATCTGCCTGAACTGGCCCCCGTTCCTGATCGCTTCATCCATGCGCCATGGCGCATGAGCGCCGGCGAGCAGGCCGCATGCGGCGTCCGTGTCGGTCACGAGGTGCCGGCGCCAGTCGTCGACCACGAAGAGGCGAGGCGCTGCACCCTGCAACGCTACGCCGTCGTCAAGCGTGGCGCAGTTCCTGGACGTGGCCGCTGACCAGCCGCAACAATTCGTCCTCCTGGAAGGGCTTGCCGAGATAATGGTTGACGCCGAGTTCGAGCGCGTACTGCCGGTGCTTGTCCGCCGTTCTTGAGGTGATCATGATGATCGGCACGGCTCCCAGTCGCGTGTCGGCGCGCACGTTTCTCGTCAGCTCGAAACCATCCATGCGCGGCATCTCGATATCGACCAGCATCACGTCGGGAACCACGGCGACCATCTGCTCGAGTGCGTCGACACCGTCCTTGGCGGTCATCACATGGTAGCCCTCGCGTGCCAGCAGCCGGCTGGTGATCTTGCGCACGGTCAGCGAGTCGTCAACGATGATGATCGTCGGCACCGTCGCCGTGCTGCGATCGGCAGCCAGGGGCTGCCTTGCCGTTGGTACCGGCGACACCGCTGGCGGCAGGTGGTCGCGACTGGCGAGTGCGATCGGATTCAGGATCAGCACGACCTGTCCGTTGCCGAGGACGGTGGCGCCGTCGACGCCGATCACCCGCGCCAGCTGGGCGCCGATGTTCTTGACCACGATCTCCTGGTTGCCCAGCAGTTCGTCGACCTGCAGCGCCACCCGCTTGCTGCCGCTGCGCACGAGCAGAACCCAGTACTGCGCATGTTTCGCGGGCAGTGCCTGCGGCTCGCCGAGAAGATGAGGCAGGTAGCTGAACGGGTAGCGGTTGCCGGTCCAGACAGCCTCGCGACTGTCGCGGATTCGCTCCAGACTCTTTTCCTTGAGGTCGAGCGCCTGCTCGATCATGGCGGCCGGGATGGCGTACTGGCGGGTACCCGAGCGGACCAGGAGCGCCTTGGTGACGGCCAGGGTCAGCGGCAGGTAGAGTCGGAACGTGGTCCCCTGGCCGGCACTGGAAAGGACTTCGATGCGACCGCCGAGGCTCGTCACCTCGCTCTTCAGGACGTCCATGCCGATCCCGCGACCGGCCAGCTGCGACACCTGGGTTGCCGTCGAGATGCCCGGGGCAAAGATCAGGTCGATCACCCGCTCCGCATTGCCTGCATCCTCGCTGCTCAACAGGCCCGAGCGAAGTCCCCGTTCCCGCAGTCGCTCGAGGTCGAGACCGGTCCCGTCATCGGCGATCGACAGGATGACCTCGTTCCCTTCCTGTACCAGCGTCAGCGTGATCTCGCCGATATCCGCCTTGCCCCTGGCCCGACGCACGGGCGCATCCTCGAGTCCGTGCGCCACGGCGTTGCGCAACACGTGCTCGAGGGGTGCCAGCATCTTGTCGAGGACGCTGCGGTCGAGCTCGAGCTGCGCCCCGCGGATCTCGAGATTCGCCCTTTTTCCGGTGTCCTTGCTGGCTTGGCGAACGATGCGATACAGGCGATCGGCGATGCTCTCGAACGGAACCATGCGCACCGACATCAGCTCCTGCTGCACTTCGCGATTCAGTCGAGCCTGGGCGATGATCGCCGCGTTGGCGTCGTCGAGGTTCTTCAGCAGATTCTGCTGCACGGTGGCGACGTCGTTTACCGATTCGGCCATCATCCGGGTCAGTTCCTGGAAGCGCGTGAAGCGGTCGAACTCGAGCGGATCGAAGTCGGCGTGCTGTTCGTCGGTGACGGCGGTGCGCGACTGCATCTGCAGCTCCGCCTGGATCTCGATCTCGCGCAACTGCCGGCGCAGGCGTATCACGTTCTCGGTCAGGTCGAGCAGCGAAGCCTTGATGCCTCGCATCTCGCCTTCGATGCGCAAGCGGGCGATCGACAACTCCCCCGCCTCGTTGACCAGGCGGTCGATCAGGTCGGCGCGAACGCGCAGGTTCGTCCGCTGCGCCGCCGCTTCGGCTTCCGTTTCCTGTCCCTCGGGGCGAGGAACGCTGGCGATCGCCTGCTCGGCCTCGCCGGCGGCGGCAGCTTCGCCGACCAGCTCGAGTGCTGCAGCATCGGAAATCTCGAGCGGCGTATCGGCCGTCTCGCCGCGCTGCAGTCTTTCGACAAGCTGGATGATCACGTCGAAAGCATTGTCGATGTCGTCGATGAGCTCGACCGGCGCGGCGCCGTCATCCTGCGCTTCCTTCATGCGCGTTTCGATCGCATGCGTCAGATTGCCGAGATTCATCGCGCCAGCCATGCGCGCGCTGCCCTTGAGACTGTGGAACAGGCGTGCCAGTCGGCGTACCGGCTCGGGATCGGCGGGGCTGCTGCGCCAGGCGCGCAGCTGTGCCGCGATGTTCTGGTTGAGGTCAATTGCCTCCTCGATGAACAGCGGCAGCAGCTGCTCGTCGAGCTCGTCCTGTACCATCGGGACTTCCGCCGGGGCGGCGACCGCCGCCGGGGCGACCGGTGGCGGCACGACATCCGGCGCCGGCTGGGTGAACTCGGCGGTCGCCTGCGCCTCGTCCGGCATCGCGGCCGCTTCGTCGTTCTCGGCAACGGCCAGTTCCGGGTAAAGCGAATCGAGGGCCACGAGCAGGCTGGGGATCGGCTCGGGCTCGTGCTCGCGGGCGACATCGGCGAGCATCAGGGCCAGTTCGGCAATCGCCTGTCGGACGGTTTCGAAGGCCTCGAGACTGTCGCGATCGGCGGCATGGTTGCGCCGCACGAGAGCCAGTTCCAGCGCGTGGCCGAGGTGCTTGATGGCTGCCAGGCCAACGGTTCCTGCGATGCCCGCGAGCGTGTGCGCGGCGCGGTACATTTCATGGCTCGATGGTGCGGTCAGGTCGCCTTCGAGCAGCGAGAACTCTCCCTGCAGGGTAGCGAGGTGGGTCGCAGCCTCCTCCCGGAAGATGCTGACCAATGCCGGCGCGATCGACAGGCGGGAGCGCTCCGCCGCTGTCAGCGGACCCGCTGTGACGGCTGGCGTTGTCGGCGCGACCTCGCCGCCTGCCAGTCCGTCGACGCGGGCCGGGGTAACCGCGCCACCGGGTTGAGCCAGCACGGCCTCGTCGCCGCCGCACAGGGCCGCAGCCAGCGCGCACATGCGGCGCACGTCGGGGAGACCGCCGAGCCCGGTCTTTAGATGCTCGACCCAGGCGGAAAACACGGCAGAGGCCTGTCCGATGAGGTCGAGGAGCTGCGGTGTCACCTCCAGCTCCTGTCGCAGCCAGAGGTTCAACACCTGTTCCACCGACCAGGCCGCTTCTCCGAGATCCTTCAGCCCGACCATCCGGCCGCTGCCTTTGAGGGTGTGTACCGAGCGGCGGAGGGCGGTCAGAACCTCGACGTCATGCGGTGTCTGCTCGAGCAGTTGCAGGTTGCCGTGGATGCTGCCGAGAACCTCGTCCGCTTCCTCGAGGAAGATCCCCAGCAGCTCGGCGTCGACTTCTTCCGCCGTCGCCTGCGAGAGCTGGATGGTTTCCGCCGAGGGCGGCGGCGCAACCGGAACCTCGGGCCTGAGGGTGGCCATGGCCGCGTCGATCTGCGGCGCCGCGTCACCGCCGGCAGCCAGCGCCGAGAGTACGTGCTTGGCCTGCTGCCCCAGTTCCTTGTCGGCAACCAGGTCGGCGTCCTTCTGCAGTGCCGTCAGGTTCTGCGCCACCTCCTGGCGCAGCGCGGCGTCGCTGGGCTGTTCCTTGAGGGCCACGAGCAGGGCATGGGCTTCGCGCTTCTGTTGTTCGACCTCCTGCTCGACCGTTGCCACCTCGGCTTCGGTCTCCGCCGGTTTGCCGTTTGCCCGCATGCGGCCGACGAAAGCCTCGAAGTCCGCGGCGCCCGTCTGCATCGCGTCGACGAAGAAGCCGACCAGCGACAGTTGCTCCGCCAGTTGCTCGAAGTCGGCTTGCTGTGTTTCGTATGCCGGCTCGGAGAAGCGCGCGACTTCCGCGGCGCAGTGACGCAGAACGGCCACTGCGCCCTCGTGGCGCATCATCGTCATGGCGCCGATGACCTGCCGCAACGGCGCATCGAGCTGCACCAGATCGCCTCGCTTGCTGGCGTCGCGAAAAAAGCCGTCGAGCACCTGCTCGATCTGCGCCAGGTTGTTCGTGATCTCGCGCGCGACCTGGCCGACGAGCATCTTTTCCTGTGCCTGGCGCGACATCTCGTCGAGAGCCGGCAGCTCGGACTCGGGCGGCAAGGGCGTGCCAGCGATGCAGTCGCGGATTCTGGCCGCCATCACGTCGACCTGGTGCGTGAAGCTGCTGTCCAGGTATTGGAGGTTCTCCTGCGCGTTCTGGGCGAGCAGGATGGCCGTCGCGTTCTCCATTGCCAGCGCTTCGCCGTGGCGCGCAGGCGACTGCCCAAGGAAGGTGGCGACGTCGGCGATCGCCCGGGTCAGGCGGAGGAAGTCGGGTTGCCCGACCTCCTCGGCGACCGTCGCCAGCGTTGCCGCGTTGGCACGGAAGACGGGCAGAGCCTGCGTGGTACCCGCCGAGAAACGGTTCCAAGCCTCTTCGGTGGCGGTAATGGCGTCGCGGAGGCGGCGCCGGACGGCATCCTCGGCGACCGGTGCCGGGGCGCCTTCGGTGGCGATCAGGGCCGCCAGCCGGTAGGCCTGCTTGACCTTCTGTACGGTTCGATGGCTGCTCCGGGCGATGCCGACCAGATACAGCGCGTCGCGCATCAGGCGCTCGGCGACGTTGCTCGAACCCTCCAGCAGGCGCCGGGTCTGCAGGTCGATGCGAGTGCAGAGCTGCCTGGCATCGGCGTCCGCAGGCAGAGCGCCTTCGCCGAGGGCGGTCAGGAAGGCGGTTGCCACCCACCAGAAGGAGCGTGCCGACGGCATCTCCTGAATGGCCTCGATGCGCTTGACGGCGCTCAGCATCTCGGGCACCCCGGCACGCTCGCGCGGTGCGCGCAGCCACGCCAGCAGACCGCGTTGAAAATGGGCCCGCTGCTGCCGCAGACGGCGCTCGAACTCGCTGCGATCGAGCTGCTGTGCCGCTGCGCTACGCGCCGGTGGGCGTACGCGCAGGTCGGGAAAGAAGAGATCGCTTGCCATCACCCGGCTCTGTCCGCGTGCCGCCTGCAGCTCACGGTAGAGCGGCAGCAGGCGCAGGGGCTGGTTCGGCTGGCCGCTGATCAGGTCGTCGAGATAATGGCGGAGCGCCGTCAGGCAGCGATGGACGAGGCCGACCGCGGCCGCATCGACCGGCTGTTCCTGCTTTTCCAGCGCTTCGAGGAGGAACTCCATCGCCTCTGCCACCTGCGTGACGCCGTCAAGGCCGACGATCGTCAGCGCGCCCTGCACTTGGTGCAGGTGCGTTCGGCAGAACCTGATCTGCTGGCGATCTCCCTGATCGTCAGCACGGTCGCCAGAGAAACCCTGCAGTGCCTGGTCGGCACGTTCGAGTGCGAGGTCTATCTCGCTCTTGACCCAGGTCAGCGGGCCGATGTCGAAATCAGTCGGGGCGTTCATCCGGGGCAACCTCTCCAATCAGGCACTCAGGAGACCTTGAACCCGGCTACCGAGCCCTTGAGTTCGGTCGCCAGGCCAGCCAGTTCGCCGATCGCCGTCGCCGTCTTCTGTGTTCCGGCAGTCGTCTGCCCGGTGACCAGAAGGATTTCCTGCATCTTGCGCGCCACCCTCGTTGCCGAATCGGCGGCCTGGCGGGTGGCGCCCGAGATGTTCTCGATCAGGTCGGTCAGTGTTCTCGTCACCGCGCCGATCTCCGCCAGCGCCTGGCCAGCGGCATCGGACAGCCGGGCGCCCTCGACGACGCCGCGGGTCGACTCCTCCATCGCCGAAACCGTGTCCTGGGTATCGGTCTGGATCGTCCGGACGATCGCCCCAATCTGCTTCGTCGCCTCGGCGGAGCGTTCGGCGAGCCTCTGCACCTCCTCGGCGACGACCGTGAAACCGCGTCCCGCCTCGCCGGCGGAGGCCGCCTGGATGGCGGCGTTCAGCGCCAGGACATTGGTCTGCTCGGTGATGTCCGAGATCAGTTCGACGATCTCGCCGATCTCCTGCGACGACTCGCCGAGACGCTTGATGCGCTTGGATGTCTCCTGGATCTGCTCGCGGATGCGGTTCATGCCGGTAATCGAGTCCTCGACGGCCTGTGCCCCCTTGCCCGCGGCGGCCAGCGACTGCCGCGCGACCTTGGCCGACTGTTTCGCGTCGCCGGAAACGCCGGTCATCGTCGACGCGACGCCGAGGACCGACTGGCCGGCCGACTTGATCTCCGTCGCCTGGCGCTCGGCAGCGGCAAGCAGTTCGCTCGAGGTCTGCTGCGCCAGTTCGGTTGCCTGCGTCACGCGGCCGGCGGCATCGTTGATGCGACCAACCAGAAGACGCAATTCCTCGATCGTGTAGTTGATCGAGTCGGCGATGGCACCGGTGATGTCCTCGGAGACCGTCGCGGTTACCGTCAGGTCACCGTCGGCGAGATCGCCCAGTTCATTCATCAGGCGCAGGATCGCTTCCTGGTTCTGCCGGTTGATGGCTTCGGTCTCGCGCCTGCCGCGCTCGGCTTCCTCAGCCTGCCGCTTGCTTTCGGTAAGGTAGGTTCTTGCCAGCAGCAGGGCCAGTCCAATCGCCAAGCCGATCAGCGCGACCATCAGGAGGCCGTAGAGGGCGCGGTTCAGCCCCCGGTCCTGGTATGACTGTGCCAGCTGGTCGGTCACCTGCAGGAGTTCCTCACTGTCGCGGAAGATCTGCGAGCCTGCCTGCTTGGCGATGATCAGGCGCTGCATGTTGCCGAGGATGCCACCGACCGCCGTCCGGTAATCGGCAAAGCTGGCATCGAGTTCGACCAGCTTCGCCCTGGCTTCGGGGTCGGTCGTTGCGGCAATGCGCAGCGACTCGCTGCCCTTGCCGAGGGCATGCACGGTATCGCGAAAGGTATTGGTGTCCTTGCCAAGGAGGAAGGCGACTTCCGGGTCGATCGCGTCGCCGAGCAGGAGCGCGTTCGCGTTCTTGGCGATCCGTTGCGTCAGCATCACGAGCTGATTGGCCGCGGCGATGTCACGCGTGCTGGCGTTGCCCTGCAGCTTGACTGCAGCGAGTTGTTCCGCCAGGTCGAGCAACTGCGGGTTGCGGTCGTTGATCGAGGCGACCTCCTTGCCCAGTGAAACCAGGTTTTTCTCCATTTCGAGCAGGCGGCCTGCATTGCGGTCGGTCTTCTCCCATACCGCCGCCAGCTCCTGCAGTTGTGGCTGAACGCGGCTCGGTGACGGCGGTACCCAACCCGAGGCCAGCTCACCCCCGCTGCTCAGCCGTTCGATGTTGCTGGCGAAGCTGTCGCGCGACTCGCGCAACTGCCTGAAGGCCGCCGGGTCGCCGAGCAGGGCCAGGCTCGACGCCTTCGCCAGCCGCTGCGAGAGCATGCGCATGTCACCAGCCGTCGCGATATAGGCAGCGTTGTAGCCCGCCTGCCGATTGTCGCGATAGACGACGATGGCAATCACCAGCATGACCAGAACGAGGGCGCCGCCGAGGATCTGGAGCCGCTTGGCAACCGGCAGGCGCGACAGGTGCAGCAGGGCCGGCAACTCCGGAATCCGTCGCTTCGTTTTCGCCGGCGCGCCCATATCGAGAATCGTGCGGGTTGGCAGCGTTTCACCCGCCGCGTCCTGCAGGCGGGACAGGAAGGCCGGCAGCTTGAGTTTGAACGTCATCTTCCTCCTCCGGTTACGTTGCCTCGACGAAGACCAGACTCGTCGTCACGTGCCCCGTGATCTGCAGCCGGCTCAAGCGGCTATGTCCATGAATTTCTCGTCGGCCAGCAATTCGCGCACCTTGAGCTTCTTCCAGCGCCGGCCTTCGTTGTCAGCGTAGAGCTCCGGTGCCCAGGCCGGGGCGTCGTCGGATGCGGGTTCCGGAGTCAGGGCGTCGACATTGCGCAGACCGATCATGCGGTTCACCAGCAGGGCGGCGTTGCTGCCATGTCGGGTACCGATCAGGAGCAGCCGCGAACTGCTGTTGCGGGGCGTCACTTCCTTGCCGACGAAGGCTGAAAGGTCGACCACCGAGTACAGATTGCCGCGTATGTTGGCGAGGCCCGCGAACCAGGGTTTGGTCAGCGGTACCGTGGTCAGCAGTGTCAGCGGCACGATCTCGCCCGAATCCGCCAGGTCGACCAGCCAGTAGTCCGAGCCAGCCTGCACGCCGAGCAGACCTGCCGCGGTCTGCGTGCTCGTGCCAGCCAGGCGCGCCGCGAGGTAGGACTGAAACTCGTGCAGTCGGATCTTCTTCTTGGTCATTCGTCGGCTACCGTTTCACAGGGCTGCGATCTTGGCCAGCAACTCCTGGCCATTCACCGGCTTGACCATGTAATCGTGGGCGCCCTGGCGCAAGCCCCAGATCTTGTCGGTTTCCTGGCCTTTGGTCGTGCACACGATGACCGGTATGCTGCGTGTCGCCGGGTCGCGTGTCAGCGTCCGTGTCGCCTGGTAGCCGTTGAGTCCCGGCATGACGACGTCCATCAATATCAGGTCGGGCAGTTCGCTGCGCGCCTTGGCGATTCCTTCCTCCCCGTTTTCTGCGGTAACGACCTGATAACCGTTGCTGGTCAGCAGTTCATTGAGGACATAGCGTTCGGTCGGTGAATCGTCAACAACGAGGATCTTCCTGATGGTCATTGGGTCTGGCCTCTGCAGGTACCCGCCCCGGTGGACACGCTGCCCTTCGTTCAGGCCGCTGCCGGCGCGAAGGCGGCGACGGTCTGCAACAGGCTGTCCTTGGTGAACGGTTTCGTCAGGTAATGGTCCGAGCCCACCATGCGGCCACGGGCACGGTCAAAAAGGCCGTCGCGCGACGACAGCATGATTACCGGCGTCGAGCGAAAACGCTGATTCTTCTTGATCAGGGCGCAGGTCTGGTAGCCATCCAGTCTCGGCATGACGATATCGCAGAAGATCACCGCCGGCTGGTGATCGGCCACCTTCGCCAGCGCGTCGAAACCGTCTTCGGCGAGCAACACCTGGCAGCCTGCCTGCACGAGAAAGATCTCGGCGCTGCGCCGGATGGTGTTGCTGTCGTCGATAACCATTACCTTGACACCGCGCAGCTTGTCCGCTTCAGCCAACTCGCTCCTCCAGTACGTTCCGGGTGATCGTCATCTGCTGCCCAAGCCCCGGAATCCTCGTCATTTCCTGCCGCCGGTACTATACCGCATTGTGCTCAGATTTCGACCATCTCGAAGTCTTCCTTGCGTGCCCCGCATTCCGGACAGGTCCAGTTGATCGGCAGGTCGCGCCAGCGAGTGCCGGCCGGAATGCCTTCATCCGGCAGGCCGGCGGCTTCATCGTAAATGAAGCCGCAAGTGAGACACATCCAAGTCTGATACTGCTCGCAACGGTCACTGTGCATGGCGTGTATGGAATTTCGAGTAAAATCGTCGGGGAAACGCATCGATTCTAGCCAATCCCCGGTGTTGATGCCAAGGGTTTCTCCTCCGACACCGACAGCCGAGGCCATCGTCCCGTCATGAACCCGCGCTCTGCAACGTCGTCGCCGCCGATCGTCCTCACCTTTGCCGCCAGCGATCCATCGGGCGGGGCGGGGATGCAGGCCGACCTGATGACCTTGTCGGCGTTGGGCTGCCATCCCTTGTCGGTGATGACGGCATTGACCGTCCAGGATACGGTTGGCGTCACCAGCGTGCTCGCGGTCGATGCCGACTGCGTCGAGGATCAGGCGCGCACGCTGCTCGGGGACATGCCGGTGGCGGCGTTCAAGACCGGTCTTCTCGGCAGCATCGAGAACATCGCCGTGATCGCCGGCATCGTCGCCGACTATCCTGCCTTGCCGCTGATCGTCGATCCCGTTCTCGCGTCTGGCCGCGGTGACGAGCTTGCTGACGACGAGATGATCGCCGGCTTGCGTGCCCTGTTGCTGCCCGTGGCGACGATCCTCACCCCCAACTCACTGGAGGCTCGTCGACTGGTGCACCGGTCAGGTGGCATCGACGAGGGTGACGACGAGCGCCAGTGCAGTCTTGCCGATTGCGCGCAGAGACTGCTCGATCTGGGATGTCGGAACGTGCTGCTTACCGGCACGCACGCCGACACCGAGCGCGTGATCAACACGCTCTATCGGCAGGGCGTCGGATTGGTGCGCAGCGATGCCTGGGAGCGCCTGCCCGGCAGCTACCATGGCTCGGGTTGCACGCTGGCCTCGGCGATTGCCGCCAAGCTGGCTTGCGCTCTGGCGGTGGAAGATGCGGTCGCGGCCGCGCAGGATTACACTTGGCGGGCGCTGGCGGCCGGCTTTCGACCCGGCATGGGCCAGTTCATTCCCGATCGTTTCTTTGCCAGTCGCCGGCGGCGGGCGCTGCTCGATGACTGAACGGCAGCCGCTGCGCGGCCTTTACGCGATCACCCCGGATCGGCTCGGCACCGATGGCGATTTCACCGTGGTCGAGGCGGCCCTGCGCGGCGGAGCGCGCCTCGTGCAGTATCGGGACAAGGATGCCGATGCCGCCAGACGGCTGGCGACTGCGCATGCCCTGCGCCGGCTGTGCCGCCAGTTTGGCGCTCGTCTGCTGATCAACGACGATCTGGCGCTGGCGCTGGCGGTCGCGGCCGACGGCGTGCACCTTGGGGCCAGCGACGGCGACCTTCCTGCCGCCCGCCAGGCGCTGCCCGCCGGTTGCCTGCTCGGCGCGTCATGTTACGGCGATTTCGCCCGTGCGCGGGGGGCGGTGGCGGCCGGAGCCGACTACGTTGCCTTCGGTGCGGTATATCCGTCGCCGACCAAGCCGCTGGCGGCGCAGGCGGCGCTGTCGCTGTTTGCCCGCTGCCGCCGGGAACTCGGCGTGCCGAGCTGTGCCATCGGCGGCATCACGCTGGGCAACGCGCCACCGCTGCTGGCTGCCGGAGCCGACCTGCTGGCGGTGATCAGCGATCTGTTTTCGGCCGCCGACGTGCAGGGGCGTGCCGCAGCCTACCGAACCCTTTTCGAGGACAAGCCACGTGAGTTCCCGCAACCAGCAACTGTTTGAACGTGCGCAAGAGCACATCCCCGGTGGCGTCAATTCGCCGGTGCGGGCGTTTCGCTCGGTCGGCGGCACGCCGCGCTTCTTCGTGGCTGGTGCCGGCGCGCGCGTCACCGACGCCGACGGCGTCAATTACATCGACTATGTCGGCTCATGGGGGCCGCTGATTCTCGGCCATGCCCATCCCGAGGTCGTCGCTGCCGTCCGCGAGGCAGCTCTCGCGGGCCTGTCGTTCGGCGCGCCGACCGAGAGCGAGATCGACATGGCCGAGCTTCTCTGCAAGCTGTTGCCGGCGCTGGAAATGGTGCGCTTGGTCAGCTCCGGCACCGAAGCGACGATGAGCGCCATTCGTCTCGCGCGCGGCTTCACCGGCCGCGACCTGCTGCTCAAGTTCGAGGGCTGCTACCACGGCCACTCCGACAGCCTGCTGGTGAAGGCCGGGTCGGGTCTGCTCACCCTCGGCAACCCGAGTTCGGCCGGTGTTCCCGCCGATCTGGCGCAGCACACCATGGTCCTCGACTACAACGACAGCGAGCAGGTCGCCGCGGCCTTCGACGCCCATGGCGACCGCATCGCGGCGGTCATCGTCGAGCCGGTCGCCGGCAACATGAACCTGATCGCACCGCGCCCCCCGTTCCTGCAGACCTTGCGCGAGGAGTGCAGCCGGCACGGAGCGGTGCTGATCTTCGACGAAGTGATGACCGGCTTTCGCGTCGGCCCGCAGGGAGCGCAGGGCCTCTACGGCATCACTCCCGACCTGACGACGCTGGGCAAGGTGATCGGCGGCGGCCTGCCGGTCGGCGCCTTCGGTGGCCGGCGCGACATCATGAGCCGCATCGCGCCGCTCGGCCCGGTGTATCAGGCGGGCACGCTCTCCGGCAACCCGGTGGCCGTGGCTGCGGGCCTGACGACTCTGCGGCTGCTGCAGACGGAAGGTTTCCACGAGCAGCTGGCCGCCCGCACGCGCAGCCTCTGCGATGGTCTGGTCGCTGCGGCGGGGCGGCACGGCGTGCCCTTTTCGGCACAGTCGATGGGCGGCATGTTCGGAATCTACTTCCGTCCCGCTTGCCCGACAAGCTACGCCGAGGTGATGCAGTCGGAGCAGCAGGACTTCCGGCGCTTCTTCCACGCCATGCTGGCCGCCGGTCACTACTTCGCCCCGTCGGCGTTCGAGGCCGGTTTCGTCTCGGCGGCGCATTCGGTCGACGACATCGCGGCGACGGTCGCCGCCGCCGCGGAGGTCTTCCGCGCCTGGTGAGGCCTGACGTGTCGCGACTCAGTCCGCGTGGTGGTGTGTCTGCTGCTGGGCGCTGATGCGGCGCCGTTCGAAGTGGCGCAGACCATAGTAGGTCAGGGCGCCGATCGCCACCATCGCGCACGCGAAGCCGGTGTACGCGATCGGCCAAGGGATTCCCTCGGTCATCATCGAGAACTCCGACATGCCGCCCATGCCGGCGATGACGTTGATCGGCATGAAGATGACGCTGAGCACGGTCAGCCGCTTGA
>JAEUOM010000248.1 GCA_016788495.1 Accumulibacter sp. | reverse complement strand
GCCACTCGTCGTTCATCTGGAACAGGTCATGTTTGCTCAGGTGCATCGTGTCGCATCTGTCAGGTCGTCTGCAAGTTCCGCAACTATGCCATACAAATCATCAGGCTGGCGCCTTTTCTTAAGGGGGTGTGAACGATTACCCGCTTCCTGCTGCGCCTAGATCGGCCAATCGAAAACCGGGCAACCTTCACCCGGCTGGCGCAGCACCCGACCAACGAAGGGCGCACGAAGGAGCGCGCCAGCATGACCACACCCAAGAAGCCGAAACTGACGACGATGGCGGTCGCTGTGTCGTTGTCCGTAGGGCAAGCTCGCTACCCTGTCGGCCAGACGGAGCTGCACCTGCTGCACGAAGACGCCGATGGTGAACAGGAGTGGGCGGGGGTCATCATCCACGACGACGCCAAGATCGGGCGCGTGAATCTCACGTTCAAGGATGAGCCGCAGCCGAAACCGCGCCGAGGCCGGCCGCCTGGCTCGGACTGGCAAATTGCTGCCGCCCTGGCAAAGGCGTTTCAGCATGTCGTCGTCAACGAAACGCTGCACGACAGCCAACTTAACGAGAAGGCGAAAGAAGCGACCTTCTACGCCGACGCACGAAGTGTGCAGAGTGCTTCACGCAAGTATCTCGATCGCGCAAACAGCCTGCATATCGAAGCTGACGCCGGCGAGTACACGGGCGCCTATCTGCTCGACGAGCCGGCAATCAGCAAGCTTGCTGATGATTCTTGGAGCCTGTCCGGGCATGCGAAGTACTGGCGCCCCGGCATGGGCAGAAAGATCAGAAGCGGGCGCTTCGAGCTGCAGTTTACGGGCAACCCGCCCGGGATTTTCAGCGAAGAAAGGCCGCTGATTGTCGTCTGCGGAAAAAAAATAGGGAGCCTATTTAGCCGATTTTCTTTCCTTGGCGGCTTAACCGCTACCATCGACAATCATTGCCTATGATCAAAGCGCAAGGACATAGGCATGCAACTACCGGCGACGCTTCCCGCTCGTCTGAGCACTGAACAGCTGGCTGCTCTGTTCCACGTTCGCCCGGAAAGCATCCGGGCCGGATACTGCAGGCTGGGGCACTGGAACAACCTGAAGCCCATCAAGCTACCGAATCGCATGTTGCTGTGGCCGGCAGACGCCGCTGAACGCCTGCTGCGCGGCGAGGCGGCATGACCCCTGACCGTTCAGCAAGTCACCATCACCTGATCGGAAAGCCGCCGCCAGCCGATGACTGGCAGGAAACGGCATGGGAGACGGAAGGCGAATGGGTGTCATTCGTGGACTTGGACGACGACCTCCCGCCGAATGACGACCCGCTGCTCGACAGCTACGCCAGCCTGGGCGATCGGCAGCCGGCGACGCCGACCGAGAACCGACCAGAGCCTACCCCGGCGCAGGATCCACGATACCGCATCCTGATGCCTGACGACATGCTGGCGCTGCCGGCGACCAGGTGGCGCGTTCGCCACGTGCTGCCGGCTGCCGGATTGGCGACGGTGTACGGCACGCCGAAAAGTGGGAAGTCATTCCTTGTTCTGCACCTGCTTGATGCGATCACCGGCGCCCGCTCGTGGTTCGGATACCGCACGATACCTTGCCACGTGCTCTATGTCTGCCTGGAAGGTGAGGCCGGGATCCCTTCACGGCTGAGGGCGCTTCAGGCCCGCAGGGGCGCATTGCCGCGCAACCTGGCCATGATCATGCAGCCGTTCGACATCCGGTCCCGCAAAGACCGTGACGACCTGGTACTTGCTGCGAAGGCCGCCGGCTACAAGTCCGGGATCCTCGTCATCGACACGCTGAACCGGGCTGCGCCCGGCATGGACGAGAACGATAGCGCGAGCATGGGCGCCGTGATTGCTGGCGCCAAGGCCCTGCAAGAAGCGCTTGGTGGACTGGTGCTGCTCGTGCACCACAGTGGCAAAGACGCCAGCAAGGGACCGCGCGGGCATTCCAGCTTGTCGGCCGCGGTTGACGTTGCGATCGAGGTTTGCCGCGACGGCGACCGGCGCGAGTGGAAGATTGCCCTTGCCAAGGACGGGCCGGATGCCGCCGGGCACGGCTTCAGGCTGGAAGTGGTCGAGATCGGGACCGACCCCGAGGACGGCGAGCCCATCACAAGCTGCGTCGTTGTCCCCGACGAATCGTCAGACGCCAGCGACGGCAAACCGACGCCACCGAAAGGCGGGAATCAGCGGATTGTCCTGGATGCCCTGCACGAACTGTTGCGGGATTCCCGGGACTTCGGCAAGGCCGGCGCCCCGATCACAAGACCCTGCGTGCGGATGGATGACGCCATTACGGCAACCAAGGGGCGCCTGTTATGCGAGCAGAAGCGCCAAGGCGAGCGCGCAACCAACGCACTGCGGGCACTCGTGGCACGTGGAAACCTGGGACACAACGAGGGCTGGCTATGGCTTGCCTGATCCGTTCCCGTTTTCCCGTTTTGTCCCGTTTCGGGATTTTCGGGAAGGCTTCCCCCCTTCCCGTTCCCGCACACACCTTTAGGTGTGCGGGAAACGGGAAAGCCCGCGGGAAAGCATGCGGGAATCTGCAGCCTGTCCTGTGGCGCTTCGATCGACCGGAGCGCCAGCGATCGCCGAAGGGTTGGCGGATGTCGACCCCTTGGCAATCGAGGGGGGTGGTCTGGCAATCGAACCGCCCCGAAGGCCGAAGGGTCTGCACCTGCCAACCCTTCGGCCCCCCCCGAGGCCTGCCGGATGCCGGAAGCGTGACCCCGTAGGCCGATCACCCAAAAGACCGAGACCAGAGACCGAGACCCGACACCCCACTACACCGAGGACCGACATGCTGACCCTATCCGCGACCGATTCCCAAACCTTCGAGCTGCCTCCTGCTGGTGCTGTCGCCGCCCGCTGCTCGAGGATCCTTGACCTTGGCTCCCAGGAGTCAACCTATGAGGGCGAGCGCCGCCAACAGCGCAAGGTGCTGTTGAGCTGGGAGCTGGCAGAGCTCCGCACCGACGGCACGCCGCATCACATCAGCCGGCGCTTCGGCCTGAGCCTGCACGAGAAGGCCGCGCTGCGGCAATTCCTGGTTGCCTGGCGTGGCAGGCAATTCACCGACGACGAGCTGAAGGAGTTCGACCTGCGCAAGCTGGCCGGCGCGCCGTGCATGCTGAACGTCGTCCACGTGGATCGTGCCGGCAAGCAGTACGCCAACATCGCGTCAATATCGCCGCTGCCCCGCGGCATGGTGGCGCCCGAGCTGACCAGCAAGCCGCTTGTCCTGGACCTGGACGCAGACGACTCGCCAGCGATCATCGAGCAGCTGAGCGACAGCCTGCAGGAAACCATCACCGGCAGCCCCGAGTGGCGAGCCCGCATCAGTACCATGCGCACCCCGGCGCCGACCGCGCTGGATGCGATGGACGACGACATCCCTTTCTGAGGACCAGAGCATGTGCCGAATCTATCTCGACATCGAGACCTTGCCGAGCATGGCCGCCGGCGCCATCGAGGCCATCCGGGCAGGCATCCGACCGCCCGCGAACTACAAGAAGCCCGAGACCATCGCCGCCTGGATGGCCGCCGAGGGCGAGGCGGCAGCTGACGCCGCCTGGCGCAAGCAAGCGCTTGACGGCGCCGCCGGCGAACTCGTCGCTGTCGGCTTTGCCGATGACGACAGCGAGCCGGTATCGCTGGTGCGCCGCACGACCGAGGACGAAGGCGACTTCATCCGGCGCGCGCTCGCTGGCATCCAAGCGCTGATCGAGAAGTGGGCGATCGTCGACGCGGGTGGACAGAGCTGGCCGGCTGGCGACCCGTTCTTCATCGGGCACTGCATCACCTTCGACCTGGGCTTCCTGGCCCGGCGCTGCTGGGTTCATGGCGTGCAGGCACCGTTCCCGCTGCCGTTCGCTGGTCGCACGGGCCGCGACTTCGGCGACACCATGACGCTGTGGACCGGCAGCCCGCGGGAGTACATCAGTCTCGATCGCTTGTGCCGGGCACTCGGCATCGACAGCCCCAAGGCTGCCGGCGACGGTGGCGAGGTGCTGCAGTGGTGGCAGGCTGAAGACCTTGACCGCATCCGCCGGTACAACGCCGACGACGTGCGAGCCTGCCGGCAAGTGTGGCATCGGCTGACCTGGTGGGGGAAGGCGGCATGATGAATGCGTGCGGGATTGACCCGGGCCTGAGTGGCGCTGTCGCGTTCATCGGTGAAGACCCGGCCGAGGCCCTGGTATTCGACATGCCTACGGTCATGACGACGACTGGCCGCCGGCAGATCGACGCGGCCGCGCTGGCCGATCTGCTGCGCCAGCATGGCCCGGCGCTGACGCTGGTCGAGAGGGTGTCTGCAAGGCCCGGCGAGGGCGCTGTGGGCGCGTTCTCGTTCGGGCATACCCTGGGCTCGATCGTTGGCGTTCTCGGCGCCCTGGCGCTGCCGTACAGCCTGGTGGCACCCGTTGCTTGGAAGCGCAAGGCCGGACTGCCTGCACGTGCGCCGAAAGAGGCGAGCATGCAGGCTTGTGTCTGCGTGCTGCCGCACACCCGCCCACACCTGACGATGGTCAAGCATCACGGCCGAGCTGAGGCGCTGCTGATTGCGCTGCAGGCTCGATCGCGGCTGCTGGTTGTGCCGGATGAGGACGGGCGAAAAGGTACTCCCGGGGGGGGTTGAATTGGGAGTAATGCGAGGCGCTGCACCGCTTCAGGGAATGCCATGTGAATAAGGGAAACTGCAACAATGACGACGATGAAGAAAAAACACGAGACCCCGGCCGATCTGGAAGGCGAGATTCGCCAACTGGATGATGAGATTCGCGCGCTGCAAGCGCTGCCGACCGACCGGGACGAGCTGCTGGGCATGCTTCGCGCGGACCTGCAGCGACGGGCTGGCGCCGTCCAAGCCCTGATCGGTGACGCGCTGGTCGGCCTGGCCCGCAACGTGCAGCTGCGCGCGAACGAGCACGCCATCGGGCCGGCTGTCGACGGGCAGCTGCACCGGGCAATCCAAGGCAACCTGATCACGCTGGCCGATCTGAAGGCCTGGACGCTGGCCACCGTGGGCGCCGATCTGCTGCTCGATCGGGTACGGGCTGCCGCCGAGGCCGTCGAGTGGCCGGCGACCATGCCGGCCGCTGAGCGTGAACTGCGCCTGGCTGCGCTGGTCAGCAAGCGCGACGAGCTGCGCCGCCGGCTGGAAGCGATCGAATGAGGCGCCGCCGCCGGAGAAGCCCCGTCAAGGAAGCCCGCGACCGGGAAATCTGCGCCCTGAAAACGGTAGGCTGTACCGTCCGTCAGCTGGCCCTGCGCTATGGGCTGGCAGAGCGCACGGTGCGGCTGATCGTGCAGGGTGTCGCTGTGCTGGTACGGCCGCGGCGACCGTCGAAGCCTGTGGTTGAGACGTACCGCGACCGCTACCACCGGCTGCGCCTGGATGCGCGAACCCTGCGCAGCAAGGGCAAGACTCTGCGGGAGATTGCGCGCACCGTTGGCGTTTGCCTGCAGACTGCGCACCGCTGGGTCAGACACGTGCGAGTTCACCATGATGACCGATAACCAGCTGCGCGCCGTTCGTCGAGCGCGAACCATCCTGGCCGATGAACTGCGGGCCGGCGTGGACCTGTCGGCACCGGCGATCCTGTACGACTTCCTGCAGATGAACTTCGCTGGCCAGACCGCCGAATCGTTGCTCGTCCTCGCGCTGGACGACCGGCGCCGCCTGCTGGCCGCCGAGACGATCGCCGAGGGCAGCCTGCGCTGTGTCGGCTTCCCGCTGCGCCAGATCGCAGCCTTCGGCCTGCGGGCCGGAGCAACGGCGCTGATCGTGGCACACAATCACCCGGCGAGTGACGCGACGCCTGGCCCGACGGACATTCTGACGACCCGTGGCGCCCGAATCCTGTTCGCCATGCTCGAAATGAACCTGATCGAGCACTTCGTCTTATCCGGCGATCAAGTGTTGGCAGTCTCGGACTTCAGCGATGAATCACCGGCTGCCGCACCGCCGGCCGAGGACGACCGCCTGCCGACCATCCGCCGCTTCCTGGCTGGCGCCGCTGCCCTGCTCGAACCAGATAGCCCCGCTGCCCTGCTCGTCGAAGCTGCGGCGCGCACGGCACGCGGCCGATGATGAACCGACCGGCACGAAGTGCAGCGATTGAAGGCGCGACAGTGATAGGCGCTGATCAGGATTCAGTACACCAGCGGTACACGACCGCCAAGAACGAAAAAGCCAGACCTTGGTGGCCGGGCTAACTCGTTGATTCGTTTGGTGCCCCCACTCGGAATCGAACCAAGACCTGATGATTACAAATCAACTGCACGACCTTCATGCTACGGGGGCTCAACACGACTGCGCGGCGGATTATACCTGAGCCGAGCCGAGTCACACCATCTCACGATGCCTTCCGCAGCGCTTGGCCACCCCGGGTCATTTGCCTGCTCCACCGCCAGAGCCTGTGCATGATAAAACACGGCGTGGCAACCGTGCCGCAGCCGCCCTGACCGGCAGCTTCGAAGGTGGACGGGCAAGCGTCGGATCCGTCTACGCTCGCTGGCGCCACTGGCCCTGCTGCAGGCAAGAGAGGCCGGGCTCCCCGGCTCCGCGACGGCCCTCGTCGCACAGCTGCTCCGGGTTGCCAGCCCGCTGCCGCAACCCGGACGCCCGGCATGACAGCCCGCCGGAGAACGACCTCGCGCTCGTCTCCGGGCTTACCAGAACTTCCACCACCATTTCTTTTTCTTCATCGTTCGCTCAACGTCTTTGCTCCAGTGCGCGTACGTGGCCAGACCCACCTTCTCGAAGTGCACACCGAAACGCTTGTCGCTGTCGTTGATGTGCTGGATCAGCCAGTTGCGCAGGAAGTGAAGCAGCTCGAAACTGATCGCGGCATTTTCCGTGTTCAGCTTGTGCTGCAACGCCTCGACCTGATGCATCAGGTCCTGGTGCTGCTGCTTGTGGATCTCGAGGCCCGGGTAATGCGTCAGCCGCATCAGGCTTTCTTCGAGCAGGAAGTGGGTCCGGGTATATTCGGCCAGGCGGTCAAGGATTTCTCGCGAGGTCGCCTTGCCGTGATGCTCGCGGATCGCCCGGTGCAGGTCGTTGAGAAGGCTGACGAGCACCTTGTGCTGCTCGTCAACTTCCTGGATGTTGACACTGAACTCGTCGGACCACTGGATCAAATCTGTCGCACTCATGCGCTGACCTCAGGACGTGGTTGTCATGGACGCACAAGGGTACGCGGACGAGAGCGTGGGGTCTTGACATCGATCAATCATTCGTGCGGCGGCGATCGCCCTGGACGAGCGAGCGGGCGATCGGGATTCCGACGACCGCCGGCAACCGCGCACCGTGGCAGGAAGCGGCTTGCCAATGCCGCACCCCTTCCGTAGGAGGCACACCCCGGTGCTTCCCGATATCCGGCCCCCGCTGCTAGAATGCTGCGACCACTTTTCGGTGCGACATCATGGCCAACCCGTCCAACCCGTCGGAGATTGCACGCGAGGCGCTGCGTTTGCTGGCGGTTCGCCGGTTGCCGCCGTCGCCCGATAACTACCGCGCGCTCTTCCACGAAATCGCTGGAACACAGCCGGTCGAAGCGCTGCCGCAGCGCGAGCTGAAGACGCTGCTGGCGTCGCTGCCGCAGGAAACGCTGGCGCAGCAGCGGCTGGCGCGGCGGCTGGACCAAGCGTTCGCCGCGAGCAACTGGCAGCAACTTGGCGCCGGCCTGTCCGATCTGGTCCGACAGATCGGCAGGGAGCAGGAGTTGCCGTGGAACGAGTTGTTTGGCGACTTCCTGCGGGAGTGGGAGAGCAAGCAGGCCGGACTCACCGTCGCCCGCAAGCGCGAAGCGCTCGAGCGTGTCTTGGCGGGCGGTTCGAGCGGTGGCGAAGTGCTGTTCGGACGGCTGCAGGGCCTGGTGAAATCGTGGTCTGCCGCCGGCCCGGCGGGCGAGGATATCCCGCTGCTGGTGTCCGATGCGGTCGAAGCCGGCTCGATCGGGCTCGAGGCTGCGGGGGAAAGCGCCGCAGCAGCGACGGACGATGGAAGCGATCGGTCGGCGCAGCTACGCGACCTTTTCGCCCACCTTCTGGAAGCAGTCATCGGCTCGCAGCTCGCCAACGAGCCGGATCTGGCTGCAGATGCGCGGACCCTGATCCACAAGGTGCGCACCGCCACCTCGCGCAGCGCCCTTGACGATCTGCTCGCCGGCATCAAGCGCTTCGCCTTTCGCTTGGAGTTGCTGACCGAGGACCAGGCCGAACTGCGTGCCGGTCTGCTGAAGCTGCTGCAACTGTTGGTCGACAACGTTGGCGAACTGGTCGTCGAGGACCACTGGCTGCGCGGACAGATCGACATCGTTCGCGACATCGTCGCCGGTCCGCTGAACGTTCGCTCGATCGAGGATGCCGAAAGCCGTCTGAAGGAAGTGATCTTCAAGCAGAGTCAGCTCAAGCACAGCCTCAATGAGGCGCGGGAAAACCTGAAGCAGATGCTGGCCGGCTTCGTCGACCATCTGGCCGAGTTTGCCGATTCGACCTCCGACTATCACGACAAGATCGAGGTCTGCGCGGCGAAGATCAGCAAGGCCGAAGACATCACGCAGCTCGAGCAGGTACTCGACGAAGTGATTCGCGAAACGAAGATCATCCAGCTCAACGCGCAACGCTCACGCGATGACCTGCGCGCTGCCCGCGAGCGGGTTGGCGAAACCGAGCAGCGGATTGCCGAGCTGCAGCAGGAACTGGAGCGGGCGAGCACTCTGGTGCGCCATGACCAGCTTACCGGTGCGCTCAACCGGCGCGGGCTCGAGGAGGCCTTCGAGAAGGAGGTGGGACGGGCACGACGGCGTCAGTCGACGCTTTGCGTCGCGCTGCTGGACATCGACAACTTCAAGAAACTCAACGATTCACTGGGTCACGATGCCGGCGATGCGGCGCTGATCCACTTGGCAACCGTGATTCGCGAGACAATGCGACCGCAGGACACGGTCGCCCGCTTCGGTGGTGAAGAGTTCATCATCGTGCTGCCCGAGACACCGGTCGAAGACGCCCAGACGGCCCTGGTCCGTCTGCAACGCGAGTTGACCCGGCGCATCTTCCTGCACAACAACGATCGCCAGTTGATCACTTTCAGTGCTGGCGTCACCGATTTCCGGCCAAGCGACACCCAGGCATCGGTCACCAAGCGGGCAGACGAGGCGATGTACGCTGCCAAGCAGGCGGGGAAGAACCGCGTCCTGATCGGCTGACAGCTGGTAAAGAAACCGTCAGGGGCGGGGCGGGATGGACGGCGCGAGCGAAAGACGAGACCTGCCCGTGGTACAGGCGCGTGTGCAGGCGTGGTTGCCCACGGCATTGCGTGCGCCGCAGGCGGCGGGAGCGATTGGGCAACGCCGGGCATTGGCCCCGCAGCGGACTTGGTCAAAGCCCCTGGGGCCAAGCTGTCGCCCGGGTTGAAGCGGGCGCGCGCCGGCTTCAACCCGGGCTCGCTGCGACGATCGGTCTGCTCGCGAGCTGCCTGAGAACCTCGCCGGCGGCGAGGAATCCGAAGGAAGCGGTGACACAGACGGCCGAGCCGAAGCCCGCACAACCGAGGCCGCTCAGTGGCTGGGGCGAACCGCAGGCACCGGTGCGCGGTGGCTGGCGCAGGGGCTCGCTGGAGAACACCGCGGGAACGCCGAACTTCTTCTTCGCTTCACGCGGAAATCCGTGGTCCCGACGCAGCAGCGAGCGAACCCTGGCGAGCAGCGGATCCTGGATCGTGCAGGCGAGGTCGGCCAACTGGATGCGGCTGGCGTCGATCTGGCCGCCGGCGCCGCCAGCGGTGACCAACGGCAACCCGCGGCGCTTCGCCCAGGCGATCATCGCCGCCTTGGTGCGCACCTGATCGGTGGCGTCGATGACATGCTCGACGCCGCGACCAAGCGTCGCTTCGAGATTCTCCGGGGTGACGAAGTCCTCGATCTCATGCACCGTGCATTGCGGGTTGATGGCGCGGATGCGCCCGGCCATCGCGCTGACCTTGGCCTTGCCGAACTCGCCCTCAAGGGCGTGCACCTGCCGATTGACGTTCGATTCGGCGATCATGTCGAGATCGATCAGGGTGATCCGGCCGACCCCCGAGCGGGCAAGCGCTTCCACTGCCCAGGAACCGACACCGCCAATGCCGACGACGGCGACATGGGCGTCGCGGAAGGACAGCAGGGCGTCGGCGCCGTAGACACGGGCAACACCACCGAAGCGGCGGGCCGGATCGCAGATCTCCTGGCTCACCGGACCTCGAGGAGGCGGCGCACCACCTGATTGAACGGGGCAATCCATTCCGGCGCGAACTGCCGGTCGCAGGCGTTGATCTCGGCGATTGCCAGCAAGACCGAGCGCTTCGCGCCACGGTGGCCGTGTTTCAGCATGACCGACTCGAAGGCGTCGACGATGGCGAGCAACCTCGCGCCAGAGCAGATGCCGGCGGCCGGCAGCCCCTGCGGATATCCCTTGCCATCGGGCGTCTCGTGGTGTTGGGCGACCATTTCGGCTGCCTTCGACCAACCGGCCATCCGGGACAGGAGACCAGCCCCGTAGAGCGGATGGTGATGCAGTGACTCCGTGTCCTCCTCCGTCATCCTGCCGGACTTGAGCCATACTCCCTCGGCAAGGAACATCATCCCGATGTCGTGCATGTAAACGGCCGCTTCAAGTTGGCCCGGGTCGATGACGTCCCCCACCTCCTCATTTGTGTCGAGGGCCAGTCGCACCAGGCGATCGGTCCTCCCCGCGAAGCGCGGCGAGCGGTCATCAAGGCAAGAGGCAAGCGACCGAAAGAAAGCCAGATCGTCGCGCGGCCGCAGCGGCGCGCTGGGAGTGCGAGCGACCAGTCCGCCAGCAAGCCTTTCGATGATCGCCGACATCCGCTCGTCGAGTTCGCTCGGCTCCAGTTGCGCCAGATCCTCGATCCCTTGCACCAGTGGCTCGACCTGCAGATCGGCAAAGGCCTGCCCCGTGACCAGGCGGTTCAGCGCAAGCTGCAGTCGATCGACCAACAGCAGCACCAGTTCTGCCAGCGGGTCGGTGAACGGGGCCTCGTTGCGGCGTACCCGCGCAAGCAGGGTCTCGATCGGGTGAACCATGGCAACCGCCATGTCGACCCGGCAGAGTGCAGCGTCGCCCTTGATGTTGTGCAGCGAGCGGAACAGGCTGGCGAGCGCTTCGCGGTCGGCACTGGCAACCCGCAGGTGGGCGACGTCACGTTCAATGGCGGGCACGTAGTCGCGCAGCGCGTCGATGAGATCCTGCAGGCCATCGGGATCAACCCGGCGCCAGTCCTTGCTTTGCTGTCGGTCCATGCAAGAAGCCCTCCGCCGCGCGTTGGCGCAAAGTGTAGCCGCAAGCCCCCCGCCTCGGCGGTCTTGCCGTGCTCCCGGAGATTCAGAGCGTGGTGTGCGCCAGCGGATCACCTGCCGGATCCGCTCCTGAAAGCGGCCGTCGTTCGCGACTCTGACCTCCGCAACGCCCCTGCTGGTTGGTCGGGTTCGCCCCTGCGGGTTGGTCTGGTTCATCGCCCACAGGCGCGGTACGCTCGCCAGCGACGCTAGCTGTTGCCATTGTCCAGAAAGCTGCGCAACTTGTCGGAACGGGACGGGTGACGCAGCTTCCTGAGAGCCTTGGCCTCGATCTGACGGATGCGCTCGCGTGTGACGTCGAACTGCTTGCCCACTTCCTCGAGCGTGTGGTCGGTGTTCATTTCGATGCCGAAGCGCATGCGCAGTACCTTGGCTTCACGCGGTGTCAAGGTATCGAGTACGTCCTTGGTGATGAAGCGAAGGCTGGAGTAGAGGGCTGCTTCCGTCGGAGCAAGGGTTGCCTGGTCTTCGATGAAATCGCCAAGATGCGAGTCGTCGTCGTCACCGATCGGCGTCTCCATGGAGATCGGCTCCTTGCTGATCTTCAGGATCTTGCGGATTTTCTCCTCGGGCATCTCCATTTTCTTCGCCAGGGTCGCCGGATCGGCTTCCATTCCGGTTTCCTGCAGGATCTGCCGGGAAATGCGGTTCATCTTGTTGATCGTCTCGATCATGTGCACCGGGATGCGGATGGTGCGAGCCTGGTCAGCGATCGAACGCGTGATCGCCTGCCGAATCCACCACGTGGCATAGGTGGAAAACTTGTACCCGCGCCGGTACTCGAATTTGTCCACCGCCTTCATCAGGCCGATATTGCCCTCCTGGATCAGGTCCAGGAACTGCAGTCCGCGGTTGGTGTACTTCTTGGCGATCGAGATCACCAGCCGCAGGTTGGCCTCGGTCATTTCGCGCTTGGCACGCCGCGCCTTGGCCTCACCGGTGGACATCTGCTTGTTGATGTCCTTCAGCTCGCGCAGCGGGATTCCGATGCGCTCCTGCAGGGCGAGCAGTTTCCGCTGCTCTTCCTTGATGTTGGGCGCATTGCGCGAAAGAACCGCTGCGTAGGTCTTGCCGGCGGCGGCGATTTCGGCGTCGACCCAGTCGATGTTCAGTTCGTTGCCGGGGAAGACCTTGATGAAGTGAAGGCGCGGCATGCGCACGGTGTCGACACAGACGCGCTGGATCTTGCGCTCGCAGGCGCGCGCTTCCTCCACCATCGCGCGCACCGAATCGCAGAGCCGCTCGATGGTCTTCGAGGTGAAGCGAATCCCCATCATCTCTTCCGAGATCTGCTGCTGCAGCTTGAGGTAAGTCTTGTCCTGCGATCCACGCCGGGGAAGGATCACCTGCGCCTTGACGTAGTGTCCGCGGATCAACTCCAGCCGCTCCAGACCCTCGGTCCTGAGCTTGAGCAGCGAAGCGGCGGCGGCTGCGCCCTCGATGGCTTCTGCGCCGTCCTCGTCCTCCTCCTCGTCTACGGCAACCGCTTCCGCCAGCTCCTCGAGCGAGCCATCCGACTCCGGGTCGATCAGGCCGTCGATCAGCTCATCGATGCGCATTTCGTCACGCGCAATCCTGTCGGCACAAGCGATGATCTCGGCAATCGTCGTTGGGCACGCGGAAATGGCCTGGATCATGTGCTTGAGGCCATCCTCGATGCGCTTGGCAATCTCGATCTCGCCCTCGCGCGTAAGCAGCTCGACCGACCCCATCTCGCGCATGTACATGCGCACCGGGTCCGTCGTCCGGCCAAACTCGGAGTCGACCGTTGACAACGCCTGCTCCGCCTGCTCCTCGACGTCGGCATCATCGGCAGCTGCAGCCGGCGTGGCGTCAGACATCAGCAGCGTTTCGGCATCCGGCGCCTCGTCATAGACCTGGATGCCCATGTCGTTGAACGTGCTGATGATGCTTTCGATCTGCTCGGCATCAACCACGTCATCGGGGAGATGGTCGTTGATCTCCGCGTACGTGAGAAAACCGCGCTCCTTGCCGAGCTTGATCAGCGTCTTGAGACGCGTCTTCCTGGTCTCGTCGTCTACCGGTGCCGGTTGCGCTCCCGCCTGCGCCAGGAGATCTGCCGCCGCCTTGGCCTTCGCCGCCTTCGTCGTTACCGCTTTTTCCCTAACCATGACCAATTCCCGAATAGCGTGGACTGGAAAAACTCTACAGTTTATCACATGCTAGCCATCAGCGCTGCTACGGACCCCAATGGCTCGCAGGTATCGTTGCTTTTCGTCGTTCGACAACCCGCCGACACCGACCCTTTGCACCTTCTCCTGCAGCAACTGGAATGCGCGCCGGTCATTGCCTTCCCGGAGCTTCCTGACTGCTCCGGCGAACTCGGCGTCAACCTCGTCTTCGGCAAAGGGCTGGTGCATTAGTTCAGCGGCTGCGCCGCGAAGAACTTCCTCGCATTCGCTGCCCTGCAGCCGCTCGAGCAATGCCGGATACGGCAGATCTCCACTAGGGGCCGACCTGATTTTTTCGCACAGCAGGCGCACCGCGTTGGCCTCCGCCGAGCTGTCCGGCAGGAGCTCCACTGGCAGCTCGGACGCCAGTCCGGGCTTCTGCAGCAGCAGACGCAGCAGTGGTCGCAGCAGCGATGGCGCCTGCCGCCGTGCGCGCCCGGGAGCCGATTGAACCGCCGGCCGCAGGTCACACAGATGTTCAACCTCTGCCTGCGAAAACCCACTCAGTTCCGCCAGGCGCTTGACCAGTTGCAGGCGCAGCATGCTCGACTGGAGGCGACCGAGGAGCGGTTTGGCCTCGGCGACCAATTGGACCCGGCCTTCCGCGCTGGCAAGATCG
>JAEUOM010000209.1 GCA_016788495.1 Accumulibacter sp. | reverse complement strand
GAACGGCCAGGTACGCGTCTGAGCCAGCACTGACGATAGTCAGAAGCTGTTCTTCCACTCGCGCAGGGCGGTGAATACCGCCAGCGCGTCGCCGACGCCCGCTACCCGGCGCCCGACCGAAACCGCCACCTCCGGCTGGGTGCAGCGCAAGAAGGGGTTGCTCGCCTTCTCGACCCCGATTGTCGACGGCACCGTCGCCCGCCCTTCGGCCCGCGCCACGGCAACCTCTTCCACCCGACGCCGCAGGAGGGGATTCCCCGGCTCAACCGCCAGGGCAAAGCGCAGGTTGGCCTGGGTGTATTCGTGCGCGCAATACACCGCCGTAGCATCCGGCAGCGCCGCCAGCCGGGCCAGAGAGTCGGCCATCTGCGCCGCCGTCCCCTCGAACAGGCGCCCGCAACCACCGGTGAACAAGGTGTCGCCACAGAACAGGCTGCCTGAGCCATAATAGGCGATGTGGCCCAGGGTATGTCCGGGCACCGCAATCACCCGGAACTCGATGTCGCAGGCGGGAATCCGTATGGTTTCGCCACCGCGCAATGGCCTGGTGAGGCCGGTGATCGACTCGGCCGCCGGACCGTAAACCTCCGCCGGATAATGCGCCAGCAGTCCGGAGACTCCACCTTGATGATCGGCATGGTGATGGGTAACGAGAATGCCGGTCAGCGACAGCGCCTCGCGCTCGAGCACTTCGAGCACCGGACCGGCGTCGCCGGGATCGACCACAGCCGCCGCCGCGCCTTTGCGCAACAACCAGATGTAGTTATCCTTGAAAGCTGGAATACGGATGACGTCGAACATCGCTGAATTTTGGAAGAACTGCAGAAAATGTCAATTCCTGTCTTCGGCGACTGGCTGCAAGGTCCACAGGGACGCTACATCATGGCCTGGGAGCAGGCCAGCATCGATGCCGCGGTTGCCGACCTCTTCGGCTACAACGCGATCCAGATCGGTTTGCCCGAGATCCGGCTGCTGGCGCAGAACCGCATCCCGCTGCGGCAAGTGGCCGGCGAGGCAGGCCTGGTCGACGTCCTCTGCGACCTGCGGCAGCTGCCGTTTGCCGCCCACAGCATCGACCTGGTGGTCATGGCGCACGTCCTCGAGTTCCATGACGACCCGCACCAGATCCTGCGCGAAGTCGAACGTATCCTGATCCCGGAAGGAGAAGTGATCATCGCCGGCTTCAATCCGTTCTCGCCGTGGGGACTGCGGCGCAAACTGCCAGACTGCCCGGATGGCTTTCCCTGGAACGGCGACTACCTGTCACCAGGGCGCCTGCGGGACTGGCTGCAGCTGCTGGGATTCGAGGTCGAGCGCGGCAGCTTCGGCTGTTACGCGCCACCCTGCTCGAGCGAACGCTGGCTGCGCCGCTGGCAGTTCATCGAAGCAGCCGGCCATCGCTGGTGGAGCTTTGCCGGTGGGGTCTACCTGCTGCGCGCGATCAAACGCGTGCATGGCATGCGGCTGATCCTGCCAAGCTGGAAACGGCAGCGAGCGGCGCCCAAGGCGCTGTCGGCGGTGAGCAAGAAAGGAGCGAACGGACATGGGTGACGAGTCCATCGTGACCATCTACGCCGATGGCGGCTGTCGCGGCAACCCCGGACCGGGTGGCTGGGGCGTCGTGCTGCAGAGCGGCGAACACGAGAAGGAACTGTGGGGCGGTGAAGCCGCAACAACCAACAACCGCATGGAGCTGACGGCCGCGATCCGCGCCCTCGAGGCACTCCGGCGACCGGCGACCGTGCACCTGCACAGCGATTCACAGTACCTGCAGAAGGGCATCACCGAGTGGATCCGCAACTGGCAGCGCAACGGCTGGCGCACCGCCGACCGGCAGCCGGTGAAGAATGCCGACCTCTGGCAGCGACTCGCCGAGCTCGCCGGCGAGCATCAGATCAAGTGGTTCTGGGTCAGGGGACATGCCGGGAATGCCGGCAACGAACGTGCCGACGCGCTGGCCAATCGCGGCATGGACGAGCTGCGGCGCAGCCCGGCTGTCCGCTAGGGCGCAGACAGCGACAGCCAGCGATGCGAACGATCTTCCTTGACACCGAAACGACCGGCCTCGAGCACAAGCTCGGGCATCGCATCATCGAGATCGGCGGCGTCGAGATGCGCAACCGCCGCCTCACGCAGCGGCATTTCCACAGCTACCTGAACCCGGAACGCGAGATCGACGCCGGCGCCCTCGCGGTGCACGGCATCAGCTGCGATTTCCTGCTCGACAAGCCCCGCTTTGCCGACGTCGCCGCCGACTTCCTCGATTTCATCCGCGGCGCCGAACTGGTCATCCACAACGCCGGTTTCGACCTTGGCTTCCTCAACGCGGAACTGGCCCTGCTCGACATGGCGCCGGTCGAAACCGTCTGCCACGGTGTCTGCGACACCCTGCGCATGGCCAAGGAACTGCACCCGGGCAAGAAGAACAACCTCAACGCGCTCTGCGAACGCTACGGGGTGGACAACTCGCAGCGCACGCTGCACGGGGCCCTGCTCGACGCCGAAATTCTCGCCGAAGTCTATCTGGCGATGACCCGCGGGCAGGAAAGCCTGATCATGGATCTGGCCGACGAGCCGGCGGAACGCAGCGAGACCGGCCGCCGCCCGGCTGCTGCCGGCGGGCCACGCGCGCAGGTGATCCGACGCGCCAGCCCGGAGGAAATCGCCGAGCACGAAAAGCTGCTGGCCGCGATCGACCTGGCCAGCAAGGGCAAGTGCCTGTGGCTGCAGCGCGAGTCCGCCGCCTGACGCCACGGCTCCGATTGCTGCTGGCGTTCGCCGCCGCCTGTACCGGGACGCTGCTGGCCGTCCTCCCCGCCGCATCGGGAGGGGCAGGCAGCGTCGCTCCGGCGCCATCGCTGCAACCCTGGATCGACGCCACGCCGAGCGGCGGCAGTGTGCAGGCGCCGGCGGGAACCTACTCCGGACCCGTGTTGATCAGCCGCCCGATCCTGATCGACGGACGCCGGGAAATCACCATCGACGGCGGCGGTCACGGAACGGTGGTCACCGTGCGCGCCAGCGGTGTCGTCCTGCGCGGGCTGCATCTGCGGAACTCGGGCGATTCGCACGACCGCATCGACTCGGGTGTGCTGATCGAAGAAGGGCACGACAACCTGGTCGCCGATAACCTGATCGATGAGGTGCTGTTCGGCATCACCCTGCAGCAAGCGAACGGGAACCGCCTCGTCGGCAACCGCATCCGCTCGCTGGCGCTGTCCGCAGCGGAGCGCGGCGATGGCATCCGGCTCTGGTACAGCATGGACAATCGCATCGAGAACAACGACCTGCAACGCGTTCGCGACATCACGGTGAGCAACTCGCTGCGCAACCGCTTCGTCGGCAACCGCGTGCGCGACAGCCGCCGCGCGATGAACCTGCTTTTCGCCCACCGCACGCTGATCGAGGCGAACCATCTGCGCGACAACTCGTCCGGAATCACCGCGCTCAACTCCGAGGGACTGATCATCCGACGCAACCGCATCCTGCACGCCATCGACGCCAGCGGCGCCGGCGTCGCGCTCAAGGAAAGCGGCACGACGCTGCTGCACGACAACGAGATCATCCATTGCGCGGTCGGCATCCTGTCGGACTCGCCCAGGCACGCGATCAACCGCATGGCGGTGATCGACAATCGCATCGCGCACAACGTCACCGGCATCAGCTTCTACGGCGAGCGGGGCGGCCATCTCGTCCTGCGCAACCGCTTCGAGCACAACCTGTGGTCGGCGCTCGTCGGCGCGGGTGATCGCGAGGACGCGAATCAGTGGTCGGGCAACTACTGGGACAGCTACCAGGGATTCGACCGCGACGGAGACGGCATTGGCGATACGCCGCACGAGGTGTGGGCACACGCCGACCGAATCTGGATGGAAACGCCGATGGCAGCATTCTTTCGCAACTCGCCGGCGCTGGAAATGCTCGACTTTCTCGAACGTCTCGCTCCCTTCGCGCCGCCGACGCTGCTGCTGCGTGATCCCGCGCCGCTTGCCCGGCAACCGGTCAGGGGCGGTGGACCGTCATGATGCCGCAGTGGCCCGGACGACAGGGCGAACGTGTGCGGCCTGCGGAGTGCCCACCAGGGCCCCGGGGGATACCAGCGGTCTCAGCTTTCGCCGGGGGTTTCCGATGGGCGCCGCGGCCGCCGGATGTGCCGCCTCGGTGGCCGCGCATCCGACGCGCGCGCCTCGCCCGGCGCGTCGACCACGGCTTCCGGCCGCGGCCCCTGCTGCCTGGGCTCCGGCCTCGGCGCCGGCGGCTTTGCTGCTGGCTTGCGTTGTTCGGGACGACGGCCCGGGCCGGCAGCACCATGGCGCTTGTCGGGCTGCCGCTCGCCGGACCGCTCCGAGTTGCGATCGGACTCGCGGTTTCCTGGCGCCAACGTGATCTCGATCTCGATGATCTCGTCCCACTGCTCGTCGGTGCGATCGCGCTCGGGGATGGTGAGCAGCTCGCGCAACCGCCGACGCGGATCCTGGGGGGGGGAATCGTTCATGCCGACATTATGACTCACACTGCAGTCGTCGTTCAACAGCCATGAACGTCCGCCGCTGCGCAGCAAGAGCGCAAGACGCCGGCGCCTCGCGTCGGTACACAGGGAAAGACCGTCGCCACGGCACCGCGAGCGCAGCCCCACGGACCGGCCCCGGCTGGCAAACGACCAGCGCTCTGCCCGCTGGCCACTGCCGCGTGCCGGGCGTGCGGCTGCCGGCGCCGGTCTTCCGGCGCGGCCAGACTTCAAGGGAGAGAGGGTGCGACGAGGCCGCTGCGGGACGAAGCCGGCGGCGGTCGATGATCAATGGTCAGCGCGCAGGCTGGCGGCAAAGGTGCTCTGCAGGACTTCCGGGAACTGGAAGCGGGCCAGGGTGCGATGGATGTCGTCCTGATTGACACCGCTGCTGCCGTCCTGGAAACGGATTCCCAGCGGACGGCCATTGGCGGCCAGTGTGGCAAAGGCGAAGCGCCAGCGTTGGGCCTCCGCCAGCCGCTCGCGCAGTTCGTCTTCGTTGCTGATCTGCACGCCAGCCTGCTTCAGTGAATCGATAAACTGGTCGAAGGACTCGTTGCTCAGGCTACCCATGTCGTTCTCCTCTTGAGATGTTGTTGGTCATCGTGCCGCGCATGCGCCGACTAACGCCCGCTGCGGGTTGCGGTTGACAACGAAGGGCAAGCTTCTGGCGAAGACGTGGGCGGCAGTCGCCGTGCCGATGAATGGCCGCTCAGGTCGCGCGCTGGCCAACGCCGCCAGTCGAAGCCGAACGTCAGCGGCCGGAGCGTATAGAATGCCGCCATTGCCACCTGACGTCAGCGCATGCACAAGATCCCGGATGGCGGTGCGCAGGCGGCGGACGCCGAGGCGCCGGCCGAGCGCAACCGCCGGCGAAACCTCGCCAAGGGCCGACAGGCCGATGCCGCGGCGTGCGCCGAGGTGCGCCGGTGCCTTGGCGACCCCGGGCCGGCGGGCTACCGGCGTGACCTGCTGATCGAGTTCCTGCACCGCTTGCAGGACGCCCACGGCGCGCTGCGCGAGCGTCACTTGGTGGCGCTCGCGCAGGCGATGAAACTGCCGATGGCGGAGGTCTATGAGGTCGCCAGCTTCTACCACCACTTCGACATCGTCGCCGACAACGAGCCGCCGCCCGGGTTGACGCTGCGCGTCTGCACCGGCCTCAGTTGCTCGCTTGCCGGTGCCGGCGACCTGCTCGCGGCTACGCAGCGGCAACTCGAGGGGGCCGGCCTGCGGCTGCTCGCCGCCCCCTGCATCGGTCGCTGCGAGCAGGCGCCGGCAGCGCTGCTCGGCCAGCACGCCGTGCCGCAGGCGACGCCTGCCGCGCTGCTGCAGGAGATCTCGCGGCAGGCGACGGGTTCGTCGTCGCCGACAGCGAGTCGCTCGCTGCCGCGAGCAGTCGCCGCCTTCGACCCGGCGGCACTCGCCGGGCGCGCGGTGACGCCGGTGCCGGGACAGGATCCGACACGGGTGCCATACGCCGACTACGCGACCTACCGGGCGACCGGCGGTTATGCACTGGCGGCCGCGCTCGCCAGTGGCGCCTTGCCGGCGGCACGGGTGCTGCAGGCGATGAACGATTCCGGCCTGCGTGGCCTCGGCGGCGCCGGCTTCCCGGCCGGCCGCAAGTGGCAGCTGGTGCGCGACGAGCCAGCGCCGCGCCTGCTGGCAGTGAACATCGACGAAGGCGAACCGGGCACCTTCAAAGACCGCACCTGGCTCGAGCGCGACCCTCACCGCTTTCTCGAGGGAGTCCTGATCGCGGCGCAGGTCGTCGGCATCGCCGCCGTCTATGTCTACGTGCGCGACGAGTACCACGAGGCGCGTGCCCTGCTCGCCTCAGCGCTGGCGGACCTCGTCGCGGCAGGCCCCTGCCCCCTACCGGCAATCGAACTGCGCCGCGGTGCCGGCGCCTACATCTGTGGCGAGGAGTCGGCGATGATCGAGAGCATCGAGGGCCGCCGTGGCGAACCACGTCTGCGCCCGCCGTACGTCGCGCAGCGCGGGCTGTTCGGCGCGCCGACGCTGGCGCACAACTTCGAGACGCTCTACTGGGTGCGCGACATCGTCGAGCGCGGGCCAGCCTGGTTTGCCGGCTTCGGCCGCCACGGCCGCCACGGTCTGCGCAGCTTCAGCGTCAGCGGTCGCGTCCGGCAACCCGGCGTCAAGCTGGCGCCGGCGGGGATCACGCTGCGTGAGCTGGTCGACGAATACTGCGGCGGCATGGCCGACGGCCACACCCTCTACGCCTACCTGCCAGGCGGTGCCGCCGGCGGCATCCTGCCGGCACGGCTCGCCGACCTGCCGCTCGATTTCGATACGCTGCAAGCCAGCGGCAGCTTCATCGGCTCGGCCGGGGTCATCGTGCTCAGCCAGCACGACCGCGCACGCGATGCCGCACTGGCGATGATGCGCTTCTTCGCCGCCGAGAGCTGCGGCCAGTGCACCCCCTGCCGCGTCGGCACGGCGCGGGCGGCAGCGCTGATGGCGGCCGCCGACTGGGAGCACGCGCTGCTCGACGATCTGGCGCAGGTGATGGCGGACGCGTCGATCTGCGGCCTCGGGCAGGCGGCGCCGAACGTCCTGCGCAGCGTGCAGACGCATTTTCCCGGCGAAGTGGCGGCCGACCGCAGATGAGCCATGCCGCTGATGAACAGCACGCGACACCCGTCGCGTTCACCCTCGACGGCCACGAGCTGACGGCACACGCCGGCGAGAGCATCCTCGACGCCGCCCTGCGGCACGGCTTCGACATCCCGCATCTGTGCCACCAGCCGGGGCTGCGGCCGGCCGGCAACTGTCGCGCGTGCCTCGTCGAGATCGACGGGGAGCGGGCTCTGGCCGCCAGTTGCTGCCGCGCGCCAGCGCCCGGGATGAGCGTCCATGCGGGCAGCGGGCGCGCACGCCGGAGCCGCGACATGGTGCTCGAACTGCTGCTCGCCGAAATGCCGGAGAGCGGCCACCGGTGGCTCGACGCCGACGGCACGCTGCCGCATGGCGAGCTGTCGGCGGCGGCCGCCCGCGCCGGCGTGCGCGTCCGCCCGCAGTGGTCGTCCGTCCGCCGGCCGCCGCCGGCGGACGGGTCACACCCGGCGATGATCGTCAACCTGGATGCCTGCATCCAGTGCACGCGCTGCGTTCGCGCCTGTCGCGAGACACAGGTCAACGACGTCATCGGCTACGCCTGGCGCGGCGAGTCGGCGAGGATCGTCTTCGACCTCGACGACCCGCTGGGCGAGAGCAGTTGCGTCGCCTGCGGCGAGTGCGTGCAGGTCTGTCCGACCGGCGCGCTCAGCGCCCGCTCGCGCCACGGCAGCCAAGTGGTCGACCGCCGGGTAGACTCGGTATGCCCCTACTGTGGCGTCGGTTGCCTGATCACCTGCCACGTGCGTGACGAGCGGATCGTCGGCGTCGACGGGCGCGACGGACCGGCCAACCGCTCGCGCCTGTGCGTCAAGGGCCGCTTCGGACTCGACTACGTGCACCACCCGCAGCGCCTGACGCGGCCACTGATCCGCCTCGCCGGCGCCGCCAAGGATGCCGCTGCGGCAGCCCGCCCCGACGACTGGCGTGCGCTCTTCCGCGAGGCGAGCTGGGAGGAAGCGCTGGCCGTCGCCAGCAGCCGCTTCAAGGACCTGCGCGCGCGGCATGGCACATGGACGCTGGCCGGCTTCGGCTCGGCCAAGGGCAGCAACGAGGAGGCCTATCTCTTCCAGAAGCTGGTGCGGACCGGCTTCGGCAGCAACAACGTCGACCACTGTACCCGTCTCTGCCACGCCTCGAGCGTCACCGCATTGCTCGAGGCGGTCGGCTCGGGTGCGGTCAGCAACCCGGTCAGCGACGTCCGGCATGCCGAGCTGATCTTCCTCATCGGCTGCAATCCGACGGTCAACCACCCGGTCGCTGCCACCTGGATGAAGAACGCCGCCAAACGTGGCGCCAGGATCGTCGTCGCCGACCCGCGCGGCACCGACATCGGTCGCCATGCCTGGCGCGAGCTGCGCTTCCGTGCCGACAGCGATGTCGCCATGCTCAATGCGCTGATCCACACCGTCATCGAAGAAGGGCTGGCCGACGAGGACTTCATCCGTCAGCGGGTCGAGAACTACGAAGCGCTGCGCGCGCAGGTGCGAGGCTTCAGCCCGGAGGCGATGGCCGCGGTGTGCGGCATCCCGGCGGCGACGCTGCGCGAAGTGGCGCGCGCCTTTGCGCGTGCGCGCAGCGCGATGATCCTGTGGGGCATGGGAGTCAGCCAGCATGTGCATGGCACCGACAACGCCCGCTGCCTGATCGCCCTGTGCGCGGTGACCGGTCAGATCGGCAGGCCCGGATCGGGTCTGCACCCGCTGCGCGGGCAGAACAACGTGCAGGGAGCCAGCGATGCCGGACTGATCCCGATGATGCTCCCCGGCTACCAACGTGTCGACGACCCCAGCGCGCGCCGCCGCTTCGAGGAGTTCTGGCGGCTGCCGCTGGACGACCGGCCCGGCTACACCGTGGTCGAGATCCTGAACCTGGCACTGGCCGCCGACAGCGATCCGCACAAGGTGCGCGGCATGTACATCATGGGCGAGAACCCGGCGATGAGCGACCCCGACCTGAATCACGCGCGGCAGGCTCTGGCCAGCCTGCGGCACCTCGTGGTCCAGGACCTCTTCATGACGGAAACGGCCTGGCTGGCCGACGTCGTCCTGCCGGCATCGGCCTGGCTCGAGAAGACCGGCACCGCCACCAACACCGACCGCATGCTGCAACTCGGCCGGCGGGTGCTGCAGCCCCCCGGCGATGCCCGCCCGGATCTCTGGATCGTGCAGCGGATGGCCAGCGGACTAGGCCTCGACTGGCACTACCCGGGCGAGGAATGCGGCGTCGCGGCAGTCTTCGAAGAGATGCGCCAGGCCATGCCGTCGCTGATCGGCGGCGTCTCGTGGCAGCGCCTGCAACAGCAGGGCAGCGTCACCTACCCCTGCCTGGACGCCGACGATCCCGGCCAGCCGATCGTCTTCATCGACCGCTTCCCGACCGCCAGCGGCCGTCTGCGGCTGGTGCCGGCAGGCTTGGTCAGCGCCGACGAGACGCCCGACGCCGACTACCCCTTCGTCCTCATCACCGGCCGCCAGCTCGAGCACTGGCACACCGGCAGCATGACGCGGCGGACACGCGTGCTCGACGCGATCGAGCCGCTGGCGACGGTGTCGATGAACCGCAGCGACATGGACGCGCTGTCGCTGCGCCCGGGCGACCTCGTCACCGTGCAGTCACGGCGCGGCGAGGTGGTCATGCATGCGCGCGCCGACGCGGGCACGCCCGCCGGCACGGTGTTCATGCCCTTCGCCTACCACGAAGCGGCCGCCAACCTGCTGACCAACGCCGCTCTCGACCCGGCTGCCCGCATCCCCGAACTGAAGTACTGCGCCGTGCGGCTGCGCCGCGGCGGCCGGATCGAAGCGGCTGCGGGCTACGCCCGGCCGGCGCCGGCCGCCGATGCCGACTGAGCGCGATCCCGGACTGCCGCGACTGACGCGGGCGACGGCCAGCCTGACGCAGGAAATTCGCGTCCTCGACGCAGCCGGCGAGGAACGGACGATCCGCATCCCCGACGAACGGCCGCTGACGATCTACGTCGACAAGCGCGAACTGGTGACGCTGATGACGCTCGGCCAGTACCCGGAGTGGCTGGTGCTCGGCTACCTGCTCAACCAGCGACTGATCGACGACGGGCGACAACTGGCCTCGGTGACCGTCGACTGGTCGGTCGACTCGGCTGCCGTGCGCACCCGCGCCGGCACCACCGGCAGCAAGGCACTGCGGACGGGCGCCGTACGCCCGGTGCTCGGCACCGGCTGTGCTCAGGCAACGATGTTCGCCGAGCAGATGGCCGACCTCGGGACGATGCGGCAGCCGGCCGTAGACGGCGCGCGCATCGATCGGGTGACTCTGCTGGCTGCCCTCGAACGGATGCGGGCGCAGCCCAGCGTCTACCGCGAGGCCGGCTCGGTGCACGGCACGGCACTCTTCCACGGCAGCGAACTGCTGTTCTTCGTCGAGGATGTCGGCCGCCACAATGCCGTCGACACCGTCGCCGGCTGGATGGCGATGCACGCCGTCGACGGCGGCGACAAGCTGCTGCTCACCACCGGCCGGCTGACCAGCGAGATGGTGATCAAGGCCGCGCGCATGCGCGTGCCGATCGTCGTCTCGCGCAACGGCATCAGCGCCATGGGGCATTCGCTTGCCGAGCGACTGGCAATGACGCTCGTCGGACGCGCCACCGGTCGGCGCTTTCTCTGCTACACCGGCGCCAGCCGCGTCGACCTCGATCCGCCTGCAGCCATGCGGCAGCCGCTGCGCTAGCGACCCCGGCACCCCGGTCGCCGCGACCGAACGGCGAACAACGCCGTCGCGGCAGCAGGCCGCCCACCGGCGACGTCGCTGCTCGCCTGCGGCAACCGCCTCGGGCCGCGGGTCCGCAAGCAGGCCAGGGCGCGCGGCAAGGCGGGCGATACGCCCGGTGGCTGTCGGGCCAGATCCAGCGCCGCGGCGTCGGCATGCTTTACACCCGTCGCCACGCGCAACCCAGGATTCTTCCCAACACACTGTTCGATAGAGCATTTCTGATCCGGGACCAGTTCTTGCTTTTCGTACTCGTTCGCATCCAGTGCGAACCATCTGCCGTCTCACCACCGCGTCATCAGCGAAAGGAATACAGTGATGAATCTGATCTGCAAGTCCGCCGGCGCAATTGCCGCCCTGCTGCTGGCCCCGGCGGCTGGAGCCGCCCTGATCGTCTTCGAGGCTGCCGGCACCAATGCCGCCGCCATCACACCCACCCGCGATGACTTTCGCGCGGCCGTCGGCGGCGGCATCAACGCCGGCGCCAACGGGTCGTTCGGCGGTCTTCGTCGCGAGATCAACTGGGATGGCGTGCCAAACGGTTTCGCCGACGCCAGCGCCCTGCCGGCCGACTTCTTCAACGTCAACTCACCGCGCGGAGCGGTCTTCAGCACGCCGGGAGCCGGTTTCCTGGTCAGCGCCAACGCCGGCCAGAGCGCTCCGATCTTGTTCGGCTTCGCCAACGAATTCGCGGCCTTCAGCGCGCAACGCCTGTTTACCGCCGTCAGCAGCAACATCACCGACGTCAGCTTCTTCGTCCCCGGAACGACGACGGCTGCCACGACGAGCGCGTTTGCTGCCATCTTCGTCGATGTCGAGGTGGCCAATCAGACGACGATGGAGTTCTTCGACGAGAGCGGGTCGTCGATATTCGCACGCGCCGTCCTGGCCGGCGGCAACCAGGGGTTGAGCTTCCTCGGCGCAGTTGCCGGTGCGGGCGAGCGGATCAGCAGGGTTCGTCTGACTTCCGGCCTCAATACCATCGTCGCGAACGGCGTGCTCGGCAACCCCAACGACGACGTCGTCGTGATGGACGACTTTCTCTATGCCGAACCCCGCCGGGCCGTGTCGGAGCCAGCCGGTATCGCGCTCGCCGGCCTCGGCCTGCTGGGTGGCCTGCTCGGGCTGCGCCGCCGCCGGCAGGACGCCTGACGCGCCGCAGCGGCAGCTGCAGCAGCCCTTTCAATGCGCCCCGTTGCAGGTGCTGCGGGAGGATTCTCCGACCGCGGTCAAACGGGAAAGCGGTGCGTCGCCAAACGACAATTCCGCTGCTGCCCCCGCAACGGTAAGCGAGTGCGGACGCGCCATCATGCCACTGGACCCTGGTCTGGGAAGGCGGTGCGTCAA